>DASZQT010000058.1:0-34324 GCA_035549515.1 Pseudolabrys sp. | reverse complement strand
TTGATCGTGAATCGCATTGGAGGTCTCCTTAATGGCTGGCGACGGCGAGGCTGGCCGTCCTGCGATCCGAGGTGGGATTGTCGATCGCCGGCTCGGCGGAGTTCGGCGACAGAATGCGGGCGATGTCGGGCACGACGATGAAGTCATCGCCGCGCTTGCCGATGTAGCGGATGTATTCCGGACGCCAGCGCATGCCGACGCGCGGCACATCGGCGAGCGCCGAAGGCGCCAGTTCGGTCACCTCGTAGACCTTGTCGGCGCGCAGGCCGACGATGGTCGGGACGCGGTCGAGATCGACTTCGATCACGACGATGCGGGTGTCGATGGTGTCCGGCTTCTGCTCCATGCCGAACTTGAGGCGCAGATCGGCGAGCGGCACGACTTTGCCGCGCACATTGATGATGCCGCTGACATAGGGCTGGCTGCCGGGCACTTCGGTGACCGGCACCACGTCGAGGATTTCCCGCACATGGGCGGCCTCCAGCGCGAAGGTCTGGCCTTGCAGCGCCATGGTCAGCACTTCGAGCGGGCGGTCGAGTTTGGGCGCGTTCATGGTGCTCTCCTCCCCTGTCAACCGGCGGCCTTGAGACGGTCGTCGAGATGCTGGCCGTCTTCGACCAGTTGCGGCACATCGAGGATGAGCGCGACCGTGCCGTCTCCCAGGATGGTCGCGCCCGAGAAGGCCGCGACATCGGCATGCAGCTTGGAGAGCGACTTGATGACGGTCTGGTGGTCGCCGACGACCTGGTCGACCACCAGCCCGACGCGCGATTCGCCGGCCGAGACGATCACCACTTTCTGATAGCGATCGGGCGGGATCGGCGAGCGGAACGATTCGCGGAGCCGAATGAACGGCACCAGCTCGTCGCGGATGTTGAGGAAGCAGCGGCCGGTCGAGCGCGCGTCGTCCTCGGGCGTCAGCTCGACGCACTCCTCCACCGCCGAGAGCGGGATGACGTAGCGGCCGCGCCCGATGCGCACCAGGAGGCCGTCGATGATCGCGAGCGTCAGCGGCAGCCGCAGCGTGACTTCCGCGCCCTCGCCCGGCTTGCTGTGCACGTCGATGCTGCCGCGCAGTTCTTCGATGGTGCGCTTGACCACGTCCATGCCGACGCCGCGGCCGGAGAGGTTGGTGACCTCCTTGGCGGTCGAGAAGCCTGGCTCGAAGATGATCTTGAGCAAGTCTTCGTCGGCGATCTTTGCGCCGGCCGACAATAGGCCGTTCTCTTCCGCGCGGGCCTGGATGCGGGCGCGATCGAGTCCGCGGCCGTCGTCCTTGACCGAAATCAGGACTTCCGCGCCGGAGTGACGCGCGGTCAGTGTAATGCGGCCGCTTGCCGGCTTGCCGGCGGCGGCGCGGCCCTCCGGTGCTTCCAGCCCGTGGTCGCTGGCGTTGCGGATAAGATGCACGAGCGGATCGGCCAGCCGCTCGATCACGGTCTTGTCGAGCTCGGTCTCCTCGCCCGAAGTAACCAGCTCGATCTCCTTGCCGAGATCGCGCGACAGATCGTGCACCAGGCGGCGGAAGCGGCCGAACAATGTGCCGATCGCCACCATGCGCACGCCCATGGTGATGTCCTGCAATTCGCCGGCCAGGCGCTCGATTTCCTCGACCACCGATTTGACCTGCGCATCGTCGGTCGCGGCGGTAAGCTGCTTGAGGCGTGATTGCGCGATGACCAGTTCGCCGACGCGATCCATCATCTCGTCGAGGCGCTCGGCCGGCACGCGAATGCTGCTGCCATTCTTGCCGCCGGCCGACGAGGCGCGCAGATGCTGCTGCTCGGCCAGCGCCGCGCTCACCTTGTCCTCGCTGACCGTGCCGGACTTGACCAGGATCTGGCCAAGCGGCTCCTGCTTCGCCAGCGCATCGCCGACCGCTTCCGGCGCGACGTCGCCGCGCTCGACCAGAATCTCGCCGACCCGCTTGGTCTCGGCCGCCGGGTCGATACGGTCGACCGACAATTCCATGTCGTCGAGCAGGAACAGAAACACCTGCTCGATGGCTTCGCGTTTCTGTTCGGTGGTGAGCACGACGTCCCAGCCGACATAGCATTCGGTGGGATCGAGATCGTCGAGCGCCGGAACGGTATCGGTATGCGCGACCACCGTCGCGCGACCGAGATCCTGCAATTCGCCGAGCAGCAGCAGCGGATTGGAGCCGGACACCATGGCGCCTTTCGGCAGGCGGAAGCGCACGCGCCAGGTCATCGGCCCCTTCTCGACCGGCTTAGCTTCGAGGCTGGCGCTGTCGACCGCGGCCTGCAGGCGTCCGAGAATGGCGTGGCCGGCGGTATCGTCGGCCTCGTCGGGCGCTTCGATCAGCCGCCGCATGCGGTCTTTCGCAGCAAGGGTCAGGGCGATCAATTCGCCGCTCGCCGTAATCCTGCCCTTGCGCACGAGATCGAAGGCGGTCTCGACATGATGGGTGAAGGCCGCCACGCGGTCGAAACCGAACATGGCGCCGGAGCCCTTGATCGTGTGCAGCGCGCGGAAGGCGCTGTCGATCAGATCGCTATCGGCCGGCTGGCGTTCGAGATCGAGAAGCACATGCTCGAGCTGCTCCAGCAGTTCCTGCGCTTCTTGCCGGAAAGTATCCGCCGCATCCATCGTGGTCATGGGCCGAGCACCTTCTTAACGACCGCGATGAGCTGATCCTTCTGGAACGGCTTGGTGATCCAGCCGGTGGCGCCGGCTTCCTTCGCCTTCTTCTTCATCTCGGGATCGGACTCGGTGGTCAGGAAGATGATCGGCACGCCGCGATAGGCCGGCAGCTTGCGCAATTCCTGGATCAAACCGAGCCCGTTCATCACCGGCATGTTGAGATCGGTGACGATCATGTCGACCGTTGAGGACTGCGCCTTGGCGAGTCCGTCGGCGCCGTCATTGGCCTGGATCACCCGATAGCCGGCGCCCTGCAGCGTGAGCTGCACCATCTGACGCACGCTTGCGGAATCGTCGACACTGAGGATTGTTTTGCTCATGCGGCGTTGGGTCCTTTCAGCCAGAACGCAGCGTGGTGGGAGGCGTCGTTGCCGGCGCTCAAGAAGCCCGCGCGATCTAGCGCGCTGCGCAGGATGCCGCTGGCCGGCGCCGCCAGCCGCAGCGACTTTCCGTTCTTGTCGGCGCTACGCTTGGCGGCGATGAGAAGCTGGATCAGGCTGAGGTCGAGTTCGGCGATGCCGTCGCAATCGACCTCGATGGTCCGATGTTCGGCGATCGCCACGGCCAGGCGATCGTAAGCTGATTGGATGTTGCGCACCGTCTGAACGCCGTCAAAAACGACTCGGTGCGCCGGCGAACTGTCGACTTCCACGGGAGATACCCATTTGAATTTCGAGGCAGCAATGAAGGGGCAGATGTCTCGTTTGCGCGTGAAGATGCGAGCAATGCTTGTGTCTCGGGATTTAATAAATTCCTGCCGAGCACAGCGCGGCCGCCGCCGGGCGTGCGCCGCACCGCGTGCAACCGCCGTCACACGAGGCTTCCCGCACGTCTGACGGCGGACATGGTCAAAAAATCACAAGTCGTTCGTGCAATTCGGAAGCCACGGTAAATGCGGAACAATTCGACGCTTGGAAAATTCACGCTGGGAATTGCATGAATACCGCCAAGAAATTTCATTCATCTAGAATAACAAGGTGCCGAGCCAAACTTGCTGAGTGCAATTTTTTCGCTTCGCCACTCGACAAGCGATGAAAGCCGACTTGCGCGGCGACGTTTCACCCGCGGCTCATGAAATCGCGGGTCGTCCCGCCATCGGTGCGTTCCAAGTCTTGGAACAAAGCCGCGCGGCGGAACGTTAAATTTGGTTGCCCGCCAGCGCTCGGCGGGCGAGCATGGCCCACCCATCCGATTGCCCAATAGGACAGCAGCAACGTGGCACCGCGCGCCAACTGGAAGGGATTTTTGAAAATTGGCGAGGTGACCTGCCCGGTCGCCCTTTATACGGCCGCATCGTCCTCCGACCGGATCGCGCTGCATACCATCAATCGCGCCACCGGCCATCGGGTGCATCGGCAATTCGTCGACGCCGAGACCGGCAAGCCGGTCGACGGAGACGATCAGGTCAAGGGCTACGAGGTCGCCAAGGGCGAATACGTCATGCTCGAACCCGAGGAGGTGGCGGCCGCCGTACCGGAGAGCGACAAGACGCTGTCGGTCTCGGCCTTCATCGATTGCGGGGAGGTCGACGATCTCTATTTCGACCGGCCTTATTATCTCGCGCCCTCCGACAAGATGGCGGACGACAATTTCGTTTTGATCCGCGAGGGCATGCGCAAACGCAATGTCGCGGCAATCGCGCGCGCGGTGCTGTTTCGGCGTGTGCGCACGGTGCTCATCCGCGCGCATGGCAAGGGACTGATCGCCACCACGCTCAATTTCGATTACGAAGTGCGCTCGGCCAAGGAAGCATTTCACGATATACCGGCGACGAAAATCAAGGGCGAGATGCTCGAACTGGCCGAGCACATCATTAAGACCAAAAAGGGCAAGTTCGATATTTCGACATTCGACGACCGCTATGAGGCGGCGCTTGCCGAATTGGTGAAGGCCAAGGCCGAGGGCAAGACGATCGCGGCGCCGAAGCGGCCGAAGGAGGGGAAGGTGGTCGACCTGATGGCCGCGCTGCGCGAGAGCGCCGGTGTCGGCGCGAAGCCTGCCCGCGCCAAGGCGCCGCGAAAGGCGACGCGGGGCGCCAAAGCAAAGCGCACGGCGGCCCGCCGCAAGGCGAGCTGAGCCATGGCGCTCGAAACCTATCGTAAGAAGCGCGACTTTACGGCCACGCCGGAACCACGCGGCCGGCGGGCGCGCAAGGCGGGCCACAGCTTCGTCATTCAGAAACACGACGCCACGCGCCTGCACTACGACTTCCGGCTGGAAATGGACGGCGTGCTCAAGAGCTGGGCCGTGACCAGGGGGCCAAGTCTCGTTCCGGGCGAAAAGCGCCTGGCCGTTCACGTCGAAGACCATCCGCTCGACTATGGCGATTTCGAAGGCACCATTCCGAAGGGCGAATATGGCGGCGGCACCGTCATCGTCTGGGATCGCGGCACCTGGGAGCCGATCGGCGACGCGCATAAGGGTTACGCCAAGGGCCATCTCGATTTCGAGCTGCACGGCGAAAAGCTGAACGGGCGCTGGCATCTGGTGCGCATGCGCGGCAAGCCGCGCGAGAAGCGCGAGAACTGGCTGCTGATCAAGGGCGACGACGAGTTCGCCCGCACGGAAGGCGCACCCGATATCCTTCAGGAGCAGCCGGCCTCGGCCAAGACCGGCCGCGACCTCGACGAGGTCGCCGGCGAAGCGCCGGGCTGGTCGTCGAAGACCGGGCGGATCAAGCGCAAGGCCAAGAAGCCGAATGGCCACGCATCATCGTCGGCGGCCAGGAGGACAGCCGAGAAGACGGCTTCGCCGGCGACCGCGACCGACCTCGCCAAGGTCAAAGGCGCCAAGAAAGCGGTCCAGCCCGCTTTCATCGAGCCGACGCTGGCGAAACTCGCCGCCGCGCCGCCGAAAGGCGCGCGCTGGCTGCACGAAATCAAATTCGATGGTTATCGCCTGCAGGCCCGCATCGAGCGCGGCCGCGTGAAACTGCTGACGCGCAGCGGTTTGGATTGGAGCAAGAAATTCGGCAAACCACTGCTCGATGCGCTTGGTGAGCTGCCGGTCGCAAACGCCACTCTCGATGGCGAACTGGTGGTGGAAGTGGGCAGCGGCGCGTCCGATTTCTCGGCCCTGCAAGCTGATCTGTCGGAAGGCCGCAGCGACCGCTTCGTGTTCTATGTCTTCGACCTGCTCTATCTCGACGGCTACGACTTGCGCGCGGTCCCCTTGATCCGCCGCAAGGAATTGCTCGAGGCCATTGTTGCGCCCGGCGACGGCATCATCCGCTACAGTCGCCACTTCACCGAAAAGGGCGACCTCGTCCTGCGCCATGCCTGCCGGCTCAGTCTGGAGGGTGTCGTCTCCAAGCTGCGCGATGCGCCCTATCAGTCGGGACGCGGCAAGAGCTGGATCAAGTCGAAGTGCTCGGCGCGGCAGGAATTCGTCATCGCGGGCTATGTACCCTCCACCACCGCGCGCAAGGCGATCGGCTCGCTTGTGCTCGGCGTCTATGAGGAGGGCGTGCTGCACCCGGTCGGACGGGTCGGCACCGGATTCACGCAAGCCGTCGCCGAGAGCCTGTTCAAGCGGCTCGACCGCATGCGCGTCGCATCAAGTCCATTCGGCGTGCGGTTGAGCGCCGACGATGCACGCGGCGTCCAATTTGTGCGGCCCGACCTGGTGGCGGAAGTGGAATTCCGCGCCTGGACCGCGGACGGGCATCTGCGCCATGCTTCGTTCCGCGGGTTGCGCGAGGACAAGCCGGCAGGGGAGATCGTGCGGGAAGCGGCGCCTCGATCCCAAACGGATAAGCCGGACCCGCAACGGCGCACGGTCAAGCTCACGCATCCCGACCGCCTCTATTGGCCCGACGCGGGCGTCACCAAGGAAGGGCTGGCCAACTACTATGCCGAGGTCTGGCGCTGGATGGCGCCCTATGTCGTGGGGCGTCCTTTGGCTTTGGTGCGCGCGCCCGACGGCATCACCGGTGGGAAGTTCTTCCAGAAGCATGGCTGGAAAGGGCTCAATCCCAACATCGTGCTGGTCAAGGACCCCAAGCATCGGTCGGAGCAGCCGCTCATCAGTATTGACGATCTTGATGGATTGATGGGCCTCGTCCAATCCGGCGCGCTCGAAATCCATCCCTGGGGCTCGACCGTCAGCGATTGGGAGCACCCGGACACCATCATCATGGATCTCGATCCCGGCGAGGGCGTGCCCTGGCCGGATGTGGTCGCGGCCGCCCGCGAAGTGCGGCAGCGGCTCGAGCGCGCGGGGCTTACGGCCTTCGTCAAGACCTCCGGCGGCAAGGGACTGCACGTCGTCGCGCCGCTCAAGCCGAAAGCGGAATGGCCGGCGGTGAAGGCTTTCACGAAGGGAATCGCCGACGCCATGGCGGCCGACAGCCCGGACCGCTTCGTATCGACGATTACGAAGTCGAAACGGCACGGCAAAATCCTGGTCGACTATCTGCGCAATCAGCGTGGCGCCACCGCGGTCGCGCCCTATTCGACGCGCGCGCGGCCGGGGGCGGCGGTGTCGATGCCGCTAGCCTGGGATGAGCTTGGGCCCGCGATCGGACCGGCCTATTTCACGGTCGACAACGCACCGGCTCGGCTCGCCTCGCTTGCCGCCGATCCCTGGGAGAATTTCCGCGCCGCCGCGGCGCCAATCGAGGCGCCCAAGGCGCGCCGGCGCAAGGCGGCGTGACACTTCGTCAAAGTCTTCGTTTTGGCCATCGCTTAGTCGGGCTTGCCTTATCGTTGTGGGCTTTGAATGAGCCGTGCGGTAGCCGCTCCCCCGCTCATTCCCGCGAAAGCGGGAATCCAGCCGGGCCATGCCGCGCCGGGTCCCCGCTTTCGCGGGAACGAACGGAATATGTTGGTCACGTCACCGGCATCGAACCGCCTGCTAAATCGCTCCGGCGCAGGGCGGCGTGAGGTTGCGGAATCGCGCGCTCACTTGCGTCGCGACGTTTTCTTCTCCGACGAGATGCTCTTGCGCAGCGCATCCATGATGTTGATCACGTTGCTGGGCTCTTCCGCCTCGGCCTCGTGTTTCGGCTTGGCGTGGGGCTTCTTGCCCTTCTTCTTGTCGGCGATGATGTCCATGAGGCGGGCCTGCACCGGATCGGAGACCATGTCCGGGTCCCACGGCTTGGTGCGCTGTTCAATCAGCTTCGTCACCAGGCTCATCAGCTTGGCATCGGGCTTGCCGTCGGCAATGTCGGCGAAATAGTCGCTCTCGTCGCGCAGCTCATCGCCATAGCGCAGCGTCCACAACACGATGCCTTTGTCGTGCGGCTTGAGCATGACCGCCCGCTCGCGCCGATAGAGCACCAGCCGCGAGATGCCGGCCGTCTTGGTCGACGCCATGGCGTCGCGGATCACGGAGAACGCCTCCTGCCCGACCGGATCGTCGGGCATCAGAAAATGCGGCCTGTCGTACCATACCCAATCGATCGAATCGGCGGGCACGAACGTGTCGATATCGATGGTGCGCGTGCTTTCGAGGCCGACCGCCTCGAGCTCATCGTCTTCAAGCAGGACGTAATCGTCCTCGCCGCGCGGGTAGCCCTTGACCTCGTCGTCTTCCGCCACCGGCTTGCCGCTGACCGCGTCGACATATTGCGTGACGACCCGGTCGCCGGTCTTGCGGTTCAGGGTGTGAAAGCGGACTTTTTCCCGCTCGGAAGTTGCCGGCATCATCGCGACCGGACACGTCACGAGGGAGAGCTTGAGATAGCCTTTCCAGAACGAACGCGGCGCCATGCGCACACCTGCTCAATCCAGGTGCAACGTAAGGCCGGGCGCTTTGTTCCGCAAGCGCCGCGGCGGCGCTCTCGGTCAGTGGCTGATCATCCAGGGCCGGCTGGTCGGGAAACTCTTGGAGCCATCCTTGCCGCGCTTGGTATAGCGCATCGATTTCTTGCCCGAGCAGCAGGAACAGCCGGCGCCATGCTTGCTCTTCATCTGCTGCAAGTTCATCGGTGCATGCGCGCTGCGTTCATTGGTGGCATGCGCGCTGCGGCGGCCGGCATCCATCATGGCCAGATGCGGCGCGGTGAGAAAAGCGCGCGGCGCTTCCTCGCCGCATTCGGGACAGTCCAGCGGGAGATCGCATTCGGCCATCGGCCGCATATCGGTGAACGGTCCGCAATGGACACAAAGATAATCGTAGACGGGCATGATCTCGGCCTTCTGAGAGCGCGTTGTGGATGCGGCGGCTTCGCCAAGCCGCCGCATCCGACGTGCGCGCAGGGATTCAACGCACGTGTGAGTTCACTTATCCGGCGACATCGGGATATCGACACCGCCGGTAATGTGTTTCACCGGACCGGCCGAACTCGGCATCACATCGAACTCGAAGATGTCGGTCGGCAGCCAGAGCGTGGCGCAGGCGTTCGGAATATCGACCACGCCGGAGATGTGTCCCTGCACCGGCGCGGTGCCGAGGATGGCGTAGGCTTGCGCCTTCGAGTAACCGAACTTGGTCAGGTATTCGATGGCGTTGAGGCAGGCCTGCCGATAGGCGATGTGCACATCGAGGTAATGCTGCTTGCCCCACTCGTCGACCGAGATGCCTTCGAAGATCAGATAGTCGTTATAGGTCGGCGTGATCGGCGACGGCTTGAAGATCGGATTCTTGATGCCGTACTTCGACATGCCGTCCTTGATGATCTCGACCTTCAGATGCACCCAGCCGGCCATCTCGATGGCGCCGCAGAAGGTGATCTCGCCATCGCCCTGGCTGAAGTGCAGGTCGCCCATCGAGAGGCCGCCGCCCTTCACATAGACCGGGAAGTAGATTTTGGAGCCGCGCGACAGGTCCTTGATGTCGCAGTTGCCGCCGTGCTCGCGCGGCGGAACGGTGCGGGCGCCCTCGGCCGCGATCTTGGCCTTGACGTCACCGGTGGCCTTGCCGGCATGCGCGGTGGCCGCGAACGGCGGATTGGCGAGCGGCGGCACGCGGGTCGGATTGGTCGCGATGAAATCGACCTCGCGCTTGTTCCAGGTCTCGAGCAGTTTCGGATCGGGCAGACAGCCGATCAGTCCGGGATGGATGAGACCGGCGAACTTGACGCCCGGCACATGGCGCGAATGCGTGTAGACGCCGGAGATGTCCCAGATCGACTTTTGCGCCAGCGGGAAATGGTCGGTGAGGAAGCCGCCGCCGTTCTGCTTGGAGAAGAAGCCGTTGAATCCCCACAGGCTCTCCGGCTTGGCGCCGATGTCGAGCAGGTCGACGACCAGGAGGTCGCCCGGCTCCGCGCCTTCGACGCCGATCGGGCCGGACAGGAAGTGCACGATCGACAGGTCGATGTCGCGCACGTCGTCGGCCGAGTCGTTGTTCTTGATGAAACCGCCGGTCCAGTCGTAGGTCTCGACCACGAAATCGGAGCCGGGCTTGACCCAGGCAACCATGGGAATGTCGGGATGCCAACGATTGTGGATCATCTCGTTGCTATATGGCGATTCCGACAGATCTACTTTGATGAGGGTATCGGGCATCTTTCCTGCTCCTTCGCAAAAACCCGTATCAACCAAGCCTTGCGCCGCCCCTGACAGACACGACGCGCGACACTTCACACGGCGAGAAACCGCGCGATCTCCGCTTCATTGACGTCGGCACGCGCGCTGGCATGCACGAGACGCCCGTTCTCCATCACCACGATGCGGTCGGCCACATCGAGGATGAAGCTCAGCACCTGCTCGCAAACGACGATGCACAGATTGCGCAATTGCCGAATGTCCTTCAGCACCTTGGCGATGTCCTTGATGATCGACGGCTGGATGCCCTCGGTCGGCTCGTCGAGCAGAAGGATCTTGGGATCGGCCGCGAGCGCGCGCGCAATGGCGAGCTGTTGCTGCTGGCCGCCGGACAGGTTGCCGCCGCGCCGCTTGTTGAACTCCCACAGGATCGGAAACAGGCTGTAGATTTCCTCCGGCACGTCGCTCTTGCCGGTGACGACCAGGCCGGTCTCGATATTCTCGCGCACCGTCATGGTGCCGAAGATCTGCCGGCCCTGCGGCACATAGGCCAGCCCGCGCGCGACGCGCTGGTGGCTCGGCAGCGCCGAGACATCGGCGCCGTCGACCGTGATCGTGCCGGTGCGCTTCGGGATCGTGCCGATGAGCGATTTCATCAGCGTCGATTTGCCCATGCCGTTGCGCCCGACCACCGCGACGATTTCGCCGGGCTGCACCGCGAGGTCGATGCCGTGCAGCACCTCGCTCTGGCCATAGGCGACGTTTAGATTCTTGACTTCGAACATTGCCTTGGCTCCCTCAATGGCCGAGATAGACTTCCTTGACCTTCGGATCGTGCTGGATCGTGTCCATGTCGCCTTCCGCCAGGATCTTGCCCTGGTGCAGAACGGTGACGCGGTGCGCGATCTTTTCCACGAACTTCATGTCGTGCTCGATCACGATGACCGAGCGGTGCTTGATGATCTCATTGAGCAACTCGGCGGTCTTGGCCCGCTCCGACACGCTCATGCCGGCCACGGGCTCGTCGAGCATCAGGAGCTCGGGGTCCTGCATCAGCAGCATGCCGATTTCTAACCACTGCTTCTGACCGTGGCTGAGCGTCTCGGCGCGGCGGTCGAGCAGGTCGACCAGGAAGATCATCGTCGCGATCTCATGCACCCGCTCGATAACGGCGTCGGAACGCTGCCAGAACAGCGCGCCGGCGACATCGCGCCCGCGCGGCATCGAGAGCTCGAGGTTCTCGAACACCGTGAGGTCTTCGTAGATCGACGGCGTCTGGAATTTGCGGCCGATGCCGCGGCGGACGATCTCGTATTCCTTGAGCCCGGTGATCTCCTGGTCCTTGAATTTGATCGAACCGTCGGAGACCCGCGTACGTCCGCAGATCAGATCGAGCACCGTGGTCTTGCCGGCGCCGTTCGGGCCGATGATCACGCGCAGCTCCCCCTTGTCGATGTAGAGATTGAGCGCATTGACCGCCTTGAAGCCGTCGAACGAGACCGAGACGTTTTCGAGCGCGAGCAGGAAGTTTGTGCTGTTGGACATGGGTCACTCCTCATTCGGCCGGCGCCGGCTTCGGCAGGGCGCCGCCGAGGCCGTTGCGCTTGAGGCGCGGCAGGATCTGATCGGTGAACAGGCCGGCGAGGCCGCGCGGGAAGGCGAGCACGACGGCGATGAACAGGCCGCCCATGGCGAACAGCCAGAGTTCCGGGAAGCTCTCGGAAAAGCTGGTCTTCGCCCAGTTCACCAGTAGCGTGCCGATCACCGCGCCGATCACCGACTGGCGTCCGCCGACGGCACAGAAGATCACCATCTCGATCGAGGGCACGATGCCGACGAAGGACGGCGACATGAAGCCGACCTGCAGCGTGAACAGGGCGCCGCCGACCGCCGCGATGGCTGCGGCCAGGCAGAAGATGAAGACCTTGAAGTTCGCGACGTCGTAGCCGGAGAAGCGGACACGGTCTTCCTTGTCGCGGATCGCCACCAGGAGCCGGCCGAGCTTACTGCCGATCACGAAGCGGGTGAGAAACATCGAGCCGAACAGAAGCGCGCAGCAGACGAAGTAGAGGATGTATTTGGCGTGGTCGGTGCGGATATCCCACCCCAGCATGGTGCGCAGATCGGTGATGCCGTTGATACCGCCGGTATAGCCCTGCCGGCCGATGATCAGGATGGTCAGCACCGCGGCCACCGCCTGGGTAATGATGGCGAAGTAAACGCCACCCACCCGCCGCTTGAACATCGCAAAGCTCAGGATGAAGGCCGCGATCACCGGCACGGCGATCACCGCGATCAGCGCGAAGGGCAGCGACTTGAACGGCACCCAGAAGAACGGCAGCGAGGTGAGCTGATTCCAGTCCATGAAGTCCGGGATGCCGGGCGTCGACTGGATCTTGGTGTTCGCCACACTCGAGGCTTCGAGCTTGAGGAACATCGCCATGCAGTAGCCGCCGAGGCCGAAGAACACGCCCTGGCCGAGACTCAAGATCCCGGTATAGCCCCAGCACAGAACCAGACCGACGGCGACGAAGGCATAGGTCAGGTACTTGCCGATGAGGTTGAGGCGGAACGCGTCAAGCGTGAGCGGCAGCACGATCACGAGCAGGATCGCCAAGAGCGCAAAGCCGACGAGTTCGAGATCGAGTTTCTTCTTGGATGCGATCGACATCGTGTCACCTTCTGACCTTGAGGACGAACAGACCCTGGGGACGCAGCATCAGGAGCCCGATGACGACGAGCAGGGTCAGCACCTTGGCCATCGAGCCGGTGAGGAAGAATTCGAGCGTCGACTGCGACTGCGAGATCGTGAAGGCGGAAGCGATGGTGCCGAGCAGGCTCTGCGCGCCGCCAAAGACGACCACGAGGAAGGTGTCGACGATGTAGAGCTGGCCGGCACTCGGGCTGGTCGAGCCGATCATGGTGAAGGCCGAACCCGCGACGCCGGCGATGCCACAGCCGAGGCCGAAAGTGAGCCGGTCGATCCGCCGCGTATCGATGCCGGCGGCGCCGCTCATGGTGCGGTTGGCGACCACCGCGCGCACCTGCAAGCCCCAGCGCGAGCGGAACAGAAGCAGCGCGACCGCGCCCGTGATGATGAGCGTCAGCCCCATGACGAACAAGCCGTTGATCTGCACCTGGATGACGTCGGTGACCTGGATCGCGCCCATCATCCATTGCGGCAGTTCGACGCCGACTTCGCGCGCGCCGAAGATGGTGCGGAAGGCCTGCTGCATGATGAGGCTCAAGCCCCAAGTGGCGAGCAGCGTGTCGAGCGGGCGCGCGTAGAGATGGCGGATCAACAGCCACTCGGTCGCAAGACCGGCCGCGCCCGAGACCAGGAAGGCGACCACCATCGCCACGAAGAAGTAGATGGAGAAGGCGCCCGGCAGGTAGGCCTGGAAGATATGCGAGGTCAGATAGGTCATGTAGGCGCCGAGGATCATGAACTCGCCATGCGCCATGTTGATCACGCCCATCTGCCCGAAGATGATGGCGAGCCCCAGTGCCATCAGCACGAACACCGAAAACAGGATCAGGCCGGCGAAAGCCTGCATCGCGAAGATCGAACCGAGCTCGCCGAGCGAATAGCCGAACATTGCGCCACTCCACACGCGCCGCCCGAAGCGGGCGCGCCTTGTGCGTCCGAAGATGAAGAAGGTGAGAGCGCCCCGGCGGGCTTTGCCGCCGAGGCGCGATTGAGGCTTACTGGTAGCCCTTCGGGAACGGATTGGGCTCGACCAGGTCGGCGGTCTCGTAGATCACGTCGTACTGGCCGTCGGCGCGGGCGCGGCCGACGCGGGTCTTGCTCCAGAGATGGTGATTCTCGTGGATGCGGACGTAGCCTTCCGGCGCGCCCTTGAACTCGACGCCGGGCGACGCCGCCGCGATCTTGTCGATGTCGAAGGAGCCGGCCTTCTCGGCCGTGAGCTTCCAGAGGTTGGGGCCGAGATAGGCGGCCTGCGTAACGTCGCCGATCACGGTCTTCTCGCCCCACATCTTCTTGAAGGCGGGAACGAATTTTGCGTTGTTCGGATTCTTCAGCGACTGGAAGTACTTCATGCAGGCGAAGGCGCCCGCGATGTTCTCGCCGCCGATGCCGTCGATTTCGTCTTCGGTGACCGAGATCGTCAGCAGCGTCTGCTTGGACAGGTCGATGCCGGCCGCCTTGAGCTGCTTGTAGAAGGCGACGTTCGAGCCGCCCACGATGATCGCGTAGATCACGTCCGGCTTGTGCAGCTTGATCTTGTTGATCACCGAGTTGAACTGCGTGTGGCCGAGCGGGAAGTATTCTTCGCCCACCACCTTGCAGCCCTTGAGGTGGTTCTCGATGTGCTTGCGCGCGATCTTGTTCGAGGTGCGCGGCCAGATGTAGTCGGAGCCGAGCAGGTAGAACGATTTGGCGTTCTTGGTCTTGTTGACCCAGTCGAGGCCGGCGATGATCTGCTGCGTGGCCTCCTGGCCGGTATAGATGACGTTCTTCGACTGCTCGAGGCCCTCGTAGAACGTCGGGTAATAGAGCATGCCGTTGTATTGTTCGAACACCGGCAGCACCGCCTTGCGCGAGGCCGAGGTCCAGCAGCCGAACACCGCGGCGCACTTGTCCTGCACCAGCAGCTTCTTGGCCTTTTCCGCGAAGGTCGGCCAATCGCTGGCGCCGTCTTCCTGGATGAACTTGATCTTGCGGCCGAGCACGCCGCCCGACTCGTTGATCTGCGAGATCGCCAGTTTCTCGGCTTCCACCGAGCCGGTCTCGCTGATCGCCATGGTGCCGGTCACCGAGTGCAGGATGCCGACAGTGACCTCGCTATCGGTCACGGCCAAGCCGGTCGTGTTGACCTTGGCAGTGGGGAATGCTTGAGCCAGCGCTTGCGGGGCGACGAGAGCGGCCGCCGAGAGAGCGGCGGTGCCCGTAAGGAGCTGGCGGCGGGAGAGCGATGGGCCGAACGGCCCCTTATGATCGAATGACATGCGACGCCTCTGTCGGTCTGGTTTGAACCCCTGGAGTCGACTTGACGCCGAACTCCATGGTTGAAAAATCTCGCTTGTAATGGTGCAATGCAGCATACGTCGATTGACGTATAGGGCTGCGTCGAATGACGCAGGAAGATACAAGGACGAAAGGGCTTTTCAGTGCAGAGGGTGTGTGGGCGTGGGGCGCCGCCGGAGACCTATGTTGCGGTGCACTAGGGAGAGGCAGAGTCTGCGCAATCGCTGGGCATTGGCTGGGTCATCATGACGGCGCCGCAGAGAATCGTTCGTATCAGGCGCAGCTACAATCAGTGGGTCGCCAACCAGACGCTTGAAGACTACGCGTTGCGCTTCACCGCGAAGAGCGCGCGCCACTGGTCGAACTTTCGCGTCGCCAATACCGCTATTGGCGCCATCTCATTCCTCGCGCTTGAGGCAATCGGCGGCGCGCTCACGGTCAAATACGGTTTCACCAACGCCACCAGCGCGATCCTGGTGGTCGGCGCCATCGTGTTCCTGACCGGATTGCCGATCGCCTTCTATGCCTCGAAATACGGCGTCGACATCGATCTGCTCACGCGCGGCGCGGGCTTCGGCTATATCGGCTCGACCATCACCTCACTGATCTATGCCTCGTTCACGTTCATCTTCTTTGCGCTTGAAGCCGCCATCATGTCGCTGGCGCTTGAGATGTGCTTCGGCATTCCGGTCTCGATCGGCTATGTGATCAGCTCGCTGGTGGTCATCCCGCTGGTGACGCACGGCATTACCTTCATCAGCCGCCTGCAACTCTGGACGCAGCCAATCTGGCTCGCGCTGCACTTCATCCCCTTCGCGGTCATCGCCGTGGTAGATCGCAACGCATTCGCGGAATGGACGCAATATGCCGGCAGCACTGGCGAAGGATCCGACCAGTTCAACCTCGTGTTGTTCGGCGCCGGCGCCACCGTGGTGTTCTCGCTGGTCGCGCAGATCGGGGAGCAGGTCGACTTCCTGCGCTTCCTGCCGGCTAAGTCTTGCAGCAAGCCGCGCGGCTGGTGGACCGCCAATCTGCTGGCGGGACCCGGCTGGATCGTGCCCGGCATCCTCAAGATGCTGGCCGGCTCGTTCCTCGCGTTTCTGGCCCTGCGACAAATGGTCCCGCTCGAGCGCGCCGCCGAACCGACGCAAATGTATCTTGTTGCGTTCCGCTATGTGTTCTCCTCGCCGAGCGCGGCGCTGGTGTTCACCGGCGCCTTCGTCATCGTGTCGCAGATCAAGATCAACGTCACCAATGCCTATGCCGGCTCGATCGCCTGGTCGAACTTCTTCTCGCGGCTGACCCACAGCCATCCCGGCCGCGTGGTCTGGCTGGTGTTCAATGTCGTGATCGCGCTTTTGTTGATGGAGCTCGGCATCTTCAAGGCGCTCGAGCACATCCTGGGACTTTACTCGCTGGTTGCCATCGGCTGGGTCGGCGCGCTGGTCGCCGACCTCGTCATCAACAAGCCGCTCGGCCTGAGCCCGCCCTTCATCGAGTTCAAGCGCGCACATCTTTACGACATCAATCCGGTCGGCGTCGGCTCCATGCTGCTGGCGACCGTCGCCGGCATCGGCTGCACCGCCGGCCTGTTCGGCGCCACGCTGCAGCCGCTCGCGGCCTTTGTCGCGCTCGCCACCACGTTCGTGAGCGCGCCCGCCATCGCCTGGGCCACCAAAGGCCGCTATTACATCGCGCGCCAGCCGCGCCACGGCTGGTCGGGCCAGCTTTCGATCCGCTGCGCGATCTGCGAGCACCAGTTTGAGGCCGAGGACATGGCCCATTGCCCGGCCTATTCCGGTCCGATCTGCTCGCTCTGCTGCTCGCTCGAGACGCGCTGCCGCGATTGCTGCAAGCCGCAGGCGCGGCTCGCCAACCAGATCATGACGATCTTCAGCCGCGTGCTGCCGCAATGGTTGTTGCGCACCGTGAATACCGAGGTCGGGCACTATGCCGGTGTGCTGTCGCTGTTCGCCGGCGTGATCGGCCTCGTATTGTTATTCGTCTATCTGCAGGTCTCGTTCGACGCCTATGTCAACAAGGCGATCCTGCGCTCGACGCTGTGGACGGTGTTCTTCATCCTCACCATTATAGCGGGAATTGTCGCCTGGCTGTTCGTGCTGGCTTATGAAAGCCGGCGCGTGGCGGAAGAAGAAACGCGACGGCAGACAGAATTGCTGATGCGCGAAATCGAGGCCCACCAGCGCACGGACGCCAAGTTGCAGAAGGCCAAAGAGATTGCCGAAGCCGCCAGCAACGCCAAGAGCCGCCATCTCGCCGGACTGAGTCACGAATTGCGCACGCCGCTCAACGCCATCCTCGGCTATGCCCGAATTCTCGAACGCGCGCCCGAAATGCCGAAGCGGCGCGTCGATGCGCTCAAGGTCGTACGGCGCAGCGCCGAGCATCTGTCCGGCCTGATCGACGGCCTGCTCGACATTTCCAAGATCGAGGCCGGCCGCTTCCATCTCAACCGCAACGAGGTCAGCATCGGCGAATTCATCGCCCAGGTGGTCGACATGTTCCGCCCGCAGGCGATCGCCAAGGGCATCGACTTCCATTACCAGCCGGCCAAGAACATCCCCGCTGTGGTCTATACCGACGAGAACCGGCTGCGCCAGATTCTCATCAATCTGTTGTCCAACGCGATCAAGTTCACCGACCGCGGCCATATCACGCTACGCATCACCTATCGCAATCAGGTGGCGCGCTTCGATATCGAGGATACCGGCGTCGGCATCGCCAAGGGCGATATCGAGCGCATTTTCCAGCCATTCGAACGTGCGCATTCATCCGAACAACGCGCGACGGTGGGAACCGGGCTCGGCCTCACGATCAGCAAGCTGCTGGTCGAGACCATGGGCGGCGAAATCACGGTCGCCAGCACGCCCGGCAAGGGCAGCACCTTCACGGTCAAGCTGCTGCTCACCGAAGTCGCGCGCCCGCGCATCGCCTCCACCATCGAGGACCGCGTGCGCGGCTATGCCGGTCCGCGCCAGACCATTCTCGTGGTCGACGACAACGACACGCAGCGCGATCTGATCGAGCAACTGTTGCAGCCGCTCGGCTTCGTCGTTGTCGTCGCCGAAAGCGGCGCCGAGGCGCTCGGCCTGGTCAAGCACACCACGCCGGACCTTTCCCTCATCGACGTGTCGATGCCGGACATGGACGGCTGGGAATTGGCCACGCGGCTGCGCAAGGTGCTGCCCGAGCGCTGCGCCATCGTCATGCTGTCGGCGCTGGCGCCCGACAAGAGCCGCGATGTAAGTCCGGAACGCGTGCACGACGACTACCTGATGAAGCCGCTCGACCTGCGGCAATTGCTTGAGAAGATCCATGCGTTGCTCAAGATCGAGTGGATCTATCTCGAGGACGAGAAGGCCGACCCGTCGAGCGGCGTCGCCATCCTGGCGCGCTCACCGCTGCCGCCGCGCGCCGACATCGAGACGCTCATCCATCTCGGCCAGATCGGACAATTGCGCGGCATCCAGGACAAGCTCTCGGAAATTCAGCGCGCGTCGCCGACTTTCGAGTCCTTCGTGGCCCAGCTTACGCCGATGGTTGAGGCGGTCGATCTGCAGAATTTCGTCAGCGCGCTGGAAGCACTTCGGAGCCACCATGGTGAAGGTTGACAGCCGCGACATCGTGCTCGTTGTCGACGATTCACCCGACACGCTGCGCATGCTTACCGACGCCATCGAGGAGTCGGGCAAGACCGTGCTGGTGGCGCGCGCCGGCGCGCAGGCGCTTGCCATGATCGAGCGGATCAAGCCCGACGTCATTTTGCTCGACGCGGTAATGCCGGGCATGGATGGTTTCGAGACCTGCCGCCGTCTGCGGCAAATCAAGGAGCTCGCTCACGTCCCGATCATCTTCATGACCGGGCTGTCGGACACCGGCGACATCATCAAAGGCTTGGAGGCCGGCGGCGTCGACTATGTCACCAAGCCGATCGTGCCGGAGGAATTGCTGGCGCGCATCCACGTGCATCTTGCCAATGCGCGCAAGACGCACGGCGCGCAGGCCGCGCTCGACGTGTTCGGACGTTTCCTGATGGCGGCGGACCGGCGCGGGCACGTGCTCTGGTGCACGCCGCAGACGGTGAAGCTGGTGAGCGGCGTGCTGCAGGATTTCACCAGCGAGCATTATCTGCTGCCGCCCAAGGTGCGCGACTGGTTGAGCGAATGCGCCGATCAGAAGCCGGGCGGCCCGGCCGAGACCATCGTGCTCTCGGAGGCCGGCGCGTCCGTGAAGGTCGAACTATCCTACATCGGTCCGCTCGGTCCCGACGAATTCCTGCTGCGGCTGACCGAAGGCGATCAGGGCAGCGACGCCGACATGCTCAAGCGCAAGCTGGCAGTCACGCAGCGCGAGGCGGAGGTGCTGTTCTGGATCGCGCGCGGAAAATCGAACCGCGACATTGGCGAAATCCTTGAACTGAGCCCCCGCACGGTGAATAAGCACCTCGAGCAAATCTACGCCAAGCTCGGCGTCGAGAACCGGGCGGCGGCCGCGGCTATCGCCGTGCGCACGCTGGTAGCTTAGAGCATGCTCGGATGAGACGGAGTCAAGCCCCTCATCGACATCACGCGGCTTCGAGCGGCACTTCGCTCGCCGCATAGCCATAGACCCAGTCGGCATTGCCGCCCTGCTTCAGCCACTCGTTGCCGCGCGAACCGATCTGCACGCGCGCGGTGCGTTCCTTGCGCGCGTTTTCGTAGCGTTTGAGCGCCTCCGGCGCGGTGTCCACCGTCGCGCCGGTGAGCGCGCGGCCGAGCACGACGGCATCCTCGATCGCCATGCAGGCGCCCTGCGCCATGAATGGCGTCATCGGATGGCAGGCGTCGCCGAGCAGCGTGACGCGCCCGACCGACCACGCCGGCAGCGGCTCACGCACATAGAGCGCGGACTTGGTCACACTCTCGCAGGCATCGAGCAGCGCGCGCGCCTCGGGATGGAAATCGGCATAGGCCTTGCGCAATTCCTTGGCATCGCCCGGCATGGTCCAGGATTCGTGACGCCAGTCGTCCTGCGCCGTGGTGGCGAACACAAACGTCTCTTTGCCCTTGTTGAGCGGAAACGTCACGATTTGCAGGTCGGGCGTCGGACCCCACCATTTGGTGAAGGCATCGAGGTTCGGCACCTTGAGCTTCGAGCGGTCGACCACCGCGCGATAGGACACCAGCCCGGTGAACTGCGGATGCTCGGGCCCGAACAGCGCGGTACGCGTCGGCGAATGAATACCGTCGGCGCCGATCAGCACGTCGACCGTGCGGCTCTCGCCGCCGGCAAAGCGCACGGTCGGGCGCGGCCCACTGTTGTCGATGGCCTCGATGCGATGGCCGAGCAGCACCACATTCTCGGGCAATTCCCGGCGCAAGGCATTCAAGAGATCGGCGCGGTGGATGGTGAGCTGCGGCGCGCCGTATTTCTGCTCGGCCGCTTCCGCCATTTCGAGTCGCGAGGTTTCCTCGCCGGTATCCCACATGCGGCTGATGCGATGCGTCGGCCGCGCCGCGGTTTCCTTGAGCGCCTCGAACACGCCGAGGCTCTTGAGCGCACGCACCGCGTTCGGCGTCAGGTTGATGTCGGCGCCGACGCGGGCATAGTCGCGCGCCTGCTCGTAGACTTCGACCTCGTGCCCGGCCTTGCGCAGCGCGATCGCCGCCGCCAGACCGCCGATGCCACCACCGTTGATTCCGATCTTCATGGAATGCCCCTGAACCTGCTCAATGCATCGAGAAGCCGCCGTCGACGGCCAGCGTCTGCGCAGTGATGAACTTGGCATCGTCCGACATCAGGAACGCGACCACGCCGTCGAGGTCGTCCGGCTGCTGGATGCGCTTGAGGATGGTGCGATCGGCATAGTCGTTCCAGCGCGCCTGCGGAATGTCCTTGGTCGCCTCGCCCATGGTCAGGCCGGGCAGCAGGCAGTTGACGCGGATCATGCGCTCGCCGAATTCGCGCGCGAGCGAGCGCGTCATGCCGACGATAGCCGACTTGCTGGTGACGTAATGCAACAGCTTGGGGGCACCCCAATAGATCGTGTCGGACGAGAGCGTGACGATCGACCCGCCCTTGCGCATCAAGGGACCGACCGCGCGGATCGTCAGCCAGGTTCCGCGCACATTGATCGCCATCATGCGATCCCAGACCTCGGGCGTGATCTCGTCGTAGAGCTTGCCGCCGACATTGTTGGCCCAGCCGGCGTTCGCGACGAGGCCGTGGATGCCGTCGCAGCCTTCGGCAGCCGTCTTGGCCATCGCCGCCACCGATGACTCCGATGAAATGTCGGTTTCGATGAAACGCGCATCGAGCCCCGCCGTCGTGAGCTTGCCCTCGGCCTCGCGGCCGAGCGCCGCATCGATCTCGGCGATCACCACGCTCGCGCCTTCGCGCGCCAGCCGCTCGGCGAAAGCAAAGCCGAGCCCGCGCCCTGCCCCGGTGATGACGATGCGCTTTCCGGCAAACCGTTGCGTCATGGCATTGCTCAAATGCGGTCGGCGGCAGTGCCGACGGCGTATTGGAAAAAGTCGGCGCGGCTGCGGTCGTAGAGCGTGACAGAAGCGCCACCACCGGCGCGACCGGAGAATGGCTCGGCGCTGCCGCGCTCGACGCCTTCGAAGCCGACATCGCCCACGAGCGAGAGATCGATCGGTCCGCGCCCGTCCGGCAGCACGATGCGTGCGCCATCGCTGCGCACCGTCATTCCCGATGCCACATCGGTGAAGCCATCGGCCGCCGGCCTGATCTCAAAGGTCTCGCCTGTGCCGAGCGAATGCACGCGCAACGGACAGCGTCCCGACCGGCGCCGGTGCGCCTCGACCACCACGATACGTCGCAGATCAGGCTCCATGGCCCGGCCCCTCACGCGTGCCCGCGGCCGCTCTTGTCGATGCCGGAAGCCTGGCGGCGCGTATTGCCGTCGATGCCACCGACAATCGCCCATTCGGCGAACAGTTCCGGCTTGCGTTCGAAGGTCTGCGGTTTCCAGTCCTCGGTGCAGTAGTCCTCGTCGGCATAATATTCGAGCGGCGCAGCGAGCGGGTTTTCGAAATACCAGAAATAGGCCGACGAGATCGGATGCCGGCCGGGGCCGATTTCCGTCTGCCAGCCCTTCTTGCTCATCGCGATGCCGCCGCCGATGACTTCGTGAATGTCGGTGACGGTGAAGGCGACGTGATTGATGCCCGGCTTGCCGGGACGGTTGAGCACGAAGGTGTTGTGATGATCGCCGACCCTCTGGCAGCGCATGAACACGCCGTGGCCGGGATATTCGTCGCTCACATGGAAGCCGAGCTTCTCGGTATAGAAAGCGCGCATCGCGGCGAAATCGTTGGCGAACAGCACGACATGGCCGATGTTGATCGGATGCGCCTGCGGATGGATCGGCGAGCGCTGGTTCACGCGGTTATGCGAGCCCGGCGCGTTCGGCATCGTCGGCTTGACCGCCACGGGCGTCCGCTTGGAGACCCGGAACGCGAGACTCATGCCATTCGGGTCTTTCACGCGCGGCAGGCCGTCGGCGCCGACATGATAGCTGTCGAGCGGTTTGAGCCGGGCCAGTGTCTCATCGAGTTCGTGCTGATTGGCCGCGCCCCAGATCACCTCACGTACGGTCTTGCCGCCCTCAATCGCCGGCGGCAGATCGGGGGCGTCCATCGGCCGCACGATCACCTCGGCGCCGTCGCGCGTGCGATAGGTGAGCCTGTCGGCACTTGCTGAGACCTGCGTGACGCCCCAGTCGTCGAGGAAGCGCTTGGCCTCCGCCATGTCCGGCACGCCGAAAACGACCGCGTCGATCCCCATCAGCGACATGATACGTACTCCCTGTTGCCGGCCTTCACCGCGTTCGCGGTTGGCCAGCGCGTTGCAGGATCAAGGATTCGGCGCGCCGCGCTACCAGCAGCGCGCCGGTCTGTTCAGCGCTTCACCTTGGCGAGCGGATGATCGGCCGGATAGGTCGGGGTGATCGGCTTCGGCGCGCCGATCATGACCATCATGATGGCGTCTTCCTCGCCGACATTGACCTCGCCGCGATAGACGCCGGGCGGGACCGAGACGCAGTCGCGCTCGCCGAGGATCGTTTCGAAATACTCGCCGTCCTTCTCGACCATCACCTTGATCTTGCCGCGCAGCACGAAGAAAACCTCTTCGGCGTCGACATGCAGGTGCATCGGGCCTTCGCCGCCGGCCGGGATGATCATGTTCGAGAGCGTGAAATGCTCGGCCGGAATGACATTGGAGTCGCTGGCGACACCGGTGCCGCCGGTGCCGATGAAGCGCTTCTGCGCGCGGCGATATTTCGGATCGAAATCGGCCTGGAACTTGAGCGCGTTCCAGTCATAGGGGCGGTCGGCCACGCGCGCGATCCGGCTCTTCATCCAGTCTTCGAAGCTGGCGCCCGCCGGGCGGTCCCAGGAATGCTTTTGGCGTGTCACGTCGTCCATGTTCGTATTCTCCTCTCGGATTGGTGGTCGTTGCTTCAAGCCTTGTAGCGTGACGTTTGCGGCGGCCGGCCGGCTTCGACGGCGGCCTTGTGGCCGAGATCGCGCGAGATCGCTTGCGCGGCCGCGATCACTTCCGCCTTCAGCGGCCCGTTCAATTCAGCGTCGGAGGTTAAAAGCGCGACCGCCGAGATGTTGATGGCGGCAATAATGCGCCCGCTCATGTCGTGGATCGGCGCGGCGATGCTGGCGACACCGGGCTCATAGCCGGAATTCTGCACCACCACGCCGGCTTGCGCGTCGGCCGCGAGTTGGCCGATCAATTCAGGCAGCGAGCCCTGCCCCGCGGCAAATGGCTCATCGCCATAAAGGTCGCGCACCTCGCCGGGTGTCAGCCCCGATAGCAGGATACGTCCCATGGTGGTGGCGCGCGCCGGCAGCCGAGTGCCGACATGCACCGTGCTGGCAATCGAGCGGCGGGTGGCGATGCGCGCGAGGTAAACGACTTCGCGGCCCTGCAATTCGCCGAGATGCGCCGACCAGCCGGTGCGGTCGCGCAGGCGCGCCAGATGCGGAGTCGCCACTTCGACCAGGTCGCGCGCCGCGAGATAGCCAAAGCCCAGCCGCAGCACCTCCGGGCCGAGCCCATAGGTCTTGGTGTCGGCGTCGAACAGCACGTAGCCGAGATGGCTGAGGGTGAACAGCAGCCGGTAGGCCGACGAGCGCGTGACCTGAAGCGCGGCAGCCACTTCCGTCAGGGTCAGCCGGCGGCGCTCGCCGGCGAGGTCCCGCAGAATAGCGAGACCGCGAATGAGCGCGGGCACCAGATAGCGCTCGGACGCGTCCGCCGCCTCGGCCGGTTTCGCCGATACGGTCGGTGTCTCGATGTCGCGGCGCTTCTTCATGCCGTCCTGCGAAGCGAATTTGTTTAGGTAATCAAACTCTATCTACCATGCAAAACTTCTGCTGGAAAGCGAAAATTGCGGGTGCCGCGCTATTCCAGCCCGGCAGCCGGCATAGGCGGCAACGGTATCCGATCAAAAAGCCGCACTGCAACGCAGCAAATTGCTCACGATTGCATCGCGCGCTGCTCAAAAATAATTCGCCCGGCCAGTTGACATGCCCCGGCGTTCAGGTGTGAACTGTACACGATGCGAACTTATAGTTCATATTTGAACGTTTGAGCGGGGGGCTTCGGACGTGCCGTCAACCGGTTCGCAAGTGCTGCAGTTGCAGGATGTGGCCCGCCGCTTTCCCGGCCGCACCGCCGGCGCGCCGCCTTTCACCGCCGTGCGCAATCTGTCTTTCGCGGTCGGTGAAGGCGAATTCGTGTCGATCGTCGGCCCCTCCGGCTGCGGCAAAAGCACGCTCCTGAACCTGGTCGCCGGCCTCGACCGGCCGAGCGAAGGCACCGTCTCGCTGCATGGCGAGGAAGTGGAAGGCCCGAGTTCGCGCGTGGGCTTCATGCTGCAGAAGGACCTGCTGCTGCCCTGGCGCACGGTGCTGCACAATGTCGAGTTCGGGCTCGAGGCGCGCAACATGCCGGCCGCCGAGCGACGCCAACGCGCGCTGAGCGAACTGAAGCGCTGCCGTCTCACCGAATTCGCCGATCGCTATCCCTACCAGATTTCCGGCGGCCAGCGGCAGCGCGCCGCGCTGGCGCGCACCCTGGCAATCAGTCCCGACGTCGTGCTGCTCGACGAGCCGTTCTCCGCGCTCGATGCGCAGACCAAGCTGGTGCTGCAGAAGAGCTTCGCCGAGACCATCGCCGGCTCCGGTCTCACCACGCTGCTCATCACCCACGACCTCTCCGAAGCGGTGGCGATGTCCGACCGCATCCTGGTGATGAGCGACGGCCCCGGCCGCATCGTCGAGCAGATCGATGTCGGCCTGCCCGACCGCGACAATCCGATCAGCCGGCTCGCCACGCAACGCGCGAGCGAGATCGTCAAGCACCTGTTCCACGCCCTTCACATCGACAACCGGCTCGATGCCTGAGCCGCAACGCCAGCCATAACCAGGGGAGTAAAATATGAACATCACACGACGCACCGCCCTCGGCGGCCTTATCGCGGCCGCCGCCGTCCGCCCATCCTTCGCCGCGACGGAGCAGGTGACCTATCTGTTTCCCGCGCCGTCGTTCCTGCCCGCCTTCCTGCCTTTCCATTTGGCGCTCAAGCGCGGCTACTACGCGAAGAACAATGTCGCGGTGAAGTTCGAGACCGGCCGCGGCGGCGCCGATGTCGCCAAGCAGGTCGGCGTCGGCAATGCCGACATCGGCGGCGGCCTGGGTGAAACATCGATGATCGTGCGGCCGAACGGCCTGCCGGTGCGCGCGGTCGCGCAGCTCGGCTCGCATCCGCTGTTCCAGCTCACGACGCGCAAGGAAAGCAACATCAAGTCGCTCAAGGATCTCAAGGGCAAGAAGCTCGGCGTCATCGGCTATCAGGACACCAGCTATTACGCCCTGCTCGCGGTGCTGGCGGCGAGCGGCCTCAAGCGCGACGATCTCGAAGTGCAGGCGGTCGGCCCGGCCGGCGTGACGCAGCTCATGATCGCCAAGTCGCTCGACGGCATCATGGCGGTGCCGGAATGGGCGGTCGCGATCGAGGGCGCCGGCGTGGCGCTCGACTATTATCCGATCGAAGGCATCTTCCCGGCGATGGCGCAAGCCATCCTCACCTCCGACAAGCTGGTCAAGGAGCGTCCGGCCGCGGTCGGCGGCTTCGTCAAGGCTGTCATCCAGGCGATGCGCGACTGCATGGCCGACCCGGCCTCCGCCGCCAAGGACTACGTGGCCGCGGTGCCGCAGCATGCCGGCAAGGAGGCGCTGATCGAGACCATTCTGCGCCGCTACGTGACGCAGGTTTACGCCACCACGCCGGCCTCGGCGCTCGGCACGTTCGATCCGGCCCGGCTGAAGAAGGTGCAGGCCTTCTACGTGCAGAACAACATCATCCAATCCGCGGTCCCGGTCGAGGACCTCTACACCAACCAGTTCGTGCAGTGACGCCGATGAGCGCCGCGACCGCCAACGAGACGAGCAATTCCGCCGACCGCGAACGTCTGTCGACCCGCGCCGTGATGGCGCGCGGCACGTGGCGGCGCGGCGTCGCGGCGCCGCTCGCCAGCGTGGCGGTCGCGGTGGTCGTGCTGATCGCCTGGCAATATCTGCCGCCGATGCTGGGCGTGCCCAAATACATCATCCCGCGCGTCAGCGATCTGTGGTTCGAGCTGGTGCGCATGTGGCTGCACGAGAACCTGCTGAAGCATTTCATCTCGACCGCTTCGATGTCGATCCTGGGCTTCATCATGGGCGGTCTGCTCGGCGCGGTGGTCGGCTACGCGCTCGGCCTGCTGCCGACCTGGGAGAAGGTGCTGTCGCCCTACATTCTGGCGCTGCAGATCGCGCCCAAGGTGGCGTTCGCGCCGCTGTTCATTCTGTGGTTCGGCTACAATGCCTGGCCCAAGCTGATCGTGACGATCCTGGTGGTGTTCTTCCCCATCCTCGTCAACGTCTTGCAGGCGATGCGCGTGATGGACCGCGACCTGGTCAATCTCGCGCGCGCTTACAACATGAGCAAGGCGAAGATCTTCTTCAAGATCATGTTGCCTTACTCGATGCCCAACCTGCTCGCCGGCCTGCGCATCGGCGCAACGCTTGCGGTGATCGGCATCACCGTCGGCGAACTGGTCGGCGGCGAGATCGGGCTCGGCTATCTCATCAGCTTCGGCCAGGGCCAGGCCAACACCGCCATGGTGTTCGACGCCATCGGTCTCCTCACGGTGATCGGCATCGTGATGTACTGGGCGGTGACCGCGATCGAATCCCGCGTGCTGCATTATGTGCCGCGCGCCACCGAGGCACCGCGACCGCAGCCATGACCATCCTGGCAGACATCGCCTATCTGCGACGCGAGGGACGCGGCGGCGGACTGCCGCTCGTGCTGCTGCACGGCATCGGCAGCAATGCGCAGAGCTTCGCGCCGCTCATGACCGCGCTGCCGCCCGCGATCGACGCTATCGCCTGGAATGCGCCCGGCTATGCCGGCTCGGCACCGCTGGTCGAAGCCTCGCCGGCGCCCGCCCATTATGCCGACGCACTCCTCACGCTCATCGACGCGCTCGCGCTCGAGCGCATCGCGCTGGTTGGCCATTCGCTCGGCTGCCTGTTCGCCGCCAATTTCGCCGCGCGCTATCCCGCCCGCGTCGCCGCCGTCGCGCTGATGTCGCCCGCGCTCGGCTACCAAGTCGCGCCCGGCGCCGCGCTGCCCACCACCGTGCAGGCGCGCATCGACGAGATCGCGGCGCTCGGCCCACAAGCCTTCGCAGAGAAACGCGCCGCGCGGCTGGTGCATGCGCCGGAACGCAAGCCGCAGGTGCTCGCCGCTGTGCGCGACGCGATGGCCGCGGTCAATCCGCCCGGTTACGTGCAGGCCGTGCGCGCGCTCGGCGCCGGCGACCTTGTGGCCGATGCCGCGCGCATCGCCGCGCCGACGCTGGTCGCGGTCGGCGCCAATGACGTCGTCACCCCGCCGGCCAATGCGCGCATCGCTTATGCGGCGCTCGCCCATCCCGCGGGCTATCACGAAACTCCCGATGCCGGTCACGCGCTGCCGCAAGAGCAGCCCGACGCCGTCGCCGCGCTCCTGATGCAACTGGTCGAGCCGTGCCATGTCTGATCGCGCCGACGACAGCGAGGATCGCAACGACCTCTACACCTCGCCGCCGGTGCAGCGCGCGGCACGCCTGCTGCGCCACATCGCCGAAGGCGACCGCGTCATCAACATGTCGCGCACCGCGCGCGAGCTCGGCATCAACCGCACCACGCTCATACGGCTGCTGCACACACTGGAAGCCGAGCGCTTCATCGAGCCGCGCCCGGAAGGCCAAGGCTGGCGCATCGGTGTCGGCCTGATCGGCCTCACCGCGCAGGCCTTCTTCTCGGAGGACCTGGTGCAGATCTCGGTGCCGGTGCTCACGCGCCTGGCCGAGACACTCAGCCTGTCGGCGCATCTCGGCGTGCTCGACGGCCTCGAAGTCGTCTATCTGGTGCGGCGCGTGCCGAACCACACCTTCGCCAGCAATATCCGCGTCGGCAGCCGGCTGCCCGCGCATGCGGCGAACATGGGCCGCATCATCCTGGCGCATCTGCCGCCCGAGCGCGTCGACCGGCTCTATACCGGCACCATCCTGAAAGCCGTAACGCCACACACCGCGGTGACGCCGGCGCAGCTCCATGCCCAGCTCGCCGCCGACCGCGCCGCCGGGCTCGCCTGGAGCGACGGCAATTTCGAGGCCGGCATCAGCTCGGTCGCCGCTGCGGTGTTCGACGCCACCGACATGCCGATCGCCGCGCTCAATGTCAGCGGCCATCCGGCCGATTT
Source organism: Pseudolabrys sp. (assembly GCA_035549515.1). GTDB lineage: Bacteria > Pseudomonadota > Alphaproteobacteria > Rhizobiales > Xanthobacteraceae > Pseudolabrys. The sequence continues at coordinate 5,403 of DASZQT010000058.1, read as the reverse complement.
CGCCGGCGCCGAGCGTCGCGACGCGATCGCGACCAATGTCAAAGCGGCGGCCATCGAAATCTCGCAGCGTCTTGGCTGGCGCGGCAATGCCCTGCCGATCGCCGCCAACACCAATCCACCGGCGCGCGCTCAGCAGGCGGCGCGCGGCGCAAGGTAGGGATACGGGACAAGTGGACCTCGGCCTCAAAGACAAAGTCGCAGTGGTGACCGGCGGCACATCCGGCATCGGGCTCGCGACCGCGAAGCTCCTCCTGGCGGAAGGTGCGCGCGTGGCAATCTGCGGCCGCGACGCCGGACGACTCGCCAAGGCGAAAGTGCAGATCGAAGCGATCGCGCCCGGCGCGCTGTTGGCCGACACCTGCGACGTGCTCAAGGCCGACCAGGTGAATGCCTTCGCCGACAAAGTGCGCGAATGGGCCGGGCGGCTCGACTTGCTGGTCAACAATGCCGGCCAGGGCCGCGTCTCGACCTTCGAGGCCACCAGCGACGCGCAATGGCGCGAAGAACTCGACTTGAAGTTCTTCAGCCAGATCCTGCCGATCCGCGCGTTCCGTCCCTTGCTCGACGCCTCGGACGCGCCTGCCATCGTCGCGGTCAATTCGCTGCTATCGTTGCAGCCGGAGCCGCACATGGTCTGCACCTCGGCCGCCCGCGCCGGCGTGCAGAACCTGCTGAAGTCGCTGGCAACCGAATTCGCGCCGCGCATCCGCGTCAATTCGATCCTGCTCGGCCTGGTCGATTCCGGCCAATGGCAGCGCCGCTTCGAAGCGCGCGCCGACAAATCGCAGTTGCGCGACGCGTGGTACGCCGCGCTCGCGCGCGACAAGCACATTCCGCTGGGCCGCCTCGGCGAACCCGAGGAGCCGGCACGCGCCATCGTGTTCCTCGGCTCGCCGGCAGCGAGCTACATCACCGGCGCCAGTCTCGAAGTTTCGGGCGGCGTTTCGCGTTTCATCTAGACCGGATCGTGAATCGTATGAACATCTCCGTCGTCGTCAACGAGCACAGCGACGCCCCGCCACAGCAGACCGTGACCGAGCCGGTCGGCGACGCGATTGCGCGCGCGCTCGCCGACATGGGCGTCACCACCGTGTTCGGCGTGATCTCGATCCACAACATGCCGATCCTCGACGCCGTCGCCCGCCATGGCCGCATCCGCTTCGTGCCGGCGCGCGGCGAGGCCGGCGCGATGAACATGGCCGACGCCTATGCGCGGGTGTCGCGCTCGCTCGGCGTCGTCATCACCTCGACCGGCACCGCCGCCGGCAATGCGGCCGGTTCGCAGGTCGAGGCGCTCACCGCCGGCTCGCCGGTGCTGCACATCACGACGCAGGTCGATCGCGAATTCGTCGACCGCGATCGCGCCGCCATCCATGACGTGCCGCGCCAGCCCGACATGCTGAAGGCGATCAGCAAATCGTATTTCCGCATTTGGGAGCCGGCCGCCGCCATCGATACGCTTGTTGCCGCGGTGCGCGACGCGCTCACCGCGCCGAGCGGTCCGGTGACGCTGGAAATTCCGGTCGACGTGCAGCGCGTGCGCGTGCCACAGCGAACGCTCGCCGGCCTGCCCGCGATCGCGCGCCTGACGCCCGACGCGGCTGCGCTCGATGCGCTGGCCGCGCGCGTGCGGCAGGCCAAGCGGCCGATGTTGTGGCTCGGCGGCGGCGCGCGCGATGCGGCGGAGGCGGCAACGGCGCTGGTCGCGCGCGGCTTCGGCGCGGTCACCTCGACCAATGGCCGCGCGGTCGTGCCGGAGGGCCATCCGCACAGCCTCGGCGCTTTCAACATGACTCCCGAGGCGATGGAAATTTACGCGCGCTGCGATCTCATGATCGTGGTCGGCTCGCGCCTGCGCGGCAACGAGACGCAGAACAACCGCATGCCGTTGCCCCCCATCGTGCAGATCGATGCCGATCCGGCGCAAGGCGGTCGCAACTACGCGGTCGAGCAGTTCATCGCCGGCGATGCGCGGCGCACGCTCGAAGGGCTGCTGGCGCGGCTGCCGGCGCGCCTCGACAGCGACGCGGCCTTTCTTGACGAGATCGGCGCGGCGCGCGCCCGCGCGGAAATGGCCCTGCGCGCCGCGCTCGGCCCCTACACCGGTCTCGCCGACACGCTGAGTGAGCGCGTGTCGCGCGGCGGCCATCCCTGGGTGCGCGACGTCACCGTGTCCAACAGCACGTTCGGCAACCGCTATGTCCGCCTCGCCGCGCCGCATCTCGGCGTGCACGCGCTCGGCGGCGGGATCGGCCAGGGCATCGCCATGGGCATCGGCGCCGCCGCCGCCGGCAACAACACCAAGACCGTCACGCTGCTCGGCGACGGCGGCGCGCAGCTCATGATCGGGGAGCTGGCGACGGCGGTGGAGATGAAGACGAACATGGTGATGGTGCTGATGAACGACAAAGGCTACGGCGTCATCCGCAACATCCAGGACGCCCAATATGGTGGCCGCCACGTCTATTCCGACATTCTGACGCCGGATTTTGCCCTGGTCTGCGCCTCGGTCGGGCTGCCGCATGTGCGCATCGGCGATCTCGCCCAGTTCGAAGCCGCGCTCGACGAGGCGCTGGCGACCCCCGGCCCCCGGATGATCGAAATCGACATGGTCGCCATCGGCCCGTTCAGCCAGAGCTTCGCCGGTCCACCGGCGGGCGCCGCGGGGAAGCCGGCATGAAACGCCTGGGCGTCATCGGTTGTGGCGGCATCGCCGAGCTCGTCCTGACGACGCTCGCGGCACAATTGAGCGCGCCGCTCGAACACCTGACCGTGCTGGTATCGGCACAATCCATCGCGAAGGCGCAGGCGCTCCTCGACCGGCTCGACCCGAAGCTCGCGCATGCCCGCAGCATCCGCACCGATGTCGCCGCCCTGCTGGCCGACAAGCCCGACGTCGTGGCGGAATGCGCCTCGCACACCGCCGTCAAAGCCTATGGCGAGGCGATCCTGCGCTCGGGCGCGGACTTCATCGTCATCTCGATCGGCGCGCTGTCGGATGAGGGCCTTTACCAGCGGCTGATTGCCGCCGCCAAAGCGGGCCATGCCCGCCTCGTGCTGCCGGCCGGTGCCATTGGCGGCATCGATGCGCTCGCCGCCGCGCGTCTGTCCGGCCTCGAAAGCGTGATCTACACCGGCCGTAAACCGCCGAAAGCCTGGAAAGCCACACCGGCCGAGACGCTGCTCGCGCTCGACACGCTCAGCGAGCCGGCCGTGTTCTTCGAGGGCAGCGCGCGCAAGGCCGCGAGCGACTATCCGTTCAACGCCAATGTCGCGGCCACCCTGGCCATCGCCGGCATCGGGCTCGACAAGACGCAAGTGCGCCTCGTCGCCGATCCCGGCATCTCGCGCAACGTGCATGAATTCGCCGTGCGCTCGGCCTGCGGCGATTTCAGCGTCAAGCTCGAAGGCCGCCCCTCGCCGGCCAATCCGAAGACCTCACTGATGGCCGGCTACAGCGTCGCGCGCGAACTGATCAACCGCGCCAGTCCGATGGTGATCTAGATGGACCTGAGCGTCGCCCCGCAAGACAAGCTCTATATCGGCGGCGAATGGCGGCGCGGTCGCGGCGCGGAAATCGCCTCGAACTTCCCCGCCGATGGCGCGCTCAACGGCGTGATCGCCGGGGCCTCAAGCGAAGACGTCGATCTCGCCATCGCGCGCGCGCAAGAGGCGGTGAATAATCCCGCGTGGCGCAAGCTGCTGCCGCACGAACGCGCGACCTATCTCTACAAAATCTCCGAGGGCATCGCGCGCCACGCCGACCGCATCTCCTATGTGCAGTCGCGCGACACCGGCAAGACCCTGAGCGAGACGCGCGCGCTGGCCATGAGCGCCGCCGGCACCTTCCGCTATATGGCGGCGGCGCTGGAGACCATGGAAGACGCGCTGACGCCGTCGCGCGGCAACTATCTGACTATGTCGGTCCATGAGCCGCTCGGCGTCACCGCGGGCATCACGCCGTGGAATTCGCCCATCGCGTCGGACGCGCAAAAGGTCGCGCCGGCGCTCGCCGCCGGCAATGCAATCCTGCTGAAGCCGTCGTCGTGGAGCCCACTGGTCTGCCTCGAACTGGCGCGCGTGATCGAGGAAGCCGGCCTGCCCAAGGGCCTGTTCTCGACTCTGCCGGGCGCGGGATCGATCGTCGGCGAGCGCATCGTTACGCACCCGGCGATCCGCAAGGTGTCGTTCACCGGCGGCACCGCGACCGGCCGCGACATCGCGCGCAAGGCGGCCGACAAGCTGATGCCGGTCTCGCTCGAACTGGGCGGTAAGTCGCCGACCATCGTGTTCGCCGACGCCGATCTCGATCTCGCGGTCGCCGGGGTGATGTTCGGCGTGTTTTCCTCGACCGGGCAATCCTGCATCGCAGGCTCGCGCCTGTTCGTCGAGCGGTCGATCTACGATGCCTTCGTCGCGAAGCTCGTTGCCGCCACCGAGCGGCTGCGCATCGGCCATCCGTTCGAAACCGGCACGCAGGTAGCGCCGCTGATCCGGCCCAAGCATCGCGACGAGGTGGAAGGCCACGTCAAGCGCGCGCGCGAGGATGGCGGAAAAGTGCTGACCGGCGGCGAGCGCCCGCAGGGCACTGACTACAAGGACGGCACTTATTATCGGCCGACCATTATCGCCGGGCTCGCCAACGACAGCCGGCTCTGCCGCGAGGAAGTATTCGGGCCGGTGCTGGCCGTGCTGCCGTTCGACGGCGAGGACGATCTCGTGCGGCAAGCCAACGACAACAGTTATGGGCTGGCCTGCGGCATCTACACGCGCGACTTCCCGAAGGCGTGGCGCATCGCGCGCGCGATCGACACCGGCACGGTGTGGATCAATACCTACAAGCAGTTCTCGATTTCGACACCGTTCGGCGGCACCAAGGATTCCGGCCTCGGCCGCGAGAAGGGCCGCGACGGCATCCGCGCCTGGATGGCGCAGAAGTCGCTCTATTGCGACTTGAGCCAGGCCCCGCACCCGTGGGCGAAGAGCGCGTTGTGAGGACGAGATGAGCGACGTCGCAGAACTCACCAAGCCCACCGTCGCCGCGCCGCGCCCCGGCGAGCAGACGTTCCAGGTGCGCCTGCGCGCGTTGATCTGGGAGGCGCCGGGCGTGCTCTCGCTTGAGCTTTCGGCGCTCGATGGAAGTGCGCTGCCCGCCTTCGAGCCGGGCGCGCATATCGATCTCAAACTGCCGGACGGAACGCTGCGGCAATATTCATTGTGCGGCGATCCCAACGATCTCTCGCACTACCGGCTCGGCATTCGTGCGATTTCGGGCGGCCAGTCGTCGAGCTTCGTGCACGGCAAGCTGCGGCCGGGCGACCTGCTCACCGTGAGCACGCCGCGCAATAATTTCCCGCTGGTCGAGGCCAGGCATTACATCTTCGTCGCCGGCGGCATCGGCGT
>DASZQT010000057.1:0-12173 GCA_035549515.1 Pseudolabrys sp. | reverse complement strand
AGGCGCGCCAGCCCGGAACGCGCACGAAAAGGCCGGCATTGCGCGCGTTTCCGCGAACTCCGGTCCCTCCGCCAGCGCCGGACCCCGGCAAAACTTGCCGGTCGCCGACGCCAAATTGCCGGGGGATGCCGAACCCCGCCCGCGTTGCGTGAGTCCGCCCCAGCATGGTACGCGGACGCCTTGACCCGGGACCCGTCCATGCCGCGGCCACTCCTCATCGCGCCCTCGATCCTCGCCTCCGACTTCGCGCGGCTGGGCGAGGAGATTCGCGCGATCGAGGCCGCGGGCGCCGACTGGATCCACGTTGACGTGATGGACGGCCACTTCGTGCCCAACATCACCATCGGCCCCGACGTGGTGAAGGCGCTGCGCCCGGTCTCGAAGAAGACCTTCGACGTGCACCTGATGATCGCGCCCTGCGATCCCTATCTGGAAGCCTTCGCCAAGGCCGGTTCCGACATCATCACCGTGCATGTCGAGGCCGGCCCGCACATCCACCGCTCGCTGCAGGCGATCCGCGCGCTCGGCAAGAAGGCGGGCGTCACTTTGAATCCCGGCACCTCGGTCTCCACGCTCGAGAACGTCATCGACATGGTCGATCTCATTTTGGTGATGTCGGTCAATCCCGGTTTCGGCGGCCAGGCCTTCATTCCCTCGCAGCTCGCGAAGATCGCCGCCGTCCGCGCATTGGTCGGCGGCCGCCCGATCGACATCGAGGTCGACGGCGGCGTGACCGCGCAGAACGCCGCCGACGTGGTGCGCGCCGGCGCCAATGTGCTGGTCGCCGGCTCCGCCGTGTTCAAGGGCGGCAACTACCAGGCCAATATCGCCGCCATCCGCTCGGCCGCCGCCATGGCGCGCGGAGAGGCGGCGTGAACCCTGCCCCTGTCATGGCCGGGCGAAAGGCGCGAAGCGCCATCTTCGCGCCTGAAGTGCCGGCCATCCCGATCAGGGACGCAGTGCCTATCTAAGCGAGATCGCCGGGACAAGCCCGGCGATGACAGGCTCCAAATGACGTTCGGTACCAAATCATGATCCCGCGCTATTCCCGTCCCGCGATGACCGACATCTGGTCGCCGGAAACCAAGTACCGCATCTGGTTCGAGATCGAGGCGTATGCCGCCGATGCGATGGCCGAGCTCGGCATCATCCCGAAGGATGCCGCCAAGACGATCTGGGCCAAGGGCAAGGATGCCAAATTCGACGTCGCCCGCATCGACGCCATCGAGGCCGAGGTCAAGCACGACGTCATCGCCTTCCTCACCCATGTCTCCGAGATCGTGGGGCCGGAAGCGCGCTACATGCATTCCGGCATGACCTCGTCCGACGTGCTCGACACCTGCCTCAATGTGCAGCTCGTGCGCGCCGCCGATCTTCTGCTCGCCGATATCGACGCCCTGCTCGCCGCGCTCAAGCGCCGCGCCTTCGAGCATAAGCTCACGCCGACCGTCGGCCGCTCGCACGGCATCCATGCCGAGCCGACCACGTTCGGGCTCAAGCTCGCACAGGCTTTCGCCGAATTCGCGCGCGCGCGCCGCCGCCTGCATGCCGCGCGCGAGGAAGTCGCCACCTGCGCGATCTCCGGCGCGGTCGGCACCTTCGCGCAGGTCGATCCGCGCGTGGAAGAGCACGTCGCCAAGGCCATGGGGCTGAGGGTCGAACCGATTTCCACGCAAGTGATCCCGCGCGACCGCCACGCCATGTATTTCGCCACGCTCGGCGTGGTCGCTTCCTCCATCGAACGGCTCGCCACCGAAATCCGCCATCTGCAGCGCACCGAAGTGCTGGAAGCCGAAGAATTCTTCTCCGAGAAGCAGAAGGGTTCTTCCGCGATGCCGCACAAGCGCAATCCGGTGCTGTCGGAAAACCTCACCGGTCTTGCGCGCATGGTGCGCGCCTACGTAACGCCCGCGCTGGAGAACGTCGCGCTCTGGCACGAGCGTGACATTTCGCATTCCTCGGTCGAGCGCATGATCGGGCCGGACGCCACCGTCACGCTCGACTTCGCGCTGGCGCGGCTGACCGGCCTGATCGACAAGCTCCTGGTCTATCCGAACAACATGCAGAAGAACCTCGATCGGCTCGGCGGGCTCATTCATTCGCAGCGCGTGCTGATCGCGCTGACGCAGAAGGGCGTGCCGCGCGAGGACGCCTATCGCATCGTGCAGCGCAATGCGATGCGGGTCTGGGGCGGCGAAAGCGACTTCCTCGCCTTGCTCAAGGCCGACCCCGACGTGCGCGCCAAACTGTCGGATAAGGAGCTCGAGGCCAATTTCGACCTCGATCATCATTACAAATACGTCGACACCATCTTCCACCGGGTATTCGGCGCATGATCCCGAAAAGTGGGTACCGGTTTCCCGCCTTCGCGAAGCACGCTTCGGCGGGCGGAGGAAGGTCGGACAAGATCATGCGCAACAAAAGAGACACCTGACGGATGCGCGACGCCACCAACGATTTCGATTTCCTGGTCCTGCCGGGGTTCGGCAATTCCGGCGTCGAACATTGGCAGTCCTATTGGTGCAACGCCTTCCGCAATTCTTCGCGCATCCTGCAGGACGATTGGGACAATCCGAAGCTGGCCGACTGGCTGGCGCGGCTCGATGCGGCCATCGCCGCCGGCACGCGGCCGGCGGTGCTGATTTGCCATAGCCTGTCCTGTTCGCTCGCCGCGCATTGGGCCGCGCGCGGCCAGCCCGGCCGCGTCAAGGCCGCACTGCTGGTCGCGCCCTCCGATCTGGAACGGCCGGGTGCGCCGCCGCCGACGCGTAATTTCCTCCCCGTTCCTCGCCTGCGGTTTCCGGTTCCGACGCTGGTCGTCGCGTCAACCGACGATGTCTATGTCAGCACGACGCGCGCGCGTGAATTCGCCGAGAACTGGGGCGCCGACTATTGCGAATTGCCGGAGCTCGGCCACATCAACACGGCCTCGCGCCTCGGCTATTGGCCGCAGGGCCTGCTCTTGCTCGGACAATTGCTCGCCCGCATTCCTCGATGACCTTGCCTCGATGACCTTGCCTCGATGACTTCGCCTCCATGACCTTGCCTCCATGACCTCGCCCCCCACGATTCTCGTCTTCGACTCCGGCGTCGGCGGGCTCACCGTGTTTCGCGAGGTTCGGTGCGCGCGCGCCGATGCGCGCTTCATCTATCTCGCCGACGATGCCTGCTTTCCCTATGGCGCGCAGCCCGAGACTGCGCTGATCGAGCGTGTTGTCGATGTGATCGGCGCGGCCATCGCGAAACATTCGCCCGACCTCATTGTGATCGCCTGCAACACCGCCTCCACCATCGCGCTGGCGGAATTGCGTGCGCGCTTTGCGGTGCCCTTCGTGGGCACCGTACCGGCGATCAAGCCGGCCTGCGCGCGATCAAAGTCAAAACGCATCGCCGTGCTTGGCACGCAAGCGACGGTGAGCCGCGAATATACCCGCGCGCTGATCCGCGAATTCGCGGTTGCCTGCGATGTGGTGCTGGTCGGCTCTCCGAACCTCGCGACGTTCGCGGAAGCCGAACTCGCCGGCGCGCCGGTCAGCGATGCCGAGATCAAGGCCGAGATCGCGCCCTGCTTCGTGGATAGCGACGGCCGCCGCACCGACACCGTGGTGCTCGCCTGCACGCATTACCCGCTGCTGGTCGAGCGCTTTCGCGCCAACGCGCCGTGGCCGGTGGAATGGCTCGATCCGGCCCCCGCCATCGCGCGCCGCGTTGTCGACCTTTTGCGCGAGCGCGCACTCTCGGCGGAGCCTCCGCCCGCGCCGCAAATCGAATTCACGTCCGGCAAGACGCCGCCGCCCGCCCTCGCCGCCGCGCTTAAGAATTTCGGCTTTTAACCGGAATACGATTGCAATGATCCGTCATTGCGACCCCGAGCGAAGCGAGGGGGAAGCAATCCAGGAGTCACATACTCGATACTGGATTGCTTCGTCGCCCTTTCAGGGCTCCTCGCAATGACGGACTGGTTCTCTCTCGTCGCATCGCGTTCAGGTGCCCAGCGCATGCGCGTGGATTTCGAGCGCGCCACGCCAGATCATGTCGATGGCGACATAGAAGATGATGGCGAGACCGACATAAGCGATCCAGCGATGGCGGTTCAAAAGCCGCGCGATGAAACTCGCGGCTACGCCCATCAGCACGATCGAGAGCCCCAGGCCGAACACCAGCGCCACCGGGTGCTCGCGCGCGGCGCCGGCCACCGCCAGCACATTGTCGAGCGACATCGAGACGTCGGCCATCACGATCTGCCAGGCGGCTTGCGCAAAAGTCTTGCGCGGCACATTGCATTCGCGCGCGTCGAGCGCCGCGTCGGTATCCTCGACGCCCGGCCCGCGCAGTTCGCGCCACATCTTCCAGCTTACCCACAAGAGCAGGATGCCGCCGGCGAACAGGAGCCCGACAATCGCCAGCAGTTCAAGCGCGACAAAGGCAAAGCCGACACGCAGCGCGGTCGCCGCCAGGATGCCGACCAGGATCGCGCGCCCGCGCTGCTCCTTCGGCAGGCCGGCGGCGGCGAGCCCGATCACCACCGCATTGTCGCCGGCCAGCACCAGGTCGATCATGATGACCTGGAGAAAGGCGGTAATCGCGTGCGGCGAAATGGCCAACAGCTCGCTCATATGTGTCGCTCCTGCGCCCTGTGCGGGCGAAATGTCGCGGCGACCCGGTCAACGATCTGTCGGCTATTGGCGTTCGGTCGGTGCATCGGGCCGGTCGGGACTTGATATCAGTCCGACATCGCAGCCTGAATGACTGCCAGAGGGGCCCGGCCTGACCTCGCCAATATGGCCTCGCGCCGGAGAACCGGCAAGGTGGAAAGGCCGATCCAATTGGCCGCAGCGCCGGCCGAATTTGACAAGAACGGGCGCTGGCCCTACATAGCCCGGCACTGCGCGGGCCTCATTCGGCCCGCGCGGCGTTTCGCGACCCGTGGTAAGGCCTTGCGCTTACGAGGCTTTTCCTGTCGGCACCGGGCTTTAAGCCCGGCGCAGAGGAGGGCGCGGTTCCTCACCCCTGACGACGTTTTTAACGCGAGGACGCGATGACCAAGCGCTTGGAATCCAAGTACAAGATCGACCGCCGGATGGGCGAAAACATCTGGGGTCGCCCGAAGAGCCCGGTCAACCGGCGCGAATACGGCCCCGGCCAGCACGGCCAGCGCCGCAAGGGCAAGCTCTCCGACTTCGGCGTGCAGCTCAAGGCCAAGCAGAAGCTGCGCGGCTATTACGGCAATATCTCCGAGAAGCAGTTCCGCAGCATCTACCAGGAAGCCCGCCGCCTGAAAGGCGACTCGGGCGCCAACATGATCGGCCTGTTGGAGCGCCGGCTCGACGCGGCGGTGTTCCGCGCCAAGTTCGTGCCGACGGTGTTCGCGGCACGCCAGTTCGTCAACCACGGCCACGTCACGGTGAACGGCCAGCGCGTGAATATCCCGAGCTATCGCCTCAAGGTCGGCGATGTGATCGAGGTCAAGGACAAGTCGAAGGAACTGCCGCTGGTGCTCGAAGCCATGGCGCTGCCCGAGCGCGACGTGCCGGACTACATCGAGGTCGATACGGGCAAGCGCACCGCCAAGTTCGCGCGCATCCCGACGCTGACCGATGTGCCCTATGCGGTTCAGATGGAGCCGCATCTGGTGGTGGAATATTATTCGCGCTGACGCCTCGCCGCGTCGCCTTCATCCCGCGAGATCCAGATCCCCTGCCCCCAAGGCGGGGGATTTGCTATTTTGGGCGGCCAGGGAGAACCGCCCATGACTCGGCCGATCACCGCCCTCACCCGCCGCACGCTGCTGGCCGGCACCGCCGCCGGCCTCGTCGCGCATACGCTGCCGGCTTTTGCCGCGCCCGCCCCCGCGACCTTCAAGCACGGTGCCTTTGACATCACCGTGGTGAGCGACGGCCATCTGGTGCTGCCGACCAGCATGCTCGCCGCCAATGCGCCGGCGGAGGAACGCGTCGCGCTGCTCAAGGCCACCGGCGAGGCCGGCGAAGAATACACGCCCGCCACCAATGTCACGCTGATCCGCGCCGGCGCCGACCTGATCCTGATCGACATGGGCTCGGGCGACCGCTTCATGCCGACCGCCGGCAAACTGTGGGACAATCTCAAAACCGCCGGCATCGACAAGAGCAAAATCACCAAGGTGATCTTCACGCACGGGCATCCCGACCATCTTTGGGGCAGCATGGACGAGCTCGACGACTTGGAGCTCGCCGACGCGACGTTCTACGTCGCCGCCAAGGAGTGGGATTTCTGGCACGGCGACAACGCATTGCGCGGTCTGCCGGAGAATCGCGCGGGCTTCGTCACCGGCGCACGCCGGCACTACGAAGCGATCAAGGACAGAGTGAAGATGTTCAAGCCGGGCGACGAGATCGTCGCGGGCTTGTCCATCCTCGACACGCCCGGCCACACGCAAGGCCATGTGTCGCTGGCGCTTGCCGGCGCTGACGGCCTGATCGTGGGCGGCGACGTGCTCACGCACCGGCTTGTTTCGTTCGTGCATCCGGAGTGGAAGCCGGCCGCCGATCATGTCCCGGACCTGGCAGTTGCCACCCGGCGCAAGCTGCTCGACCATCTCGCCACCGACAAGTCGAAGCTGATCGGCTTCCACCTGCCCTATCCCGGCGTCGGCCATGTCGAGCGCAAGGACAACGCCTACCGTTTCGTCCCCGCGGCCTAGACGCACCAGAACCCGGCGCCGGCCTTGCGACCGACACCGGGCTCCAGCGCAGGGACCGCTTCAAGCTCAGTTAGTGGCGTATTTCGGCGTGGTGCAGCCGCCGCACACCCAGGGCCAGGACCAATCGGCGACCTTGCCCTTATTGGCTTCGACATAGGGGCTCCACGCCTTCGGCGGCAGCGCCTTGCTCTTGTAGACGATCGAGAACTGCCCGTTGGCCTGAATTTCGCCGATCATCACCGGCTTAGCCATGTGATGGTTCGGCAGCATGGTGACCTCGAAGCCCGACGGCGATTTCACTTTCTGGCCGATCATGGCCTGACGCACCGCATCGACATCGGTGGTGCCGGCCTGCTGCACCGCCTGCACCCACATGTGGAACAGGATATAGGCCGACTCCATCGGATCGTTGGTCACGCTCTTGGGGTTCTTGGTGTAGGCGTGCCACTTGGCGATGAAGGCCTTGTTCTCCGGCGTATTGACCGACTCGAAATAGCTCCAGGCGGCGAGATGGCCGACCAGCGGTTTGGTGTCGAGACCGGCCAGTTCTTCCTCGCCGACCGAGAAGGCGATCACAGGAATATCCTGCGCCTTGACGCCCTGGTTGCCGAGTTCCTTGTAGAACGGCACGTTGGCGTCGCCGTTGATGGTGGAGACCACCGCGGTCTTCTTGCCGGCCGAGCCGAACTTCTTGATGCGGGCGACTTCGGTCTGCCAGTCGGAGAACCCGAACGGCGTGTAGTTCTCCAGGATGTCCTCGTCCTTGACGCCGACCGACTTCAGATAGGCGCGGATGATTTTGTTCGAGGTGCGCGGATAGACATAGTCCGTGCCTTCGAGCACGAAGCGCTTCACCGAGCCGCCGTCCTTGCTCATGAGATATTTGACCGCCGGGATCGCCTTGTTGTCCGGCACCGACGAGCCGTAGAAAATGTTGTAGGAGGATTCCTCGCCTTCGTATTCGAGCGGATAGAACAGCAGCCCGTTCAGTTCCTCGAACACCGGCAGCACCGACTTGCGCGACACCGAGGTCCAGCAGCCGAACACGGCGGCGACCTTGTCCTTGGAGATCAATTCGCGCGCCTTCTCGGCGAACAATGGCCAGTTCGAAGCCGGGTCGACCACGACCGGCTCGATCTTCTTGCCGAGCAAACCACCCTTGGCGTTCTGTTCGGCGACTTCCATCAGCATAAGGTCCTTCAGGATCGTCTCGCTGATCGCCATCGTGCCCGACAGCGAATGCAGGATGCCGATCTTGATGGTGTCATCGGCCGCCTGGCTGCGTGAAGCCCCCATCAGGACCGCCGACGCGACCATGGCGGTGAGCCAATAATGTCGTGCTTTTTTCATGAGCTATCTCCAGTTTGAACCCATCCAAACGAGACCGCCACGCGCCGCGCACGGTCCGCCTCTGCTCCGGCTGTGACGAACCTTGCGCGCGGAACCGGCCCACGCCGAGACCCACAGCGCGCAAATGCGATGGCTCCATCGATTTGCGCGCGCGCGCCCGTCGCGGGGCACTCGATTGCTCAGCGAACGAACCGAAAATTCAGTCTGTGGTCAGGCAATGCCCGCGGGTTGGGCAAAATCGGCGCGTGTCGCGCGACCATGGGTCCAGTCGGCAGCCGTTTGACGGGACCAGTCGTGCACGGGCTTTGAAAACGGGCGCCACTGGACCTAAGATCGGCCCTGCCGGAGACGAAAGTGGCCGCCGTTCGCGGCCGATTGAAGCATGCAAATTCCCGTTCTGCTCGATCGTTCCCGGCGCGAATCCCTCACCGATCAACTGATCGAGCAGTTGCGCGACGCCATCCGGCAGGCCCGCATCGCGCCGGGCACGCGGCTGCCATCGTCACGCCGGCTGGCGGAACAGCTTGCGGTGTCGCGCAATACCGTGATCCGCGCCTATGACACCTTGATCGTCGACGGCTATGTGCAGGCGCGCCCGGCCTCCGGGATTTTCGTCGCCGATCAAATGCCCGGCGCACCGCCGATCCCCGCGACGAGCGCGAGCGAGCAGCCGGAGGGCCGGCCGCTCACGCATATGCCGATGCCACCATTACCGCTGCGCGCGCCGCATGGCGGCCGCGCGCATCAAGGACGGCTGTCGTTCGATTTCTATCCCGGACGGCCGAACGCCGCGCTGTTTCCGCTCAAGATCTGGCGGCGGCTGTTGCAGAGCAATCTCTCGCATGGCGGCAGCGCCGGCTTGACCGGCTATGGCGAAGCGGCCGGCCTGCCCGCGCTGCGCTCGGCCATCGCCAATCATCTCGCCGCCACGCGCGGCATCGCCGCCGATCCGAGCCGCATTATTATCGTCGCCGGCGCGCAGGAAGGCATCAGCATCGCCGCGCGCCTGTTCCTCAATCATGCCGCGCTGGCGGCCATCGAAGACCCATGCTTCGAGGGCGCCGCCTTCGCCTTCGAGGCGACCGGTGCCGAGCTCTACAGCGTGCCGGTCGACTTCGAAGGCTTGATCCCGGAAGAGCTGCCGCAGCGGCCGACCACGCTGCTGTACGTCACGCCCTCGCATCAATATCCGACCGGCCACACGCTGGCGCTGGCGCGCCGCCGCGCGGTGATCGCCTGGGCGCGGCGCTGCGGCTGCTACATCCTCGAGGACGACCGCGACAGCGACTTCCGGTATGAAGGCTCGACGCTGCCGGCGATCGCCGCGCTCGCGCCCGATTGCACCATCTATCTCGGCTCGTTCTCGCGCACGTTGGGGGCCGGCCTGCGGCTCGGCTACATGGTGGTGCCGGAACAACTTGCCGGTATCGTCACCACCGCCAAGGCGCTGCTCGACAGCGGCAATCCCTGGCTCGATCAGGCCGCGCTCGCCGAGATGATGCGCAGCAACAGCTATGCCGCGCATCTGGCGCGCGCGCGGGCGCACTACAAGGAAAGCCGCGACGTGCTGCTCGACGCGCTGCGGCGCAATTTCGGCGATGTCAGCGTCACCGGCGAATCGGGCGGATTGCAGTTCATGTGGTACCTGCCGCCCGGCGTACCGGACGCGGGTGTGGTGGAAAACCTGGCGCGGCGCGCGCGCATCGGCGTCTATTCGCTCGGCTCGGCCGGCGCGCATGTGGCGCGGCTGTCGCCGCTGACGCAGCGCGGGCTGATGCTCGGCTATGGCGCGCTCTCGCACAAGCAGATCGAGCAAGGCATCGCGCTTCTGTCGGATGCCGTTGACGATGCGGTCGACGATCAGAAGGTCGACGTCAGCAAGCTGTTCGCGCGCACCGCGCTGCCGCTTGCGGCGCTGTCATCCGGCACGGGCTCGCATCTGGACTCCAAATTTCGTCGGCGGCCGGCTCTAGCCGCGCGACGGCGGCAACGGGCAAGCTCGGCGCGAGGCACGGCAAGAGACGCGTCAAAAGGCACGGGCGGCGGCATGATCTCAGTCAGCAAAATCTACCGGTATCCGATCAAGGGACTGAGCGCGCAGCCGCTGTCTCAGATCGCGCTCGAGGCCGGCAAGCCGTTCCCGCAAGATCGCATCTTCGCGCTGGCGCGGCCGGGCGCGCCGATCGATGCCGAGGATCCGAAATGGGCCAAGAAGGGCCTGTTCGCCATGCTGATGCTGGACGAGGGCCTGGCCACCGTCTCCACGCATCTCGATCTCGACAGCGAATGGCTCACCGTGCGTCAAGGCAATGCACAAGTGGCCGGCGCCAAGCTCACCGACGAGGCCGGACGCGCCGAGATCGAGCAGTTCTTCTGGAAGTTGTTGCCCTCGCTGCCCTCGCCGCCCGTGCTGGTGCGCTCGCGCCACGGCCATTTCATGGACAAGCCGGACAGCGTGATCTCGCTCATCAACCTCGCGACCGTGCGCAGCCTCGAACAGCAATGGGGCTACGAGATCGATCCCTTACGCTTTCGCGCCAACATCTATATCGATGGCGGCAGGCCGTGGGAGGAGTTCGACTGGGTCGGCGGCGACGTGCGCATCGGCGACACCGTGTTCGCGGTCGACCGCAAGAACGGCCGTTGCGGCGCCACCAATGTCAATCCGGCAAGCGGACGGCGCGATCTCGACATTCCGGGCTCGTTGCGCGCGGCGTTCGGGCACAAGAATCTCGGCGTCTATCTGATGGTGCGTGAAGGCGGCAGCATCGCGGTCGGCGACCGCGTCGATTCGCCGGTGTCGGCGCACACGATGAATGGCGCGCCCACGCCCGCCTTCCAGGTGGCGGAGCGCAGCTTCATCTGCCGCGGCTGTTATTTCGTCTACGAGGAAGCCAAGGGCCTGCCGCAGCAGTCGATCCGGCCGGGCACGCGCTTTGCCGACATTCCGGCCAATTGGCGCTGCCCCGATTGCGGCACCGAGAAGACGACGTTCCGTCCCTATGTGCAGAAGGCGGCGACGGCGTCGTAAGGCGCGCGCTCTAATACGGCGCGGGCATCATCGTGGCCAGCAAAGCGCCGGCCGGCGGCAGCCAGGCCACCAGCACGCCGAAGCCGGATTTGCCATTGCGTTTGATGAAGAAGCCGGCGACCGGCGCGGCGATGCAAGCGATCACCGCCGCCGCATACGCGGCCATGGCCAAGCCACCCGCGTGCATGCTCTCGGGGCCGCCGCCGAACAGAAAGCCGGAAACGCCGATGAGCAGGGCGGCGAGCGCCAGATCGGCCAGCGCGGCGACGATCAGGAGTGCAATCGCCACGCCGCCGGTCCTTTTCGCTTAGGCGCCTTGCGCGGCCGCGACGCCCTTTTCCTTCAGCACGTCCTGCAACTCGCCGGCCTGGAACATCTCGCGCACGATGTCGCAGCCGCCGACGAACTCGCCCTTGACGTAGAGCTGCGGAATGGTCGGCCAGTTCGAATAACTCTTGATGCCGGTGCGGATCTCGTCCGACTCCAGCACGTTGATGCCTTTGTAGCTGACCCCGAGGTGGTCGAGGATCTGCACCACCTGACCGGAGAAGCCGCACTGCGGGAACTGCGGCGTTCCCTTCATGAACAGGACGACGTCATTGCTCTTCACTTCGTTGTCGATGAATTGCTCGATGCTCATGGGTCAATGATCCTATGGGACAGCGCCGGCGGCCGGCTTCGGTCGCGCGGGATTCGGGGCCGCCTTCATGGCGGATATATGTAGCCCAGATGCCCCCGTCACCCCAAGTGGATTGCAAAGCCGCCGCGGCATGGCTGGGGAGCGTCCGGTCGTGGATTCCGGGTGATCAGGCGTCCGGCGCACCGGTTTGCAGGGCGAGCGCATGCAGCACCCCGCCCATCTGACCCTTGAGCGCCTGGTAGACGAGCTGGTGCTGCTGCACGCGCGATTTGCCCTTGAACGAGGCCGAAATCACCGTGGCGGCGTAGTGGTCGCCGTCGCCGGCAAGGTCGCGGATCGTCACCTGGGCGTCCGGAATGCCCGCCTTGATCAGCCGCTCGATTTCGCCCGCGTCCATCGCCATGTCGACATTCCTCGCATTGAGCAACCCAGAAACCGAATCTATTTGGCCTAATCGCGGCAATTTGGGC
>DASZQT010000056.1:0-3387 GCA_035549515.1 Pseudolabrys sp. | reverse complement strand
CATTGCTTCCCCCCAGTCGGCGACGCCCGCTTTTGCGGACGTTCTGTACGGGGTGAAGTATCACATATGAATGGCGCGTTTGGCGACCGCCAGCGCGGCTTCTTTCACCGCCTCCGGGAGCGTGGGATGCGCGTGGCAGGTACGCGCGATGTCCTCGGCCGAGGCGCCGAACTCCATCGCGATGCAGGCTTCCGCGATCATGTTGCCGGCATCCGAGCCGATGATGTGCACGCCGAGCACGCGGTCGGTCTTGGCGTCGGCGATGATTTTCACAAAGCCGTCGGTCTGTTGGTTGGCCTTGGCGCGGCCATTGGCGGTGAAGGGAAATTTGCCGACATTGTAGGCGACGCCAGCCGCCTTCAGCTCTTCCTCGCCCTTACCGACAGAAGCGATCTCCGGCATCGTATAGACCACCGCCGGAATGACGCCGTAATTCACGTGTCCCGCCTGGCCGACCAGAATCTCGGCCACCGCGACGCCTTCATCTTCGGCCTTGTGCGCCAGCATGGGCCCGGCAATCACATCGCCGATGGCCCAGATGCCCGGCACATTGGTCGCATAATAATGATCGACGATGACGCGGCCGCGTTCGTCGAGCTTGACCCCGATCTCCTTGAGCCCGAGCCCCCCGGTGTACGGCACGCGGCCGGTACAGACGAGCACGGTGTCGGCCTCGATCGTCTCCGCCGCGCCGCCTTTCGCCGGCTCGACGGTGGCCTTCAAGGTCTTGCCCGACGTGTCGACGCTGGTGACTTTCGACGACAGCTTGAACGTCATGCCCTGCTTCTCGAACAGGCGCTGCGCCTGCCGGCGCACCTCGCCGTCCATGCCGGGCAGCACGCCGTCGAGGAATTCCACGACCGTGACTTTGGCGCCGATCCGGCGCCACACCGAACCAAGCTCGAGCCCGATGACGCCGGCGCCGATGACGAGCAGATGCTTCGGCACCTCCGGCAGCGACAGCGCGCCGGTCGATGACACAATGCGCTTTTCGTCGATCTCGATGCCCTTAAGGCGCGCGACGTCGGAGCCGGTGGCGATCACGATGGATTTCGTCTCGAGCGTCTGCGTCTTGCCGTCGTTGCCCTTAACTTCGACCTTGCCGGGGGCAAGGATGCGGCCGGCGCCGAAGAAGGTGTCGACCTTGTTCTTCTTGAGCAGGAATTCGACGCCCTTCACATTGCCGTCGACGGCCTGGTCCTTGAACGCCAGCATCGTCTTCAGGTCGAGCTTCGGCGCGCTCACGCCGATGCCCATCTTGGCAAACGAGTGGCCGGCTTCTTCGAACATCTCGGAGGCGTGCAGCAGCGCCTTGGACGGGATGCAGCCGATGTTGAGGCACGTGCCGCCAACGGATGTTTTTTCGACCACCGCGGTTTTCAGGCCAAGCTGCGCCGCGCGAATGGCGCAGACATAGCCGCCGGGGCCGGTGCCGATGACGATGAGGTCGTAGGACATCGAAAAACGCTCCGCTTTCTTATCCCTCCCCCTGCAAGGGGGAGGGCGGCGAGCCGCGAAAGCGGCGAGCGGGTGGGGGTCGTCAATGTGGAGGCGTGACCCCACCCCGCCTTGCTTCGCCATAGCCGATGCGAAGCATCGGCGTCCAGAAAGAGACGGCGACCGAACACCGCCTATGCCTCCCCTTTCAGGGGAGGGATGAAGAACTAGAGATCCAGCACCAATCTTGCCGGATCCTCGAGGCATTCCTTCACGCGCACCAGGAACGTAACCGCCTCACGGCCGTCGACGATGCGGTGATCGTAGGAGAGCGCGAGATACATCATCGGCCGCGCCTCGATCTTGCCGCCGATCACCACCGGCCGCTCCTGGATCTTGTGCATGCCGAGGATACCGGACTGCGGCGCATTCAGGATCGGCGTCGACATCAGCGAGCCGTAGATGCCGCCATTGGTGATCGTGAAGGTGCCGCCCTGCATTTCCTCGATCTTGAGCGCGCCCTCGCGCGCGCGCCGGCCGAAGTCGGTAATGGCCTTCTCGATCTCGGCCAGCGACTTATTCTGCGCGTCGCGCACCACCGGCACCACCAGGCCGCGTTCGGTGCCGACCGCGATGCCGATGTGATAGTAGTTCTTGTAGACGATGTCGTTACCGTCGATCTCGGCATTGACTGCCGGGACTTCCTTGAGCGCCTGGATGCAGGCCCGCACGAAGAAGCCCATGAAGCCGAGCTTCACGCCGTGCTTCTTCTCGAACAGCTCCTTGTAGTGGTTGCGCAGTTCCATCACCGCACTCATGTCGACCTCGTTGAAGGTCGTGAGCATGGCGGCGGTGTTCTGCGCGTCCTTCAGGCGGCGCGCGATGGTCTGACGCAGCCGCGTCATGTGCACGCGTTCTTCGCGGGCCGCATCGTCGGCTGGCGAGGGCGCCCGCATTTGCACGGGGGCAGGCGTCGCCACCGGCGTCGGCGCGGCGGCCGCGCGCTCGATCGCGGTCAGCATGTCGCCCTTGGTGACTTGGCCGCGCACGCCGGTGCCCTCGACCTTGCCGGCATCGATGCCGCTTTCGGCCGAAAGTTTGCGTACCGAGGGCGGCATCGGCATGTCGCTTGGCGCCGCCGAGGCCGCCGGAGCGGGTGCAGGCTTCGGCGCTTCCGCCGGCTTTGGTGCAGCGGGCGGCGGTGCAGCAGCCGCTTTCGCGGGCGCGGCGCCCGCGCCTTCCGCGATCTGGCCGAGCAGTGCGCCGACCGCCACGGTCGAGCCGCCCTCGACCGCGATCGCCGACAGGACGCCGGCGGCGGGCGCCGGCACTTCCAGGGTCACCTTGTCGGTTTCCAATTCCACCAGCGGCTCGTCGACCGCGACCGGATCGCCGGCCTTCTTGAACCATTTGCCGACGGTCGCTTCGGTGACCGATTCGCCGAGGGTGGGAACGCGGATGTCAGCCATGATTGCTCTCTTGTCTTGAATGTTCTTTGTCATGGCCGGGCTTGTCCCGGCCATCTCGCTTAGGGACGCATAGCATCCTCCTAAGCGGGGCCACCGGGCATAGGCGTTTCGAAGAAACGCCGTTCTTCGAACGGCTATGCCCGGTGGCGACAGATCAAATCAGCCCAGCGCCTCTTCGAGCAGTTGCTTGAGCTGCGCGAGATGCTTCGACATCAGACCGACCGCGGTGGAGGCCGAGGCCGGCCGCCCGGCATAGCGCGCGTTGCGGTGCTTGGCGCCGATCTGGTTGAGCACCCAGGTCAAGAACACGTCGACGAAGAACCAGGCGCCCATGTTGCGCGGCTCTTCCTGGCACCACACGATCTCGGCCTGCTTGAAGCGCGAAAGCTCGGTCACCAGCGTCTTGGTCGGGAACGGATAGAGCTGCTCGACGCGCAACAGATAGATATCGTCGATGCCGCGCTTCTCGCGCTCCTCGTAG
>DASZQT010000055.1:0-7252 GCA_035549515.1 Pseudolabrys sp. | reverse complement strand
TTCCCTGTCGCTCCGCCGATCTTCGTCAAGGACACGCCGCACAAGCGCAAAATCGCCACCCTCACCGAGGCGCGCGCCTTTGTTGACGAAATGCTGCATGTGCGCCGGCTTTCCACGCTGCGCGAGATCAAGGCGCAGCTCGACGGCGTCAAGCACGAGGACGACGCGGTGGAGGCGATCGGCGCCCTGCGCGAACTCCTTGCGGACGAAGATCTCATCGCGGGCTGAGTTCCTCCGCACTTTCGCAGCACCGCCGATAACTGAACGCGACGCAAGCGCGCGACGACGCAATGCCCACACGGGTGGTTATACGCTCGTTGCCATGCACGCGCCCGTTATGTCAGCCTTGCTGCTTCATCGTCGGCGCTACTGCGCTAAGATTTTGACAGTGGGAGAAAGTCAGAGGAGCCGCGGCACCAGCGTGCGAACCGCACCGGGAAAATCCGAAGCGGCAATAAGCCTAGGCCCGGGACGGCACGCACGACCGACACGAAAGGGAAAGGAGTTTCGATGGAACTGGTCCGCGAAAAGTTGGAGTCGTTCATGCCGACAAGGCCGTTCCGGCGCGCGCTCACGGAATGCCGGCAATGCGGCTGCAGCATCGACATGCCCGAATGGTCAGAGAACCTCGATAGCGATCGGTTGAGACATCTTTGGACCTGCGAGGCCTGCGGCTATTCGTTCGAGACCACGGTCCGCTTTACGGCGGCCTAGCGCACAATGATGCGCGTTCAAGCGTTCAGGAGCCGGCCAGGCGCACGCGCCCTCGCCTCATATGCATCAACGCGGCGTCCGTTGCGGTGGCCGGCTCTTGATATTTCCGCGCCGAGGGAACGTCAGGTGGCGGTCAGTCAGGTGGCGGTCAGTCCGTGCGGCTCGCCGCCGGGATGGCGCACGGTCAATCCGACCACCAGCCACCAGGCGCCATGGAATATCAGGTCTATGCCGATGAGCAGGCCGGGCACCACCAGCACGCTCCAAGGAAAGCCGAGCATGAGCACGCCGGCGAAGACCACGCCCGTGATGCCCGAGGCGGCCAGGATCAGCCCGTAATCGCTCCATTGCCGGAATGCGATCGAAAGCCGCATGATGCCGGACACCAGGAACATTGCGGCGATCGCGAGGGTGAGCGCGAAGGAGGTGGCGAGCGGATCGGTCATCAGCACCATCCCGGCGGCGATATAGAGCAAACCGACGATCAGGCTGACGGCCAAGGCACCCCAGCTGCGCGCATAGCAGGCGTGAACGATCTGGAACAGACCGACGATCACCAGCGCGGCGGCGAAGAAGATGGAGGTGATGATGGTGGCCGCCACCACGTTCCACAACACGAACATCCCGCCCGCAAACAAAATGAGGCCAAGCAGAACGCAAATCCACGAACGCCCGGCCGGGCATTCCAGCGCAGCGGTAGCCGGCGGCAGGCTTTGCGGTGGACGGGTGGAGTCGGTGCTGCTCATAGCGGGACGTCTCGCGCGGCTTGCCTCCCCGCCGCTCCCGGAAACGCGGAACCCGCGCCGCCCGTTCCAATTATGCGATGTCTTGCGCCTCGTCCCGCACCGGTTGCGGTACCATGGGGCCGTCATCGGGCCGCGCCGGCTTTCATTGGCAGATCGCGGACGCGCGCAAGCGTCACGCGAAAGTCACGCCTGTGTCACCCCATCGCAAAAATGAAAGAATCCGCATTGACGAATCGGCCGCGTGGGTGCGGCATGATGAAACGATTTCGTTTGCGGGTCACATACGGTCACGCGGGCCGGCAGCGTTGGAATTGCCGACCCGTTGCACGGTTCCTCCCGCGTGGCGTCTAAACTGGGCGGCCGCAAGGCCGCCCTTTTTCATGTCGGCCGCGTCCGCCGATCGGATCAGAAGCAGCGGCTTCGCTTGACGAGATAGTAGTTGCCGTCGGCGCGGCGGTAATAGCAGTGATCGCCGTACCAGTAATAGCCGCGGGGGCGGGCCTCGAGCTGGGCACCAAGGGCGGCGCCGGCGGCGGCGCCGATGATGCCGCCGGCGATGGCGCCGCCGGCCCTGCCGGTAGCAGCGCCGCCGATGGCCGCGCCGATGCCGCCGCCGATGATGGCGCCGCCGACGCTCGGGTTTTGCGCCGCGGCCGGCTGCGCGAATGAAATTGCGGCCAGCACGAGTGCGGCCGGTACAGCGATGATCCTGGTCATGTGAAGGTCCTCCGTCTCCCAGATCGGCGCTTTTTAGGCGACTCGGCCCAGCTTTTCAAACCGGCCGCGCTCAGGCCGCCGGCCGCTCGGCCGCCTCATCCGCCGCTACCGCAAGCGGATCGATCGCCTCGATCAGCTTGAGGAACGAGCTGCCCGGCAGGGGCGGCGCGAACACATAGCCCTGCGCCGACCGGACGCCGAGCTCGCGCAAGTGAGTGACCTGCTCGAAATTCTCCACGCCCTCGGCCACCACGTCCATGCGCAAATTATGCGCGAGATCGACCAGCGTCTCGACGATGGTGGTGGAATTGCGGTCGGTGCCGATGGCGTCGACGAACATCTTGTCGATCTTGATGATGTCGGCGCCGAGCTTGAGCATGCAGGAAAGCCCGCTATGCCCGGTACCGACGTCATCGATGGCGATGCACACGCCGAGCCCCTGCAAGGCGGCGATCGTGCGGCGGGTTTCGGTGAAATTCTCGACCGGATCGCGCTCGGTCAGTTCGAGCACGACCTGCGACAGCTTGATCGGCGAGCGCGCGAAGATGTTGCGCACTTCGTTGACGATGTTCTCGTCGCTGAAAAGCTGTCCGGCGAAGTTGAACGATATTTTCAGCGCCGGCCGGCGGCCGATCGCAGGCCCCGCCTCGACGCAGACCCGGCGCATCAGGTCGCGCGTCATGGCGCGGATCAGCCCGCTCGACTCCGCCAATGGAATGAACGTGCCCGGCAGCACCAGCGTGCCGTCGCTCTTGCGCCAGCGCACCAGCACCTCGGCGCCGCGCAACTGTCCGGACCGGATGTCGACGACCGGCTGGTAATAAGGCACGAATTCGCCATCCTTGAGCGCGCGCTCCATCTCGGCGATCGGGTCATGCGGCAGGCGGCGGCGCGGCATCAGCCAGGCAAAGATGCCGACGATCAGCAAAATGGCGGCGGTGACCACCAGGCCGATCCAGCGAAACCCGATGCGCTCGGCCGGCAGCATGGCGCGCGGCACCCGGATCGTGGCCTGCAGGCCGAAACGGTCGGACGATGCGGTGGCGGAGAGCTGGTCCTCACCCACGGCCGGCGGTCGGCCGACATCGCCGACGAAAAAGCCGGAGCCGGTCGACACGCGGGCATAAGCGCTGAACGGACTGTCCTGGATGGTCGCCTGCGGCAACAGCAAAGAGGTGGGCACCAGCGCCGCCATCTGATTGGGACCGGCCCCGGCCATGCGACGCAACCGCACCATGGAGCCCGCATCGGCGAACTGGATCAGATCGAGCGTCAGTCCGCCGGCCAGCGGCAGCGTTTCCGACGAGACGATCTTGCGATCGTCGGCCGGAATGCTGCGATCGCTGCACAAAGTCACCCCGTCCGGCGAAACGAAGGTGATCTCCTTGATGGGCGGGGCGAGGAAATCGGCGCGCCGCATAGCGGCAACGGCATCCGGCCCGCACGCGCCTAGACTCGACGCCTTGGGGTCTTCGGCCGCCAGACGATCGAGCGCCGCGGCGGCCTGACCGAGACGGAAATCGACGAGCGCAATCGCGCGGTGCGCGGCGCTCTCGACCTCCACCCGGCCCTGCCGGTCGACCATGCCACCGAGCCAGAAATCGAACGCGATCGAGGGAACGCCGGCCAGCAACGCGCCGACAGCGATCGCAATAAGATTCCAGCGCGTGAACGCGCGCACAAACATTCCCGCCTTGGCCCCGGGGACGTCCCCTTCCTGGTGTCCCGGTAGTCAGCCACGCGGCCGTAAAGGCCGCCTTAAGCCTAACTTCCCGTTGTCGACTAAGCGGACCAAATGGCGGCAAGCGAACCGTTATGGTTAGCGACACGTTAATGGATGCGCCCGCAACTTCGGCGCATGGCCGTGGCCCCGCCACACCATGGCCTCAGAGCCCGACCGGAAATGCAACGAGTCAGATCAACGGGTTAAGTGGCGCCTCACCCGCGGCGTCATGGCGGGGCATAGCCCGTCGAAGACGGGCGTGAACGCCTTTATGCCCCGGCCATCCACGTCTCGCTTGCGTTAGTACTGTGAGACGTGGATGCCCGGCACAAAGCCGGGCATGACGGCGGCCAGGCAAAGCCTCGATTTCCTTACCTGCATTTCCAACCAGACTCTCAGGTGGTCTCGGCGATCGCCTTGCGGAAGCGGAATAGCGCCAGGGCGAACAGCACCGTGCCGATGATCGCGAGCGCAAGAAATTGCGGCCACACCGTATCGATGCCGGCGCCGCGAAACAGCACCGCCTGCGCCAGCGCGATGTAGTGGGTGGTCGGGGCCGCCGACATCACGACCTGAACGAATTGCGGCATGCTCTCGCGCGGGGTCAGGCCGCCGGACAGCATCTCGAGCGGCATGATCACCAGCATGGTGAGCAGTGCAAATTGCGGCATCGAGCGCGCAATCGTCGCCAGCACGATGCCGAGCGAGGTGGTGGCGAATGTGCAAGCCAGCGTGCCGGCAAGGAACAGCGCGATCGACCCCTGCAGCGGCACGCGGAGCGCCCCTTGCACCACCAGGAAGAGCGACGCCGCGGTCGCGACCACCACCACCAGGGCCATCGCCCAGATCTTGCTGGCCATGATCTCGAACGGTGTCACCGGCATCACCAGGAGATGCTCGATGGTGCCGTGCTCGCGCTCGCGGATCAGCGCGGCCCCGGTCAGGATAATCGACAGCAGCGTGACCTGGTTGATCAGTTCGACGGCGCTGCCGAACCACGCTTTGTTCAGGTTCTGATTGAAGCGCATGCGCAAAGCCAGGTCGACCGGCAGCACGGTCGGCGCGCGATAATGCGCCAGGAAGGCGCCGACCTCGGCGGCGACGATGGCTTGTATGTAGCCGGCGCCGGTGAAAGCCTGGCTCACGCGCGTGGCATCGACGTTGAGCTGAACGGCGGGCTTGTCGCCCGACAGCACGTCGCGCTGGAAGTTCGGCGGGATGTCGAGGCCGAACGTGATGGCCCCCGTATCCATTTGATGGTCCATCTGGGCCGGCGTGATCAGCGTCGGCGTCACAAAATAAGGCGGGTAGAACGCCGCGACGATCCGGGCCGACAGCGCCGAGCCGTCCTCGTCGACGATGCCGATCGCCGCCCTGTTCAGCGTTTCCGGTAGCGTCGAGGCCGCCTGGTAGATCGCCCCGGTGAAGGCGTAGGCGATCAGCAGCATCAGGACCGCGTCGCGCGAGAGGCTGCGAAACTCCTTCAGTCCGAGATTGAAAATATTGGAGACGCGCATGACCTCACCCCTCCTGCTTCTTCAGGAGAAGCGCGCCCAGGCCGGTGAGCACGGGGATGGCGATCAAGAGCGGCCAGAACGACGGCTGCAATTCGGCAAAGCCAAGTCCCTTGGCGAAGGCGCCGCGCGTGATCGTCAGAAAATGGCTGGTCGGATAGATGCGCCCGACGAAGGCGCCGAACCCCTGCAAGGAAGACACCGGATCGATGAACCCGCAAAATTCCATGGCCGGAATAAGCGTGATGATCGCGGTGCCGAACACGGCCGCGACCTGGCTCTTCATGAAGGACGAGACCATCTGGCCAATGGCGGTGGCCGCGACCGCGTAAAGCAGGGCTCCGCAAAACAACGCCAGGAAGCTCCCGCGCAGCGGCACCGCAAACCAGGTCACCGCAAACAGCGTCAACAGCAGGAAGTTGAACTGCGCGAGCACCACGTAAGGAAGCTGCTTGCCGATCAGGAATTCCAACCGGGTGGTGGGGGTGACATAGAAATTGACGATGGAGCCGAGCTCCTTCTCCCGCACGACGCTGAGCGCGGTGAGCATCGAAGGGATCAGGATCAACAGCATCGGAATGATGGCCGGCACCATCGCCACGACGCTCTTGACGTTGGGGTTATAGCGGTAGCGGATCTCGATGTTGACCGGCGTCACCGAGGCGCCGTGGCTTGCGAGCCATTGCGCGTGCATGCCCTGCACATAGCCTTCGATGGTGTCCGCGCGCATCGGCATGGAGCCGTCGACCCAGGCACCGATCTCGACCCGGTTCCCGCGCTCGACATCGCGGCCGAAGTTCGGCGGAATTTCAAGCGCCAGGGTCAGTCCCCCGCCCCTCATGCGGCGGTCGAGGTCGGCATAGTCGGTGATCGGCGCGCGCTCGCTGAAATAGCGCGAGCCGGCTATATTGAGGATATAGTTTTGGCTCGCCGTGGTCTGGTCGCGGTCGAGCACGGCGAAAGTCAGGTTCTCGACGTCCATCGTGATGCCGTAAGCGAAGATGAACATCAGAATGAGGCTGCCGACCGTGGCCATGATGGCGCGGATCGGATCGCGCCATAATTCGAGCGTCTCACGGCGGGCATAGCTCAGCATGCGCCGCGGTTCGAACACCCGGGTCATCGCGCGCCGACTGGCCGAAGATGGCGTCGCCGGCGCCGATAGTTCGGCGCCCTCGAGGTGGGCCTCCGCACCGGTATCTTCGATATAGGCGATGAAGGCCTCCTCCACGTCCTTCACGCCGCGCTTCTCGATCAGGCCGGCCGGCGTATCGGTGACCAGCACCTTGCCGGCATGCATCAGCGAAATACGATCGCAGCGTTCGGCCTCGTTCATGAAATGCGTGGAGATGAAAATGGTGACGCCGTCCTTGCGCGACAGGTCGATCAAGGTCTGCCAGAAAGCGTCACGCGCGATCGGGTCGACGCCCGAGGTCGGTTCGTCGAGGATCAGCACGGCGGGCGCGTGCACCATCGCGACCGCGAGCGACAGGCGCTGGCGCTGGCCGAGCGGCAGCGCGCCGGGCAGCGCGTCCATGATCTCGGTCAGTTGGAAGCGCTCGGCCACCTCGGCCAGGCGGGTCGCGATCGTGGCATCCGGCAAGCGAAACAGGCGCGCATGCAGCTCGAGGTTCTGCCGCACGGTCAGTTCCGAATAGAGCGAGAAGCCCTGCGACATGTAGCCGACGCGCGCGCGGGTGGTGAGATCGCGCGGATCGAGCGGCTGACCGAACAAGCGCGCGGAACCCGAGCTGGGCGCCAAGAGACCGGTGATCATCTTCATCGTGGTGGTCTTGCCGCAGCCGTTGGAGCCGATGAAGCCGAAGATCTCGCCCTGA
>DASZQT010000054.1:0-16723 GCA_035549515.1 Pseudolabrys sp. | reverse complement strand
CCTAAACGCAAGCGTGAGAGACGAGATGACCGCCGAACCGGGAACGCGGGTCTTAAAGGCCGACGCCGAAGCAATCAAGACCGCCGCGGCCTGTCTGGCGGCCGGCGGGCTGGTCGCGTTCCCCACCGAGACAGTCTATGGCCTCGGCGCCGATGCCGGCCAGGGCGAGGCGGTGGCGCGGCTCTATGCCGCCAAGGGGCGGCCGGCCTTCAACCCGCTGATCGCCCATGTCGCCGATCTCGCGGCGGCCCGCCGGGTGGCCCGCTTCGACGCCGCGGCCGAGAAGCTGGCGCACGCCTTCTGGCCGGGACCGCTGACTTTGGTGCTGCCGAAGCAGCCCGATTGTGCCGTGTCGGAACTGGCGTTGGCCGGGCTCGACAGCGTGGCGGTGCGCGTTCCCGCGCACCCCGTGGCGCAGGCGCTCTTGAAGGCGTTCGGCCGGCCGGTGGTGGCGCCCTCCGCCAACCGTTCCGGCCATGTCTCGCCCACCGATGCCGCCCATGTCATGGCCGATTTGCGCGGCCGCATCGATCTCATCGTCGATGGCGGTCCCTGCGCGGTCGGCGTCGAATCGACCATCGTGTCCTGTCTCGGCGAGCCGACCCTGCTGCGCCCGGGCGGCGTGCCGCGCGAAGCAATCGAGCGCGTGCTCGGTTCCGCGCTGGCGCAGGCCGCGGAAGCGGCCGCCGGCGACGAGGCCCCGCTCGCGCCCGGCATGCTGAGCTCGCATTACGCGCCGAAGGCGCATCTGCGGCTGAATGCGTCGACGCCGCGCGACGGCGAGGCGCTGCTCGCCTTCGGCCCCGCGCCGGAATTTTCCGGACTCACGCGCAATCTCTCGCCGAGTGGGAATCTGATCGAGGCGGCTGCGAATCTGTTCTCCCACCTGCGCGCGCTCGACGCTTCCGGCGCCAAGGCCATCGCGGTAATGAAGGTGCCGCGCACGGGGCTCGGCGAGGCGATCAACGACCGGCTCCGACGCGCCGCCGCGCCGCGCGCGTGATTTGCGCCCGCGTTTTGCGCCAGGAAACGAGACAAGGACCAACGTGAATGAACGAGCAGCTTCGCCGCGCGCCCTCCCCCGACCTGTTGGCCCGCTTCGCGGCAATCGTCAGCGACAAATATGCCATCACCGATGCGGCCGCGCTCGAGCCGTTCGTCACCGAGGGACGCGGGCTCTATAACGGCCGCTCGTCGATGCTGCTGCGGCCGGGCTCGGTCGCCGAAGTGCAGGCGATTTTGAAACTCGCCAACGAGACGCGCACACCCATCGTGCCGCAGGGCGGCAATACCGGGCTGGTCGGCGGACAGACCCCGATGGAGGGCGAGATCATTCTTTCGCTCACCCGGCTCGACAAGATCCGCGAGGTCGATCCTGACTCAAACGCGATGACCTGCGAGTCGGGCGTCGTGCTGCAAAAGGCGCAGGAAGCCGCGGAAGCGGTCGACCGCCTGTTCCCGCTCTCGCTCGGCTCGGAAGGAAGCTGCACGATTGGCGGCAACCTGTCGACCAATGCCGGCGGCACCGGCGCGGTCGCCTATGGCATCGCGCGCGATCTGATGCTCGGTGTCGAAGTGGTGCTGGCGGACGGCCGCGTGATGAATCTGTTGTCGAAGCTGAAGAAGAACAACACCGGCTACGATCTGCGCCATCTCTTCGTCGGCGCGGAAGGTACGCTCGGCATCATCACCGCCGCCACGCTGAGAATGTTTCCGCGTCCGCGCGCGGTGGAGACCGCCTTCGTCGGCGTGCCCTCGCCGGCCGCCGCGGTGAAGCTGCTGAATCTCGCGCAGGCGCGCGCCGGCGGCACGGTGACGAGCTTCGAATTGATCGGACGCGAGGTGGTGGCATTCGCGGTCAAGCATGGCCATGGCGTGCGCGAGTTCTTGAGCACGACGCATCCCTGGTACGTGCTGATGGAAGTCTCCTCGCAGAACGCCGAAGGCCTGCGCGAGAGCGTGGAGGCGCTGCTGGCGGAGGGCATCGAGCAAGGCCTGGTCGACGACGCCACCATCACCGCGAGCCTCGAACAGACCAAGGCGCTCTGGCACATGCGCCACATCCTGCCCGAGGTACAGAAGCCGGAGGGCGGCTCGATCAAGCACGACATCTCGGTGCCGGTCGCGGCGGTGCCGGATTTCCTGGAAGAGGCGAGCGCGGCGGTTAAGGCCTTCATCCCCGGCTCGCGCCCGGTGCCGTTCGGCCATCTCGGCGACGGCAATATCCATTTCAACATCAGCCAGCCCATCGGCGCCGATCAGGCCGCCTTCCTGGCGCGCTGGGGCGAGGTCAACGCGATCGTCGACAAGGTCGTACTCAAATACAACGGCTCGATCTCGGCCGAGCACGGCATCGGCATGCTCAAGCGCAAGTCGCTGCCCAAGGTGAAGGACCCGGTGGCGATGGAATTGATGCGTGGGCTGAAGCAGATGCTCGATCCCAACGGCATCCTCAATCCGGGCAAGGTGCTGTAGGAGCTCATGAGCGCGCTCGCGATTGCCGAAGCCACCGATGGCGATGTCGAGGCCATCGTCGCGCTGTGGACGCGCTGCGGACTGACCCGCCCGTGGAACGAACCGCGCGCCGATATCGCCCGCGCGCGCAGCGGCGCCAATGCGACGGTGCTGGTCGGCCGCGCCGATGGCGAGATCGTAGCCTCGATCATGGTCGGGCACGACGGCCATCGCGGCTGGTTCTATTATCTCTCGGTTGAGCCCACGCAGCAGGGCAGAGGCTACGGGCGCGCGATCACGCAAGCGGCCGAGCAATGGCTCGCGGCGCGCGGGGTCGAGAAAGTCATGCTGATGGTACGCGGGGATAATCGCGCGGTGCACGACTTCTATCGCGCGCTCGGTTATTTCGACCAGCCGCGCACCATCTTTGCCAAATGGCTGGACGGCCGCGAGCCGACGCCATAACCGTCAAAATAACGCGCCCTGCCCGCCGTCCTCTTTCGCGCGCTTGGCGCGGGCGCGCGGCTCGGCTGGCTTCGCGGCCGATTTCGGCGCGGGCTTTGACGTCGGCGGCATAGCCGGTGCTTCCGCGTCGGCCGGCGCAAACGGCTCGATCAATTTCGCATTGTCGTTCGCCGTGCGGTTGACCGCGGTCGACACCGGATAGGCTTCAAGCAGATCGTCGCGCGCCGGCATCAGCAGCGCTTCGGCGGTGCGCGCATCGACCTCATTCGTGTTGAGCCAGAGATCGAAGGCTTCCGGCGGCACGATCGCGGGCATGCGGTCGTGGATGTGATTCAAGCCGCGGTTGGCGTCGGTCGTGATGATGGCCGCGGTGTCGAGTTCCTCGCCGTTCGGGCCGGTCCAGGTCTCCCAGAGGCCCGCGAAGGCGAGCGGCTCGCCCGATTTCGCCCGAATGTAAAAAGGCTGCTTGCGCCCGCCCTCCGGCTTCCATTCGTAGAAGCCGTCGGCCGGGATGAGACAACGCCGGCGCTTCATGGCGGCGCGGAAGGCGGGCTTGTCGCACACCGTGTCCGCGCGCGCATTGATCAAGAGCGAAAACGTCTTGGGGTCCTTCACCCAGGACGGCAGCAGGCCCCAGCGCATCAGCGCGAATTGCCGCTTGCCCTCATGCAAGCGCACGACGGCAATGGGCTGCGTGGGCGCGATGTTGAAGCGCGGCGGGAAGTTGGGCCGCTCGTCATAGCGGAATAGCGCCCGGATCGCCTCCGGTGCCGATGTCACGGTATAACGGCCGCACATTTTCGTGATCCTCGTGGCGCCGGCGCTTAAGCGCGCCTTAACCCGCAAAAAATAACACTTATCGACGGTGGCTTTCGGGCGGGCGAATGAAATATCAGGATTGCACCGGACCGGCGCAAGCGGGTGACGCTCGGCGAGAGGCCGCGCGCGCGCCGGCGCCGTATTTGTCCGATGCCAATATCAACCCGGAAACCGGGCTCGCGACCGATTACCTCAACCATTTCAACGAAGCGATCATGTTGCTCGACATGGCCACGAGCTGCCCGGACTGCCGGGCCGAGTTCCTCGACTGGCAGCCGATGGGCTATCGCGAGCACTTTGCCGCCTCGCGCTTTGCCGGCCGCGAGTTGGCGATCGCCGCTTACGAGACCGCCGATCCGGCGCTACGGGAACGGCTCGACCGGCTCGCGAGCACGATGACCGCCCTGCTGGAAGCCATGCGCGCCCTCATGCTGTCGGAATGGGCCTCGGATGCCAAGGATACGCTCACCGCGAGCGCGGTCGTCGAGCTCAAATCGCTGGTGACGCGCGCCGGCGCGTTGATCAATGGCGCCGCCGATTGCGAAATCCCGCCGGCGCCGCAGGCGGTTGTCGATCGGCTGCTGAAGCGATAGAGCCGAGCTTGTCCGATCCCCGCACTTACCCGCAACGACCCTTTCTCGCCGTCAGCGCCGCCATCATCCGCGACGGCAAGGTGCTGGTGGTGCGGCGCGCGCGCAAGCCGGCGCTCAATCTCTATTCGTTGCCGGGTGGCGTGGTCGAAGTCGGCGAGCGGCTGGAAGAGGCGGTCGCGCGCGAGGTGCGCGAAGAAACCGCGCTCATCGTCGAACCGCTGGCGCTCGCCGGTCATCCCGAAGTGATTGTGCGCGACGCGCTGGGACGCATCGAGCGCCATTTCGTCATTCTGTGCTTTGCCGCGCGCTACCTGTCGGGCGAGGTTGCGCTCAACGAGGAACTGGACGACGCGCGCTGGCTCGAGCCGTCTGAACTTGCCGCCCTGCGCACCACGGAAGGGCTGGCCGAGATCGTCGCGGCCGCCTTTGCGCAATTGGCGCGGACCAAGTGATCCGCCCGGCTGCCTTGCGGTTGCCGCGCCGGCAGCGCATACCATGGCCGACCCGCGAGGCCCCAGTGACGTGAAGAAACTGCTCACCATAGCGGCGATGCTGTTGTGCCTGGGGCTGCCGGCGCGCGCGCAGGACGCCACCCCCGCGCCGTTCGACGCCGATCTGCAACGGCTGGCCGAAATCCTCGGCGCGCTGCATTACCTGCGCGCGGTGTGCGGGACCAATGAAGGGCAGAAATGGCGCGACCAGATGCAGGCCCTCATCGACGCCGAAGCGCCGAGCGGCGAACGCCGGCGCAAGGCGATCGCCAGTTTCAACCGCGGCTATCGTGGTTATCAACAGACCTACCGCACCTGCACACCGGCGGCCGATCTCGCCATCCGGCGCTATCTCGACGAAGGCGCCAAGATCGCCCGCGATATCACAGCCCGCTATGCAAACTAGACTGTAGTTAACGGCGGAGCCCATGTGGGAATTAACCGTTTCCTTAACGTTCGCTATGGCAGCCCCCCGCGCGTGCTAACGTCCGCGCCGCGGTTGAGGGTGGCGTCCGGACAAGGGCGCCCTGGCACGAAAGTAATCAATACAATGAAGACTGCGGAGCGTTCGATCCATATGCGCGAGCCGGTTCCAGACCATGAGCAGAAGCGGGTGGCACTCGGCTATCTGCAGGAAGCCTGGGCGGAAGCACGGCTCGACGGGGTCGACGGAGATTGCCTGGCGCAGGCCTGCCTGTTCGCGGCGCTGGCCGAATTCGTCACCACCTATGGCGAGGAAGCGGCGGCCACTTTCACCGAGGGCTTGCCAGCACGCATCCGCAACGGCGAATTCTCGCTCGAGCAATCGCGACAGTAAGCGGCGCGCCATCGCGGCCGCGCGTCAGTTCACGGGGCCGTTCAGGCCGTAATAGCGCGCCAGCACGGCATCGATGTCGGCCGGGAAGAACGGCTTCTTCAGGAACGCCAGCGCGCCGGCGGTGAGCGCACGCTCGGCCACCACGTTGTCGGCGGTCGAGGACATCATCACCACCGATACGGTCGGGCTTTCCCGCTTGATCTCGGACAATGTCTCCAGTCCGTTGAAGCCGGGCATGTTGTAATCGAGGAACACCAGGCCGAAGCGGCCGCTGCGCAACTGGTTGAGCGCGGCGAAGCCCTCGACCGCTTCCTGCACGTCGAGCGCGAAGCGGCTGGCCGACAGGATCTTGCGCACGATGCTGCGCATGGTGCCGGAATCGTCGACGATCAAGACGCGGGTCGGGATCTTGGCGCGGATGCAGATTTCCGCGAGCTGGCGCGCGCCATCGATGCTGCCCGGCTTCGGCAGCATGCCGTCGACGCCTTCGAGGCGACGGCAGCCGAGCGCGGCCGACACGAACACCAGCGGCGAGGGCTTCACCTTGCGCGCGACCGTGATCATCGCGGCCTTGTAGGCGTCGGGTAGATCGGCATCCATGACGCAGATGTCGACCCCGCCCTTGGCCAGCACATTGCCGGCGGCCACCGCCTCCTCCGCCACGAACTCGACAGGCAGCGAAGCCTGCGCCGTGCCCTGGCGCCAAAGGTCCTGGTCCGGCCGCGCGGCCGCGATCAGCAGCATGCGAAGCGAAACAAGGTCGCCGGCCATCGTCGTTTGTGCCCCCCCGGGCGATGTGCGGTTGCGCGTTTCTTGCGCATTCGCCTGTCCGGTTGAATGCAGTTTATGATTCAACAGACAAAATCCGGTAAAATCCTGGGGAAAACTCCGGCTTGATTGTCGGACCAACCACCGGCCCTCAGGCGCGCGCCCCGAATTGACCCTCAGCTTGCCAGGGTTTCCAGGAATCGCACACGCTCGCCGCGGCCGGGCGCCGTCAATGCGCCCTCCCACATCGCCTTGTGGCCGCGCACGAAAGTTCCGACCGGCCAGCCGGTCACCGTCATGCCGGCATAGGGGGTCCAGCCGGCACGCGAGGCGATCCAACTATCGGTAATGGTCTCCCGCTTTTTGAGGTCGACCACCGTCAGGTCGGCGTCGTAGCCCGCCGCGATGCGGCCCTTGGCGGCGATGCCGAAAATGCGCGCCGGTCCGGCACTGGTGAGATCGACGAAGCGCTGTA
Organism: Pseudolabrys sp.; assembly: GCA_035549515.1. GTDB lineage: Bacteria > Pseudomonadota > Alphaproteobacteria > Rhizobiales > Xanthobacteraceae > Pseudolabrys. Next base: position 9,841 of record DASZQT010000054.1, on the reverse strand, counting down.
GCGAGAGCCTGCCGGCATTCACGTGGTCGAGCATCAGCGGCACCAGCGTCTGTACGCCGGGCATGCCGGAATGCGTCTTCGGATAGGGATGCGCTTTTTCCGCGCGCGTGTGCGGCGAATGGTCGGAGCCGATGGAGTCGATCACGCCCTGCGCGATGCCCTGCCAGATGCCGGCGCGATGCTCGGCGTCGCGCACCGGCGGGTTGAGCTGCGCCAGCGTACCGATGCGCTCGTAGCATTCCGGCGCGGCCAGCGTGAGATGCGCGGGCGTTGCTTCCGCTGTGGCGACGTCCTTGAAGTCGGCAAGGTAGGCCGCCTCTTCCTTGGTGGTGACATGCAGCACATGCACGCGCTTGCCGGTCTCGCGCGCCAGCCGCATCAGGCGCTGCGTGCACATGAGCGCGGCGGTGGCATCGCGCCAGATGGGGTGCGAGCGCGGATCGCCCTCGACGCGCAGATGCATGCGCTCGCGCAGGCGGTATTCGTCCTCGGAATGGAAGGCGGCGCGCCGATTGATGTGCCGGAGCACGTCGCGCACGCCGTCGTCGTCCTCGATCAGCAGCGAGCCGGTGGAAGAGCCCATGAACACCTTGACGCCGGCGCAGCCGGGCAGCCGCTCGAGCGCGCCGAGGTCGCGCGTGTTCTCGCGCGTCGCCCCGATGTAGAAAGCGAAATCGCAATGCATGCGGTGATGGGCGCGCGCGACCTTGTCGGCGAGCGCTTCCGCCGTGGTGGTGGTCGGGTCCGTGTTCGGCATGTCGAACACCGCGGTGACGCCGCCGAGCACCGCGCCGCGCGAGCCGGATTCCAGGTCCTCCTTGTGGGTGAGGCCGGGCTCGCGGAAGTGCACGTGGCTGTCGATCACGCCCGGCAGCACGTGCAGCCCGCCGCAATCGACCACTTCGCCGGCGGAGGCGCGCGTGAGGTCGCCGATTGCGGCAAAGCGGCCGGCGCGGATACCGATATCGCGCACCCCCTCGCCGTCGTGGTTGACCACGGTGCCGCCTTTGAGGATCAGATCGTAAGTGCCGGCCACTTTGTTCCCTCGTCCTGAGGAGGGCGCGAACGCGCCCGTCTCGAAGGACGAGGGCCGTAACAGTCGCCACCTCATCCTTCGAGATGCGGCCTATCGGCCGCTCCTCAGGATGAGGTGGGGCTTCAACGGACCGCCCCCAGCGCTTACGTTTCGGCGCAAGTTCTGGCAAGAGACTATCGGGGGCGAGCAGGAAACCGGCATGCAGGCAGCACTTCTTCCCGACCGCGGCGTGGTGAAGGTCGCAGGCGAAGCCGCCCGCGGCTTCCTCGATGGGCTCGTCACCAGCGACATGGACGCGGTGGCGCCCGGCAAGCCGCGCTTTGCAGCGCTGCTGACGCCCCAGGGCAAGATCGTGGTCGACTTCATTGTGGCCGAGGCCCCGGCCGAGGATGGCGGCGCCTTTTTCCTCGATTGCCCGAAGGCGCTCGCCGGCACGCTGGTGGAGAAGCTCAATTTCTACAAGCTGCGCGCCAAGGTGATGTGCGAGAACTTGTCGGACGTGCTCGGCGTGATGGCGGTGTGGGACGGCTCGGGCGAGACCGAGTACGGCCTTTGTTATCCCGATCCGCGCCTGCCGGGCTTAGGCACCCGCATCATGTTGCCGCCCCATCTCGCGGCGGAGGCGGCCGCCGATCTCGGCGCCTCGCTCAGCGATGCCGAGGCCTACGACGCGCACCGCATCGCGCTCGGCGTGCCGCGTGGCGGCTTCGATTTCATGTATGGCGACACCTTCCCGCACGAAGCCGACATGGATCAGCTCGCCGGCGTCGATTTCGACAAGGGCTGCTATGTCGGGCAAGAGGTGGTGTCGCGCGTGGAGCATCGTTCGACCGCGCGCAGCCGCGTGGTGCCGGTGGTCTATGACGAATTCGCGCCCATGGCCGGCCTGCCGGTGCTGGCGGGCGAGCGCGAGGTCGGCAAGCTGGGCGGCACCGCCAAGGGGCGCGGGCTCGCGCTTTTGCGGCTCGACCGCGTCGCCGATGCACTTGCCGCCGGCACGCAGCTCACGGCCGGCGGCATCGTGCTGCGCGTGGTCAAGCCCGCCTGGGCGAAATTCGCTTGGCCGGGTGAAGCCAAAGCGGCGGAGTAGGCACCGCTCACCCCCGCTCGCTGTCGAGCAGCGCAAGCTGCGAGGGCGCGTAGCGTGCGCCGGCGGCGGCGCCCTTCGGGATGGCTGCCTCGATCGCCGCCAGGTCGGCCGCATTCAGCGACACCGCGAGCGCGCCGAGCGCTTCACTGAGTTGATCGCGGCGGCGGGAACCGATCACCGGCACGATTTCGTCGCCGCGCGCCGCCACCCAGGCAATGGCGATCTGCGCCACGCTCACGCCTTTGCTCTCGGCGACTTTGCGCAGCGCCTCGACCAGCGCCAGATTGCGGTCGACATTCTCGGCCGCAAAGCGCGGGCTGTGCGCGCGGAAGTCCTTGCCGCCAGCCTGATCCTTGCGCCAGTGGCCGCTGATCAGCCCACGCGACAGCACGCCGTAAGCGGTGATGCCGATCCCGAATTCACGGCAGGCCGGCAGGATCGCGTCCTCGATGCCGCGCGAAATCAGCGAATACTCGATCTGCAGATCGGCGATCGGATGCACCGCGGCGGCGCGCCGGATCGTCTCAGGCCCGACTTCGGAGAGGCCGACATAGCGCACGTAACCGGCCTTAATCATGTCGGCGATGGCGCCGACAGTATCCTCGATCGGCACGGCGGGATCGAGCCGCGCCGGGCGATAGATGTCGATGTGATCGATGCCGAGCCGGCGTAGCGAATAGGTCAGAAACGTCTTCACCGCCGCCGGGCGCGAGTCGTAGCCAAGCCAGGCATTGGAGGGATCGCGCAGCGCGCCGAACTTCACGCTGATGAGCGCGCCATCGCGCTTGCCACCCTTGAGCGCCTCGCCAATCAGCATTTCGTTGTGGCCCATGCCGTAGAAGTCGCCGGTGTCGATAAGCGTGACGCCGGCCTCAAGCGCGGCGTGGATGGTGGCGATGCTCTCGCTGCGGTCGGCCGGCCCGTAGAAATCGGACATGCCCATACAGCCGAGACCGAGGGCCGAGACCAGCGGTCCTTTGCTGCCGAGACGCCGTTGCTGCATGTGGTTCTCCTTCCAAAGCTCCGCCGGTGGCCGGGGTCGGCCGCCCGCGCATTGCTGCGATTGACGGGCTTGAATATGGCGGGATTTTCCTTGTACGATAATCCTATTCATTGTGTACAAGTTGTACGGAAATCCGCACAATGGCCGATCCCGATCTCGCCGATCTGAATGCCTTCGTGGCGGTCGCGCGCGCCCGCAGCTTCCGCGGCGCCGCCGCGACCCAAGGCGTCTCGGCCTCCTCGCTGAGCGAAGCCCTGCGCCGGTTGGAGGCGCGCCTCGGCGTGCGACTCATCAACCGCACCACCCGCAGCGTGACACCGACCGAAGCCGGCGAGCGCCTGCTCGAACGGCTGACGCCGGCGCTCGGCGAGATCGAAGGCGCGCTCGATGCCGTGAACAGCTTCCGCGACAGCCCGACCGGCACGCTGCGGCTCAATGTACCGGGCATCGTCGCCATGAAAATCCTGCCGCCGCTGGTCAGCCGCTTCCTCAGCCTCCATCCTGGCATCACGGTCGAAATCACCGCCAATGACAGTTTCGTCGATGTGCTGGCCGCCGGCTTCGACGCTGGCATCCGCTACGAGGAGCGGCTCGAACGCGACATGATCGCAGTGCCGATCGGCCCGCGCGTGCAGCGCTATGTCGCCGCCGCCGCGCCTTCCTATCTTGCCCAGCGCGGCACGCCCACGCATCCGCGCGATCTGATCGAGCATGCTTGCATCCGCCATCGCTTTGTCAGCGGCGTGAGTTCACCGTGGGAGTTCGAACGCAAGGGCAAAGTGGTCAAGATCAATCCGCGCGGGCCGCTGATTGCCTCGGCGACCGAATTGGAGATCGCCGCGGCGATCGCCGGGCTCGGCGTGATCTGCACCTTCGAAGAGTTCCTGGCGCCGGCGCTCGCGAGCGGCGAGCTCACGCCGGTGCTGCGCGAATGGTGGCCGAGCTTTTCCGGCCCGTTCCTCTATTACCCGAGCCGGCGGCACATGCCGGCGCCGTTGCGCGCCTTCATCGACTTCCTCAAGAGCGAGCGGCAGCCGGCGCCCCGCACGACAAACCGGCCGCGAGCCGCTATATGACGGCCATGCCCAAGCCAGCCCCGATTCTCGCGACCGATGGCCTGCCGCGCTGCCCATGGGCCGGGCAGGACGCGCTCTATGTCGCCTATCACGACGAGGAATGGGGCGTGCCGGAGTGGGACGACCGCGCGCTCTACGAGAAGCTGATGCTCGACGGCTTCCAGGCGGGGCTTGCCTGGATCACCATCCTGCGCAAGCGCGAGAATTTCCGCAAGGCCTTCGACGATTTCGAGCCGCAGAAGATCGCGCGCTATACGCCAAAGCGCGTCGAGAAGCTGATGGGTGACGCCGGCATCGTGCGCAACCGCGCCAAAATCGAAGGCGCGATCCTGTCGGCACGCTCCTATCTCGACATCATGGAGAAAGGTCCGGGCTTTTCCGCGCTGCTGTGGGATTTCCTCGACGGCGAACCGAAGGTGAACCAGTTCAAGACGCGCGGGCAGGTGCCGGCGGAAACCGACATCTCGCGCAGGATGTCGAAAGAATTGATCGGCCGCGGTTTCAAATTCGTCGGCCCCACCATCGTCTATGCCTTCATGCAGGCGGTCGGCATGGTCAACGATCACCTCACGACCTGCCATCGGCATGCGCCGCTCGCCAAGCTCGCCGAGAAGCGATGAGCAAGACGGCGGCCGCACCACGAAAAGCAGCGCCGCGCGCCTGGCAACGCATGCTGTCGGGCCGGCGGCTCGACCTGCTCGATCCCTCCCCGCTCGACATCGAGCTCGAGGACATCGCGCATGGGCTGGCGCGTGTCGCGCGCTGGAACGGGCAGACCAAGGGCGCGCACATCTTTTCGGTGGCGCAACATTCGCTGCTGGTCGAAGCGGTCGCGCGCGTCCGGGTACCCGGGCTCGACCGGCGCGCGCGGCTCGCGCTTCTGCTGCATGACGCGCCGGAATATGTGGTCGGCGACATGATCTCGCCGTTCAAGGCCGTGATTGGCGACAGCTACAAGGCGGTGGAGAAGCGGCTGCTTTCAGCCATCCATGTCCGCTTCGGCCTGCCGGCCAAATTGCCCGAGACCATCACCGCGCTGATCAAGAGCGCCGACCGCGCCGCCGCCTATCTCGAAGCCACCCGGCTCGCCGGCTTCGACGAAATCGAGGCGCGCAAATTTTTCGGGCAAAAGCCCATGATTCCGGCCGTGCTCGAGCGCGACTATCTGACGCCCTGGCCGGCCGGCAGCGCCGAGAAGCGCTTTTTCGAACAGGTCGAAAAAATCGCGCGCGCTTGATGCTTTTCACGTGCGCGTGAAAGTCATAGATATGACGCATCCATCGGTCACAAGCCCACCATGATCCACGTCTGCTCGCTTGCGCGCCTCTATGCCACGGTCGACGAGACCCGCGCGCGCCACATCGTCACGCTGCTGCGCCTCACCGACCGGGTAACGCGGCCGAGCCATATCGCGCCCGAGAACCATCTGGTGCTAGCGGTCGACGATATCGTCGAGGCGCAGGAAGGCTATACCGCACCGGCGGAAGAGCATGTGCGGCGCCTGATCGCCTTCGTCGGCGGGTGGGATCGCGCCGCGCCCATGGTCGTGCACTGCTTCGCCGGCATCAGCCGTTCCACCGCCGGCGCCTATGTCGCGGCCTGCGCGCTCAATCCCGAACGCGACGAGTTGGAAATCGCGCAGAGCATCCGCCGCGCCTCGCGCACCGCGCAACCCAATGCGCGCATCGTCGGCATCGCCGACCGCCTGCTCAAGCGCGACGGCCGCATGATAGGCGCCGTCGAGGCGATCGGCCCGGGCCTGCCTGCCATGGAAGGCGAACCGTTCCGGCTCGATCTGGCGTGAAAAGCGCGTCGGCGCCGGCGGTCCAATAGGCCGGGCGCCGCCTCTCGGCTTGGCAACGTCGGAGCTAGCCGCATGCGCCCGAGCCGCCGTTCGACCCCATGAAACGGAATGGTGGGTGCCAGCGCCGCGCATGACGAGCCCGCCTTTGATTTGTCTCAAAATCAAGCCAACGAATACGGCTAGGTGATTGAGTAACCTTTGCGACGTGTCCAGGCGCCGGCACCGCGTGGAGGGGGGAACCATGCGTCTGCTTGTCGTCGAAGACAACGAAAAGCTCGCCGCGCTGATCAAGAAGCTGCTCAGCGAAAACGGTTTCGCCGTCGATTCGGTCGAGACCGCGGACGACGCGATCGCGGCACTTGCCACCGCCGAATATAGCCTGATCGTTCTCGATCTTTCGCTGCCCGACCGCGACGGCGCGCTCATTCTCAAGTCCCTGCGCGAGAAGGGGCACAGCACGCCGGTGCTCGTCGCCACCGCCCGCGCCGACGTCACGCAACGCGTCCTGCTGCTCAATCTCGGCGCCGACGACTATCTGGTGAAGCCGTTTTCGCTGGAGGAGCTGCTCGCGCGCGTGCGCGCGCTTCTGCGGCGTCCCAAGCAGATCGCCGGCTCGCTGCTCGTGCTGGGCAGTCTCGCTCTCGACACGGCGGCCATGACCTTGACCATCGACGGCAATCCGGTCGAGCTCGCGCGCCGTGAGTTCGCCGTGCTTGCCACGCTGCTCGGCGCCAATGGCAAGCTGGTGTCCAAACACAAGTTGGAACAGGCCATCTATTCCTTCGACAACGAAGTGACGCCGAATGCCATCGAGGCCGCTGTCTCGCGGCTGCGCAAGCGGCTCGATGGCTGTCACGCCAATATCGACATCGTCGCCATGCGCGGCCTCGGCTACATCCTGCGGGAACGCGAACGTGCCAGTGCTTGAGCACCGCCGAACGCTCTGGGCACTGCTCGTCATTCGACTGGCATGGGCATCGCTTGCCGTCGCGCTGTTGCTGTTCGTGTTCTATTTCACCAAATACGTCATCGACACGCCGAACTTGCGGCGCCTGACGCTGGAAGCGGAAAGCCGGGCGATCATCAACGCGTTGCGTTACGGCCGCGACCCGACCCAGTTAGCCCCCTATCACGCCTATCCCGACGCCTATGGCTTTCGCGTATTCGATGGCCGCCGGCCCGACACCCGCCGCCTGGTCGCGCAAACAAATCCCGATTTGTTCAAGCAGTTCGCTCCGAGAGGCGATGACGCGCGGCACGGCTATCGCTCGGAATTCTCCGAAGGCGTGCGTTTCGGTCAGGGGCCGGACGACCGTCCCGATATCGACCGCTGGGTGCTCACCGACCATGAAGATGTCGGCCAGAGGTCCTACTGGGTGCAAGTCGCCATGATCGGCGATCCGGCGCGGCGCTGGATCGGTGTGATGGCCGACGAAATGCTCGACCATGTCGTCATTCCGATTCTGTCGGTCGTTCCGGTGCTCGCTCTGGCGATGATGCTGACCATCGCCTTCGCGCTGCGGCCGCTGGAACGCACGGCCCGCCAGGCCGCCGCGCTCGGCGCGGCCGTCGGGAGTGGCGTGCGCATGACGCCGCTGAGCACCGAGCATCTGCCGGTCGAGTTCAACGATGTCGTCGTCGCGATCAATGCGATGCTGGCCAAGCTCGAACATGCCTTCGACTTGCAGAAGCAGTTTACCGCGGACGCCGCGCATGAGCTGCGCACACCGCTCGCGGTCCTCCTGTTGCAGCTCGATGAACTGCCGCCGGGACCGCTGGTCGACAATGTTCGCGAAGGCGTGCGCGGGCTGGCGGGATTGATCGAGCAATTGCTGCTGTTCGCGCAGGCCGAAGATGCCGCCAAGCAAGAGCGCGGCTCGGTCGACGTGGCCGGCATCGCGCGAAAAGTTTGCGAGGAACTGGCGGATACCGCCTTTAATCGCGCGCAGACCATCGAATTCGAGGCCGCCGACATACCCACACTGCCCGGTCATGCCGCCCTGATCGAAACCGCCATCCGCAACGTGGTCGCCAATGCCATCAAATATTCGCCGCCCGGCACGGCCATTGCCGTCGAGGTCGATGCCGCGGCGCAAGTGATCGTTTCCGACCGCGGCCCCGGCATCCGCGACGACCACAAGGAACTGGTGTTCAACCGCTTCTGGCGCGCCAACCGACGACGGGCCGACGGCGCCGGCATCGGGCTCGCTCTGGTGCAGAGGATCGCGGAATTGCATGGCGGCGCCGTCCGCATCGAGGACCGCCGCGGCGGCGGCACGCGCTTCGTGCTGCGCTTTGCCGCGGCCGCCCCTGCGCCTGCCCCTGCCCTGGCGAACAGGCGAGCGGTCAAAAGCGTCGCGTAAGCGTCAAGGTCGGGCCGACTTCCCAACGCGTGTAGCGCGCGAATGCCAAGTTCGACATGTTACGTTGATACTCGACGGCGAGGTCTAGCTCGGCGCCGGGAAGACGCGTGGTCAGCCAGTCGGGCGTCAGTTCGATGCGCGCCTGCAGCGCGGCAAACGTATCGCGCCGGCTCTGGCCGTAATAGCTGTCGTAGTCGCGAAAGCGGAGCTTCGACAGCAATCCGAAATGCACATCGGGCGTGAAATTGTAGACCAGGTCGGTCGTGAAGGTCGCGAATGTGGCGTTGAAGTCGACTGGATCGGCAAGACGCCGGCCGGCCGAGAGGTCGAAGGCCAGCGACCAGTCACCGGCCCCACTCGAATTACGAAAAGGAATGATGCCGCCATTGGCCGAAAAGCCGACGGCGCTCGTGAAGCCTACGACGAAATTTTGCATCAAATCGTCGCGCACGGTGAAGCCGGGCTCGTAATCGGCGACCGTCCAATAAGACAGATACGGCACGAACAGATCCGAGCGGCCATCGGTGAACGCCGCCTTGACACCTCCGGTCAACGAATTCGAGCTTTGATCCGCATTGATGGCATAGCGATCGAATTCGATGTCGCCGGCCACCGACAGGCGCACGAAATCGAATTGATGTGTCCAGCGCAGCAGCAGATCGGGATTGGCATGCACGTCCGGCGAGCCGGATGCGCCAGTGCGTTCGGACTGCGGCCCGGCCGCGTTGCTGGTGGCGAGAAACGGCAAGGTCAAGATCAGGCGGAAATCCTGCCCCGGCGTCAGGCTTGACGCCACGCTTGGCGCTACCGGCGCGCTCAGACCATAGGCCGTTGCGCCATCGGGCGCCGGCCGATCCTGCGCCTGCGCGCGCGTGGCGCAAAGCGCGAGCGACAGCACGAACACGATGACGCAGACCACACCGACGTGCCCGGCTGACGGAAGCGGTCGCTGTCGACCATGACGCGGAGGCCCGAACACGGAGATACGCCCTCGGAACGCAAAGAAGGGATGACTGGATTTAGCCATCCCTTCGTTTCGAGGTATTGCGGTACGTCAATTGGCGTGCCGCACGCGCCGATCAACGATCCGCGCGCTTGTTGTCGCGCTTCTCGGTCTTCTGCTTCTCGGTCTCGACCTTCTGGGCCTTCTCGAGCTTCTGGACCTTCTCGACCTTGTCGATCTTCTCGTGATGGCGTTCGTGCTCGCGCGCGGACACCTGGGTTGCCAAGCCGAGGCCGGCGATAAGAGCGAGGGCGGCGGCGGTTGAGCGCAGCAGATTCGCGGGTGTCATGTTGTCTCTCCTGGGTGAAGTTTCCGTCTGAGTCGCCGTTGCGAACCACGTTCGTCTTGGCTTGCGGAGAGTAGTAACGAGCGAAACTGACGCGACGCTGACTGCCTCAATCTTTCCTTAAACACGTTTGCGGTGCCGTTCGCCGTGTTCGACATTGCGAGTGAATTGCAGCATCGG
>DASZQT010000053.1:0-32269 GCA_035549515.1 Pseudolabrys sp. | reverse complement strand
TGGGTCATCACGTCGATATCGATTTCGTGCCTGTTGATCCTGTGGGAGATCTTCGGCCGCCAGGTCAATCCGGTGTTCGGCTCCTATCCGAGCGCCATCGCGGTGGCGTTCTGGGACCTGCTCGTCAGCGGCGAACTCATGTCCGCGCTGATCGACAGCCTGCGTCCTTTCCTGCTCGGTTATGCGCTCGCCATCGCGATCGGCGTGCCGATCGGCCTCGTCATCGGCCGCTTCCGCACCGCCGAAGCCGCCTTCGGCATTTTCATCACCGCCGGCTACGCCATGCCGCTGGTCGCGCTGGTGCCGCTCCTGGTACTGTGGCTGGGCCTAGGCTTCGCGGTCAAAGTGTCGGTCGTGTTCCTGATGGCGCTGTTCCCGATCTGCATCAACACCTGGCTCGGCGTGACCGCGGTGCCGAAGACGCTGATCGAGGTCGGCAAGTCGTTCGTGGCGCCCGACTTGGTCATTCTGCGCCGCATCGTGCTGCCCGCCACGCTGCCCTACATCATGGCGGGCGTGCGGCTCGCGGTCGGCCGCGCGGTGGTGGCCATGGTGATCGCGGAATTCTTCACCACCATCTCCGGGCTCGGCGCCGTCATCATCAACTCGGCTAATAATTTCGACACCGCGACCATGTTCGTGCCGATCATCATCCTGATGGTGATGGCGATCGGGCTGAACAGCCTGATCGGCTGGGTCGAACGCAAGGTCGCGCCCTGGCAGGCGGAGATTGCCGGCCGCGACCGGGAATAGTTCTAAAGCCGCTTGACGCTGATGACCTCGCTGCCCGCCGCCTTGATGCGCGCGAGCGCCAGGTCGAGCGGTTCGCTCGCCACCATCATGTGATGCGCATTGGCGTGGATGAGCGTCGTCTCGTCGCGCGCAATCGCGACATGGCCCTTCCAGAACACGAGATCGCCGCGCTTGACCTGCGCGAGCGACGACGGCGTGCCGAGCGCCAGTTCCTGCATGTCGCTGTCGCGCGGGCAAACGGTACCCGCTGCGGCAAGTGACACCTGCACCAGACCGGAGCAGTCGATGCCGAGCGACGTCTTGCCGCCCCACAGATAAGGCGTGCCGAGAAATTGTTCGGCGACGGCGACAAAATCCGGCTGTTTCGCTTTGATCGGCGCGATGTGCACGACCGGGATATGCCAGCCATTGGCGGTGACCGCGAAGCGTTCGTCCTGCCGCGCCACGGCCAACGTTGCGCCCATCGGCAGCGCGGCGACCGGCGGCAGCTTGATGTCGGGACCGGGGAAACACAGCGTGCGCGGCACCGCGACTTTGTGCGTGGCCGCCGCGCCCGGGGTGCCGAGCGCATTGGCCGACAACCAGCCGACATAATTATCGCTCTCAAGCTGGCCCCAGGCCCAGCCTTCCTCGCTCGTCTCGTAGACCATCACGCCTTCGCCGTAGAGCGCCTGCGTGTCGAGCGCCGCCTCGTGCGAGGGCGCGCGCCGCAAATCCGCGATCGGCTCGATCACCTGATAGCGCACACCGTCGACGAAACGCTGAGCCTCCACCTGCCCGCGCAGATGCGCCGCCGCGATCTCCGGCCGGAACGCATGCATGCGGGGGTCGAGCGCGACCATACCGTTACCCGCTCGTCCCCGCGACCCGTCTTCGCGAAAGCGCTTCGACGGGTTGATGCTTGAGCCCGCCGTAGCGCAAGCGGAGGCGGGAAGCGGGGACCCAGCGCGGAATCGCGATACGGATAGGTCCAACTGGATTCCCGCTGGAGCCTGTGCTCGGGCCAGCCGAAGGCTGGACCCGGGTACGGGAATGAACGGAGTGTGTGGCTGCGCTTTGGCGCATTAGCCGTATCGCCGCGCCAACAACGCATAAAGCGCCCGCGCGGTCATGCACTCGGCGCCTTCCGGGCGCCCGGGCTTGCCCGAGGCATTCCAGGCGAAGATGTCGAGGTGAAGCCAGGATTTCGCCGTCACGAATTTGCGCAGGAACAGCGCGGCGGTGATGGCGCCGCCCTGGCCGCCGGTCGAGACATTGTTGGTGTCGGCCACCTTGGAATCGAGCATCGCCTCATAGGGCCGCCACAGCGGCAGGCGCCACAAGGGATCGCTCTCGGCGCGCCCGGCCGTCATCAACTCATCGGACAGCGCATCGTCGTCGGTGAAGAACGGCGACACCTCCGGTCCCATGGCCACACGCGCCGCGCCGGTGAGCGTGGCGAAGTCGACCACCAGCGCCGGCTTCTCCTCGTCGGCGAGCGCCAGCGCGTCGGCGAGCACCAGCCGGCCTTCCGCATCGGTATTGCCGATCTCGACGGTGATGCCCTTGCGCGACGTGAAGATGTCGCGCGGCCGGAAGCTCCGGCCGGAAACCGAATTCTCCACCGCCGGAATGAGCACGCGCAAGCGGACCTTCAGCTTACGCGCCATGATCATGTGCGCGAGCGCCAGTGCGGTCGCCGCGCCGCCCATGTCCTTCTTCATGTTGAGCATGGAGGCGTCGGGCTTGATGTCGAGCCCGCCGGTATCGAAGCACACGCCCTTGCCGACCAGCGTGATTTTCGGATCGCTCTCCTTGCCCCAGGAGACGTCAATGAGGCGCGGCGCGCGCGGCGAGCCCATGCCGACGGCGTGGATGAGCGGGAAATCCTGTTCCAGCGTCGCGCCGCTGGTCACGGAGATCGCGGCATCGTGCTGCTGCGCGAGCTTGCGCGCGGCCTCTTCCAATTCGGCCGGGCCGAAGTCGTTCGCCGGCGTGTTGATGAGGTCGCGCGCCAGCGTGACGCCCTCGACGATGCGCGTTAGATCGTCGCCGTCGACGCCTTCCGGCACCACCAGCCGTGCCTTGCGCTCGTCGCCCTTGCGGTAGCGCGTGAACTGATAGGCGCCGAGCGCGAAGGACAGTGCCGCAAGCCGCGCATCGTGCGGCGCATTGGCGAAGCGATAGCTGCCGGGCGGCAGCAGCGTGACGAGCTGGCCCGGCCGGAACAGGTCTTTCGTCTGCGCGTCGGGCGCCTCGATGCCGAACAGCACGCCGGCCAAATGCCCGTCCGTCGCCGGCATCAACAGATGGCGGCCCGCCTTCGGCTCGAAGCCGGCGGCGCGCAGGAATGCCTGCTCATGTTCGCCGAGGCCCTTGCTCACCTCGGCAAAATTGCCGGCATGAACGAACCAGACCGGGATAGCGTTGCGCTCGCCGGGACCCACAAAAATCGGATGCATGTTTTACTCCGCGGCGTCGCGCATTGAACGTTTCGGCATATAGCCGTCGCGCGTCTGCGGCAGCTTCCAGCCCAGCATTTTGGAGGCAACCAGCGTGCGCAGCACCTGCGCGGTGCCGCCGCCGATGGTGAACATGCGCACGTCGCGCGCCATGCGCTCGAGCGGCAGGTCGCGCGAATAGCCGCGCGCGCCGAAGAATTGCAGCGCGTCGTTGACGATCTTGATGGCGGCTTCGGAGGAAAAAATCTTGGCCTGCGCCGCCAGCATCGGATCGGGGAAGGCGCTGCCGTCCGGCCCGCGCGAGCGCGCCGCCGTGTAGAGCATCAGCCGCGCCGCGGTGAGCTGCGTCTGCATGTCGGCCAGCATCCATTGCAGGCCCTGGAATTCGCCGATCGGCCGGGCAAACTGCTCGCGCTCCTTGGCCCAGGCCAGCGCGTGGTCGAGCGCGCCGGCGGCGATCCCCATCGCCACGGTGCCGGCGCCGACGCGCTGGCTGTTATAGGCATTCATCAGGTCGGCGAAGCCGCGCTTGAAGCCGGAGGGCGGCATCACGACCATGTCGGCCGGCACTTCGAGGTCCTCGAAGGCGAGTTCACCCTCCGGCATGCCGCGCAGGCCCATGGTGTCCTCGCGCTTCACGACGCGCAGGCCCTTCGCCTCGTCACGCACCGCCAGGAAGCCGCCGACGCCGAGGTCCTCGCCTTTCTCGTCGAATACGCGGGCGAAGATCAGATGCAGGCGCGACACGCCGCCGCCGGTGATCCAGTGCTTGCGCCCGTTGATGATGTAGTGCCCGCCGCGCTTGTCGGCGCGCGTGGTCATGGCCAGAGCGTCGGAGCCGGCGTCCGGCTCGGTGATGCAAATGGCCGGCTTGTCGCCTTGCAGCACCAGTTTCGCGGCGAGTTTTTTCTGTGCCTCGCTGCCATAGGCCATGACGGTCGAGATCGCGCCCATATTGGTCTCGACCACGATGCGCGATGTTACCGTGCAGGCCTTGGCCATCTCTTCGATTACCAGCACGGCATCGAGGAAGGAGCGGTCCTGCCCGCCATAGGCCTTCGGCATGGTCATGCCGCAGAAGCCGGCAGCCGCCAGCTTCTCGACGATGTCCCAGGGATATTGGCCGTCGCGGTCGATGGCCGCGGCGCGCGGGGCGACGACGGCTTGGGCGAATTCGCGCGCGCGCGCCTGCAAAGCGAGTTCGGCGGGGGAGAGCATGGGGTCCATGGGGCGATCTTATAGCGGATTTGTTTTGCTCGTCATTCCGGGACGCGCGCAACGGGGCCGCGCGATGCGCGGCCCGTTGGGCGCGGGCCCGGAATCCAGGGCCCACGACGGCGCCGGTTGCTCCGGAATGCGGGCTCGCTCGCGTTCCGCTCGCGCCCCGGAATGACAGGGGTATTAACCTCCCGTTAGGGTTAACCATTTATTGCAGGAACATGCCGCTGGAATGCAAGCCGTCGGAATCCCTCATGCGCCCGGAAACGCGGTCAAATACAAGCTCGCGAACCGCCCGCGCCGCCCACCTGATCGGCTCGGCCGCCCTGGCTGCCGTGCTGGCGCTCTCGGTGGCCGGCTGCAAGACCACTGGCGACGATATCACCGGCTCCCTTGGCGCGAGCAACAGCAGCGCGCCGCGCACCGATGCCGATTGGCGGCGCGCGCTGGAGGTCTACGGTGCCCGCTATCGGTCCGAACCGACCAATGCCGAGGTCGCCATGGCCTATGCGCGGGCGCTGCGCGCGACCGATCAGCGCGCGCAGGCGGTGGCGGTGCTCGAACAGGCCACCATGCGCAATCCGCATAACATGCCGTTGTTGGGTGCCTATGGCCGCGCGCTCGCCGACACCGGCCAATATGCCCAAGCCCTCGACGCGCTCAGCCGCGCGCACACGCCCGATAATCCTGACTGGCGCATTCTTAACGCGCAAGGCGCGGTGCTCGACCAGATGGGCCGTCACGACGAGGCGCAGCGCCTGTATGCGACCGCGCTCAAGATCGTGCCGAACGAGCCCTCGGTGCTGTCCAACCTCGGCCTCTCCTATCTGCTGATGAAAGATTTAAAGCACGCCGAGGCGACCTTGCAGAGGGCGGTGGCGCAGCCGGGCGCCGGACCGAAGGTGCGGCAGAACCTCGCGCTGGTGATCGGACTGGAAGGCCGTTTCGCCGAAGCCGAGCGCATCGCCAGCGCCGACCTGCCGGAAGCGGAAGCCGCCGCCAACGTCAATTATCTTCGGCAGATGCTGGCGCAGCAGGGCGATTGGAAACGATCCGGCAAGCGGCCGATGACGCTCGCCCCCGACGCGGGGAGCTGAGCTGGGCATTCGGCCCGCGTATTCGGATCGACAGCCGATATCCCGAGGGTGTCCCGGGTCTGCCTCGCACCGCTCCGCTACGTTGCGCGCTGCGACTCGCCCGGGATACGAACCCGCCCCTCAATGCATGATGCCCATGACCTTGATCACGGCGGGGCCGAGGATCACGACAAATAGCACGGGCAGGAAGAACAGGATCATCGGCACGGTCAGTTTGGGCGGCAGGCCGGCGGCCTTCTTCTCGGCTTCCGACATGCGCATATCGCGGTTTTCCTGCGCCATCACCCGCAGCATGCTGGCGAGTGGCGTGCCGTAGCGCTCGGCCTGCTGCAAGGCCATGCAGACCGATTTCACGCCTTCCAGGTCGGTGCGCTTGGCCAGATTTTCGTAAGCCTGCCGGCGGTCGGGCAGATAGGACAGCTCCGCCGTGGTGAGCGTGAGTTCTTCGGCGAGCGGCACCGATTGCGAGCCGACTTCCTCGCTCACCTTCTTGAACGCCGCCTCGATCGACATGCCCGATTCAACGCAGATCAGCAGCAAATCGAGCGTGTCGGGGAAGGCGCGCTTGATCGAAATCTGCCGGCGCTGGATCTTGTTCTTCAAGACGATCAGCGGCAATTGCATGCCGATCCAGGCGGCGCCGATGCACAGGCCGAACTTGACGATGGGCGGCTGGTTGAAATCGAGAACGACGAACAGATAGAACGCCGTCAGCAGGAACGCGACGATCGGCGTCACCATGCGGAAAAACAGATAGGTGACGTAAGGCGCCTGGCCGCGATAGCCGGCCTGCACCAGCTTGAGGCGGGCTTCCTCCTGGCCGACCCATTTGCTCAGGTTGAAGCGGTCGACGACGGCCTGCACATATTGCTTGGGGCTCTGCCGCAGGCTCGCCCTCTGCTTTTCCTGCGCCAGACGCTCGCGCTCGCGCTGGCGGATCTTCTCGCGCTCGATGGCGACCGATTTCATGCGCTTGCCGAGCGGGTCGGCGAACACCAACGGCATGGCGAGCGTCAGCACCGTCGCGGCGGCGGCGATGGCGGCAAAGATCATCGTCAGCATCTTGACGTCGATCAGGGATTCCAGAAAGTCCATCATCGCTTCGTTACCGCCGCGAGCCCGTTCGCCAAACCGCGATCCGCGCTCAGAAATCGAAGTTGATCATCTTCTTCATCACCATCACCCCCATCCCCATCCACACCGCGCAGCCGGCGAGCATCACGCGGCCGAGCGGCTCGGTGAACAACAAGCTGATATAGGCGGGGCTGGTGACATAGACCAGCGTCATCACCGCGATCGGCAGCGCGCCGATGATGGCGGCGGAGGCTTTCGCCTCCTGCGACATGGCCTGGATCTTGGCCTTCATCTTCTTGCGGTCGCGCAGCACGCGCGACAGATTGCCGAGCGCTTCCGACAGATTGCCGCCGGCCTTCTGCTGGATCGAGACCACGATGGCGAAGAAGTTGGCTTCCGGCACCGGCGTGCGTTCGTAGAGCTTGGCGCAGGCCTCGCCGAGCGGAATGCCGATCGCCTGCGTCTCGACGATGCTGCGAAATTCCGATTTGAGCGGCTCTGGCGCTTCCACCACGATCATCTTCATGCAATCGAGCAGCGGCAGACCGGCCTTGACGCCGCGCACGATGACGTCGACCGCATCAGGAAAAGCCGCGAGAAAGCGCGATTCGCGCTTTTTCTTGAGATAGGAAAGCAGCCAGCGCGGCATGCCGAAGGCGCCGGCAAAGGCTACCGTCACCGCGACCAGCAGGTTCTGCCCAAGCACGAAACCGATGACAAAAAAGAAAGCGCCGACGGCCGCCGAAATCAGAAGGAACTGCCGCTTTGACCACGACAGTCCGGCTTGCTGGATGCGCACCGCCAGCGGCGGGTGCTTGCTTCTATTATGACGCTCCTCGATTTCCTTGAGTGTGGATTCGACCGTGTCGCGCCGCGAGCGCGGTTGTCCGCGCGTCAGGCGGGCCGTTGGCGAGGCCTTGGCGACGGTCTCCATCCGCTTCTCGGCTTTCCGCTCGCCGGACAGGATCGGATAGACGAAAACCCACACCACGCCGCCGATGGCGACGGCGGCCAAGAAGAAGACAGCGAGCGTGTTCATGCGGCCCGCTCCATCATGCGCGCATGGCGTCGTTGGCGGCTTCGGCGGCGTCGAGCGCCTTGGCGAGCCGCTGTTCCTCGCCGTAATAGCGCGCGCGTTCCCAGAAGCGCGGCCGGCCGATGCCGGTCGACTTGTGGCGACCGAGAATGTTGCCCTTGGCGTCCTCGCCCAACATCTCGTAGACGAACAGGTCCTGCGTGATGATGACGTCGCCTTCCATGCCCATCACCTCGGTGATGTGCGTAATCTTGCGGGTGCCGTCGCGCAGGCGCGCAGCCTGGATCACCACATCGACCGAGGCGCTGATCATCTCGCGGATGGTGCGCGAGGGCAGCGAGAAGCCGCCCATGGTGATCATGGATTCGAGACGCGACAGCGCCTCGCGCGGGTTGTTGGCGTGCAGCGTGCCCATCGAGCCGTCGTGGCCGGTATTCATGGCCTGCAACAGGTCGAACGCCTCGGGTCCGCGGACTTCGCCGACGATGATGCGTTCCGGACGCATACGCAGGCAGTTGCGCACCAGGTCGCGCATGGTGACCTGGCCTTCGCCCTCGAGGTTGGGCGGGCGGGTTTCCAGACGCACCACGAGCGGCTGCTGGAGCTGCAATTCGGCGGCATCTTCGCAGGTGATGATACGTTCGTCGCTTTCGATGAACTGGGTGAGACAGTTGAGCAGCGTGGTCTTGCCCGAACCGGTGCCGCCCGACACCAGCGCGTTGACGCGGCAGCGTCCGATGATTTCCAGGATCTCGGCGCCCTCGCGCGTGATCGTGCCGAAATTGACGAGCTGATCGAGCGTCAGCTTGTCCTTCTTGAATTTGCGGATGGTGAGGGCGGGTCCGTCGATGGCCAGCGGCGGCACGATGGCGTTGACGCGCGAGCCGTCCGGCAAGCGTGCGTCGCAGATCGGCGAGGCTTCGTCGACGCGGCGGCCGATCTGGCTGACGATGCGCTGGCAAATGTTCAGAAGCTGCTGGTTGTCGCGGAAGCGGATGCCGGTTTTCTGAATTTTGCCGCTGACTTCGATATAGACCGTGCCGGCGCCGTTCACCATGACGTCGGATATGTCGTCGCGTGACAGCAACGGCTCGAGCGGACCGAAGCCGAGCACGTCGTTGCAGATGTCGTCGAGCAGTTCTTCCTGCTCCGAGATCGACATCACGATGTTCTTGATCGCGATGATCTCGTTGACGATGTCGCGGATTTCCTCGCGCGCCGAATCGGCGTCGAGCCGGGCGAGCTGGGCGAGGTCGATGGCCTCGATCAGCGCGCCGAAGATGGTGCTCTTGGTCTCGTAATAGGCTTCCGAGCGGCGCGAATCGACCGCGGTCGGCACCGGCATGGGAGCCGACGCGCGCCTGGGCGAGGGCGCCGAAACCAGCGGCGCGGCGAGACCTTCCGACGGAAATGGCGTGCGTCCGGGCTCCATCGACGTCTGGGGCGCGGGCGGTGGCGAAGCGGGCGCATCCGCGGGCGCGGCGGCTGGTGCCGGCGGCCGCTGTGCCGGCGCGGGCGCCGGGACGCGGGCTTCCGATGTTCCGCTGCGCTTACCAAACACGTCTACACACTCCGAACACTTTCAATTCGCGCGATCAAGCGGAGCGCTTCATCAGCTTGGCGAACAAAGGCATCAGCAGGCTGCCGCGCGCGCGCTTTGCTTCTGCCCGCCCGGTCAGCACTTGCGCCAGTTGACGGAACAGGTCCGCGGTCTTGTGGCCGGAGGACACCTCGGCGATCATCTGCCCGTTATTGGCGGCGGTGCCGAACAATTGCGGCTCGAATGGAATCACCGCGAGCGGCTGGTCTTCCAGCGCCTTGGCGAAATCGGCCGGGGTGATTTCCGGCCGCTTCGGCACACCGACCTGGTTGAGGCAGTAATAGGGACGATGGTCGTTCGGCCGCGCCACGCGTAAGAGGTCGACCAGGTTCTTGGCGTTGCGCAGATTGGCGAGATCGGGAGCGGCGACCACCAGGATGTCGTCGGCGCTCACCAGCAGACGCTTGGTCCAGCCGGTCCAGACATGCGGCAAGTCGAGCACGACGCAGGGGATCGAGACGCGCAGCGAGTCGAGAATGGCGTCGAAGGCATCGGCGCCGAAGTCGTAGACCCGGTCGAGCGTGGCCGGCGCCGCCAGCAGGCTCAGATGATCGGTGCATTTCGACAGCAAGCGGTCGACAAAGGCGGTGTCGACGCGGTCGGGCGAGAACACCGCGTCGGCGATGCCCTGCGGCGGATCCTGATTGTAGTCGAGCCCGGCGGTGCCGAAGGCGAGATCGAGATCGGTCACCACCGCGTCGAGCCCGAGATCGCGGCCGATCGCCCAGGCGACATTGTGCGCTACGGTGGAGGCGCCGACGCCGCCCTTGGCGCCGATCACCGCGATGATACGTCCGACCGGCTTGGCATCGGGCGCCGAGAACAGGCCGCAGATCGAGCGCACGATGTCGATGGTGGTGACCGGCTCGATCATGTAATCGCTGACGCCGCGCCGGGTCAGTTCGCGATAGAGCGTGACGTCGTTGACGTTGCCGACCACGATCACGCGCGTGCCGGCGTCGCAGACCTCGGCGAGCTGGTCGAGGCCGTGCAGAACTTCCTCGGGCCGGTTGATCGCCTCGATCAGGATGACGTTCGGCGTCGGCGCGCTGCGATAGGCCTCGACAGCGGCGGTGATGCCGCCCATCTGGATTTTCACATGCGCCTTGACCAGCCGGCGGTCCTCGCCGGCCGCCTGCACGGCGGCCGCGGTTTCCACCGTCTCGCAAAAGGCCTGCACCGAGACGCGCGGGGCCGGCGCGATATGCTCGTCACCGGCCTCGGCCGCCATTGCCGGCGAGTCCCCGTCATCCGCTGTCGCGACTTGATATGCGTGCTTGATCATTTTCCGATGTCGGTGATTTTGCCGATGTCGTAACCGACGTAAGTGCCGGAGGGATTGGTGCCCAAGCGGTACTTGTCGATCGCCACCGAGCGGCGTTCCATGTAAGGCGGCGTTTCGCCGCGCGGCTGCACGAGGTCGGCTGGATTTTCGATCATGGCGGCCATATTGCGCTGGGTGGCGCAGCCGAGATTCCAATAAGGCCGGTTTTCAAAATCCTTGCCGTCGAGCGAGGGGCCGAGATCGGCCGGCCATTGGCCGCAGGGGCCGGCTTCCGCCACCAGCTTCGAATAGCTCAGCCTTATGCTCGTCAGCGCGGACGGCAGCGGCTGGTAGGCGGTCACATAGATGGCCTTCGGCGGAATCCCGGACGCCGCCAGGATGGATCTGATCTCGTGCAAGGATTCGTTTGCCGCGCGGTCGATGCTGCGGTCACGCGGCACCTCGATCGCGACGCCGCTCATCGATTCGCGCCGCCAGGTTTGCGCGAAAGCCAGCACATCGGCGCGCTGATCGGGCGCCAAGCCGCCGCGATTGTGGCCGACAAAGACTTCCACGGTGCGGCTGCCTTCGCGCAACGAGATCGGATGGCGCTGCCGGTAGTCGGTGGGATAATCCGGCTGCGCGACCGGCGTCTGATAACAACCGGCAAGCGCCATCGCGAGTCCGGCGGCCGCCAGCACATGCGAGGCGGCGCGCGCGCGGCGCCTGGCGAATGCGGTTCGAAGTGAGCTCATCGTCAAATCTCCGCCGCTCAATCCAGAATGAATCCGTACTTGCCGCGATAGGCGCTGACCGGGCGCGGCTCGGGCTTGCCGTTGACGCCGTAGATGCGGTTCAGCCGCCCGAGGAACACGGTCGAGGGGTCGGCCGGATCGGCGAAGCCGTCATCCGGCCGCGACAACTGCTTCTGCGCCACCGCGCGCACCACATACGGCGTCACCAGCACCATCAATTCGCTCTGATGGTTGAGGTAGTCGCGGCTCTTGAACAGCGAGCCGAGGATCGGCAGCTGCATCAGGCCGGGTACGCCGTTGATCGCCTGCTTGGTCTGTTCCTGGATCATGCCGGCCAGGGCGAGCGAGCCGCCGGAGGGGATTTCCACCACGGTGTCGGCGCGGCGGGTCTGGATCGAGGGCACGGTCAAGGGCTGGGTCGAGCCCGGGATCGCGACCGTGATCGCGTTCTGTTGCGACAGGTCGGAAACCTCGGTCATCACCTTCAGGCTGATGCGACCTTCGGTCAGCACGATGGGCGTGAACACAAGGCTGACGCCGAATTTCTTGAAGTCGATCTGCGGCTGGCAGATCGGCGGCGACTTGGTGGTGTCACACGACAGGCCGCTCGGGATCGGGAATTCGCCGCCCGCGATGAAGGTGGCAGTCTCGCCCGAGACCGCGGTCAAATTCGGCTCGGCCAGGGTGCGGATGACGCCGGCGCGTTCCATGGCGCGGAGCGTGGCGGTCACGCCGTTGACCGTGCCGGCGAATTTGCTGTCGGTCAGCGCCTGTCCATAGGCCGAGAACGGATTGTCGGTGTTGAAGTTCAGCACCGCGGAGCCATAGTTCAGGGTGCCCGACAGGTCGATGCCGAGCTGCTTGATGACGTCGCGCTGCACCTCCGCGACCGTCACTTTGAGCATCACCTGGTCGCGGCCGCGCACCGTGATCCCGTTGACGACCTTGGCGCTGTCGCCGACCAGGCGCGAGGCCATGTCGAAAGCCTGCTGCGATTCGACCGGGCTTTGCGCGGTGCCGGTCAGCATCACGGCATTGTCGCCGACGCCTTCGATGCGGATATCGGAATCCGGCATCAATTGCTTGAGCGCCGCCCGCAACCCGTTGAGATCGCGCGTCACCGCGATGTCGAAGCCGGCGATTTGCTTGCCCTCGGCGTCGAAGAAGAAAATATTGGTCTGCCCGACCTTCACGCCGATCATGTAGACGCGGCGCGAGGAGCGGATCACCGCATTGGCGATCTTGGGGTCGGCGACCAGCACGTCCTTGATGTCGCGCGGCAGGTCGATGGCGACCGACTTGCCGATGCCGAGCGGAATGAAGCGCGAAGTGGCCTCGCTCGCCGCCACTTGGATCACCGGCACATGCGCGTCGGCCGCCACGCTCGGCGGCGGCGGCGCCAGCGCGGCGCCGAGGATCAGCGCTGTCAGCGCGGCGGTGCGGATCGATGCCCTGATCGCCATGTGTCCCTGGTCCCCTGCTCGCTCATCGCGTTGTCGTGGGCGTGCTGACGCCGAAACGGATGATGTTCACACTGCCGCCGCGCTGCTCGTTATCGGTGCCCGGCTTGTCGCTCGATGTATCGGTGATGCTGCGCAACGCGAGCGAAAGCGAGCCCTGGTGTTGCGCCAGCGAGAGCGTCTCGGCCTGGCCGGGCGAGAGTTCGAGCGTCGCGGTCTTGCCGACCACGACCTTCTGGCCGCCCTTTTCCTCGATGGTCTGGTCGATTGCCAGCACGCGAATATTGCTGAGGATCGTCTCGCTGCTTTCCGTGCCGCCGCCGGAGGTCTTGTCGGCGTTGCCGGCGCGCCGCGTCAGGATGACATCGACATGATCGTTCGGCAGGATGAAGCCGCCGGCGCCGGTCTCTGGCGAAATCTGGGTGGAGACCGCGCGCATGCCGGTCGGCAGGATCGCAGCCATGAAGCCGGAACCCTTGGCATTCACCAGCTTCGCCTCGCGGATCGGCTCGCCGGTGACGAAGGGGGCGCGCGCGATTTGTCCGCTCAGATTTTCGATGGCCGCGGGCTGATCGCTCTTGCGGATGAAATTGCCTGTCGCGGTGGAGGCCGGCCAGGCTTGCCATTGCATGTCGCCTGCCGAAACCACATGCCCCATCGGGATGTCGGTCTTGGCGACGAGAATATCGACGGTATCGACCTTGGCCGTGACCTGCGGCGCGACCGGCGCAGGCTTCTCGGAACGGCCGGCCAGCATCGCGGCCACGCCACCGGCGGCGATCGCAACAGTCAACACAACGACACGCGCGGCTTTCATATACTCAACTCTCGACCGGAGCGGCCGGACATGGCCGCGGTAACTACGTGGCGGTTTGCGCCGCCGCTTACACCGGATTTCACCAGCTAATGGTCAAGGTATGGTTAAGGAGGCGTATCTAAATCGAGTTAATAGTGCGTTGCCGCGGTAATCGGTGACAGGCGAACCTGCTTCCGCCTGCGCGCGATCGTTGGCAATGCGTGAGCTAGATACCGAAGCCCGGCATCCACACGGTCTTGGGGTAAACCGCCAAGGCCGCGGCGGCGAGCGCGATGCCGTAAGGCACGCCGCCGGCGCTGTCGTGCAGGCGCTGAATCCAGGCCTGACGCGCGAGCGTGGCCGGCAAGGGCAGCTTGCGAAATTGCAGGATCAGCAGCGTGAGCGCGCCGCCGAACAAGGACGCATAAATCAAATAGTCGAGCAGGTGATCGAAGCCGAACCAGAGCGCGGTCGCCGCCGCCAGCTTGGCGTCGCCGCCGCCGATCCACCCCTGGGTGAAGAAGACGAAGGCAACGACGAGCACCAGCGCCGCGGCGCCGACATGCAGCCCGAAGCTCGCGAGGCCGATGCCCATCAGCGGGGTCAGCAGGAAGAAGCCGGCGGCGAGCGCCAGCGACAGCCGGTTCGAGATGGTCATGGTGAAGAGATCGCTGGAGGCGGCGAACGCCATCAGCGCCGGGAACAGCAGCAGCCTGATCGTGTCGGTGACCATCATCGGCTTGTCTCGGCCTTCGAGCCCTGTACCTCTCTAACGCGCGACGGCTTTACCGTTCGTAAACCGCGCCGGCTCGCACGCGCTCGAAACGTGGAAGGCTCCGGCGCGTTGGCCGGAGCCTTCCGGGCCGCCTTCCTCCCACTACTTGAGCTGGGTCGAAATGCTGGTGAACTTGGCGTTCAGCGTCGAGCCGAGGCCGTTCACGACCGCGATGATGGCGACCGAGATGCCGGCGGCGATGAGGCCGTATTCGATGGCGGTGGCGCCCGAATCGTCCTTCATGAAATGTGCGAGCATGTTTTTCATTGTTGGCTCCTGTAGATCCACATGACTGCCTGAGCTGATCCGATGGCCGGATTTCGTTCCGGTTTGTTCGGATCGCGCGCGACGCTAGTGGCGGCGCCTTTCGTCAAGGTTAATCGGATCGAAGAAACAAGAACCTTATGCAAATGTATCGCGGCGTAAAATCAGGGCGGCACAACATGTTACCGCGCGATCGATCTGGTTTTGCTCAAGCCCACATCATGAATTTAACGGCGGGGAAACCGTTTCGATTTTAGCCGGATGCGCGAATACATCGCGGATTTCAAAGTTTGGATGCGTGGCTTTTCACGGCATCTTAACCGCGCGGTCGGATACCAGATCGATCCTTCTGTAACCGTGCCGGGAACTGGCGGCCATGTTCGTGGAACTCATCGGCGTCTTCAAGGTCGCGGGCGAAACCATGCTCAAGCTGGTGCCGATCACGATCGCGCTCGGCGTCGTTTTCGCGCTGCTGACACACTGGTCGGCCTGCAATCCCGGCAAGCCTTGGTGGCGTAAGCGCGAGATCGTCACCGATGTCTGTTACTGGTTTCTGGTGCCGCTTGGCGCGCGCTTTGTGCGCATCGGATTGATGATCGTCGGCGCGGCGCTGCTGTTCAATATTCATGGCGCCGATGCGCTGATCAAATTCTACGACAACGGTTTCGGCCCACTCGCCACGCTGCCGCTGTGGGCGCAGGCGCTGATCTTCCTGGTGGTGTCGGACTTCCTGACCTACTGGATCCACCGCATCTATCATGGCGGCACGATGTGGAAGTATCACGCCGTCCATCACTCCTCGGAGGAGCTCGACTGGATCTCGGCGGCGCGCTTTCACCCGATCAACCTGTTTCTCGGCAGCGTGATGGTCGATGTCGCGCTGCTGCTGGCCGGCATCTCGCCCAATGTCATGCTTTGGGTCGGGCCGTTCACGACCGCGACCTCCGCGCTGGTGCACGCCAATCTGAACTGGACGTTCGGGCCGTTCCGCTATGTCTTGGCGAGCCCGGTGTTCCATCGCTGGCACCACACCAGCCTGGACCGCGGCGGCAACAAGAACTTCGCCGGCACTTTCCCGATCTGGGATGTGCTGTTCGGTACCTGGTACATGCCGGAAAAGGAGTTGCCGGACGCCTATGGCGTCGACGAAGCCGATTTCCCGGAGGGGTTCGGCGCCCAGATGGTTTATCCGTTCCAGCGCTGAGCGGGCGTAATGCTGGGCGGCCCCGGCGCGGCCGCACTTCGCTACCATCTGTTCACTTTCTTCCTTTGGGCTTGATTCACCAATTTGCAGTCAACTGACGGCGGCCGCGGCGCTTTCCGTCCGTGGTCTCGTGGCGCTTCTTGTAGCGTTGTGTCGTGTAGCGTGGTGGAGAGTGCGATGCCGGCGGGATCGTTGCATTGCGGGCGATGGCTCGTTCGAGTGGCGCTCGCGCTGACCGCCGGCCTTGCGGCGGCGCCGGCGCTGGCCGACAGCGTCACGATCAACGTCGACCAGGCGCGCATCATGCATCTGCCCGACCGCGTTGCCACCATCGTGATCGGCAATCCCCTGATTGCAGACGCAACGCTGCAGAGCGGCGGCATATTGGTGTTGACCGGCAAGGGATTCGGCGCCACCAACCTGGTGGCGCTCGACCGTTCGGGCAAGATCGTCATGGATAAGACGGTGCGCGTGATCGGGCCGCAGAGCCACGAACTGGTCGTTGTCTACCGGGGCGCCGATCGCGAATCCTATAGCTGTGCCCCGGAATGCCAGCCGCGCATCACGCTCGGCGACACGCCGAATTTTTTCAATGCCACGATCGCGCAATCCGGCATGCGCACCGGTCAGGCGCAAGGCGCCAAATGATCGCCCGGGATAAACGCCGGACCGGGATCGGGCCACATTACGGTTAACGCATCGTAAACGGGACAGCCCCCTACTCGGGGACCGCTGCAACGATTCACAAACTTGGCTCTGTTATCGATGGGATGGGGCCGCACCCGTGCCGCGCGCCGCGCCGTGAGACAAACGAGATGTCCGTCATGGACAAGCCCAAACGCAAATTCGCCGCCCGCCTTCGCCGGTTCATTCCGAGCCGGCTGGCGCGCCGTTTCGTGCGCAAGCAGGACGGCGCCGCCGCCGTCGAATTCGCGCTGGTCGCGGTTCCGTTCCTGGCGCTCACTTTCGCGATTCTGGAAACCGCGCTGGTGTTCTTCGCGGGCCAGACGCTGGAAGCGGCGGTGACGGACTCCGCGCGGTTGATCATGACCGGGCAGGCGCAGACCGCCAATTACACGGCGTCCGATTTCAAGAACGCGGTATGCGCGCGCATCTACGGCCTGTTCGATTGCGCCGGAGGCATGTATGTCGACGTGAAGAATTATTCGAACTTCTCGTCGATCAGCACCACAGCGCCGGTGACCAACGGCACCTTCGATTCGAGCAAGACCGGCTTTCAGATGGCGGGGCCGAACTGCATTCAGGTGGTCACGCTCTATTATCAATGGCCGATCTACGTTTCCATGCTCGGCAATAACCTGTCCAATCTGAACGGCGGAAATCGGCTGCTGGCGGCGACCGCCGTATTCCGCAACGAGCCCTATGGGCCGGCGGCATGCTCATGATGATCGCGATCAAGAAGCGGTGGTTCAAGCGGCTGGCGCGCGACCAGCGCGGCGTGTCGGCAGTGGAATTCGCGCTGCTGGCGCCGCTGATGATCGGGCTTTATCTCGGCTGTGCCGAGATTTCCGATGGCGTGGCCGCCGACCGCAAGGTCAGCCTGATCGCCGCCGCGGTCGCCAACCTGACGTCGCAGGTCACGACGATCTCGACGAGCGACATGACGAATATTCTCGCGGCGTCGTCGGCGATCATCGTGCCTTATTCGTCCACCAATCTTAAGATCACAGTGCAGTGCCTGAATATCGACTCCAATAAGAACGTCACCACCAAGTGGACCGCCACGCTCAATGGCGGCGTGGGTACGACGACCTCGGTTCCCTCGGCCTTGCAGGTGGCGAGTTCGCAGCTCATTCTCAGTCAGGTGAGCTACGCCTATAAGCCGACGGTCGGCTACACCATCACCGGCACGCTCACGCTGACCGACCACATGTTCATGGCCCCGCGCATCTCGGCGCCGACCTATAACAGCACCGCCTGCAGCTAGCGCGCATCAGCGCGCGGCCACGGCGGCTTCAGGCTTGGTGCCGATCGGCAGCACGGTGGTCGACTTGATCCGCTCCATCGCGAAGCGCGAGGTCACATTCTTCAGCGTGACGGTCGAAATCAGCCGCTTATAAAAGCCGTCATAGTCCTGCATGTCGCGCACCACGACGCGCAGCATGTAATCGACGTCGCCGGCCATGCGATAGAACTCCATCACCTCCGGCATGGCGCCCACCACCTCGGCGAAGCGCTTGAGCCAGTCCTGCGAGTGGTCGCCGGTCTCCACGGACACGAACACGGTGATGCCGAGGCCGACTTTTTCCGGATCGACCAGCGCGACCCGCCCGGTGATGACGCCGTCGGCCTCCAGCCGCTGTAGCCGCTTCCAGCACGGGGTCGACGACAGGCCGACGCGCTGCCCGATATCGGCGACCGACAGCGAGGCATCCTCCTGCACCACGGCGAGGATCTTACGATCGATGGCGTCCATTCTCTCGTTCCTTCGATCTGTAGAATAAATATTCTACAGATAAGACAAAATGTGAATAATTTTTCCGCCGACGGACTTTGTGTAGTCCTTATATAGAAGAAAATTCTATTTTCAAGAGAGGGCGACCCGCGGGCTGGTGGCCAGGGCCAGCGTTACGGTCGACAAGCGGCGCGGGACGACGAATCTCGCAAAATCGGGGCCGGTCAGCCCGCCCGGTCGCGCAGAAACGCTTCGACCTCGGCGCGGGTCGGCGCGCCCGTCAGCCCGCCGAAGCGGGTGCATTTGATGGCCGCTGCGGCCGCGGCAAAGCGCATGGCCGCGACCGCGTCGCCGGTCTCGACCAGCCGGACGGTGAAAGCGCCGTGAAAGGCATCGCCGGCTCCCAGCGTATCGATGGCCGCGACCTGGAACGCGTCCATGTGGCGGACTTCGCCGCCGTCGAGCCAATCCACGCCGTTCGGCCCATCGGTGCCGGCGAGGAAGCCGTCGTAATATGCGGCGAGTTTCTTGAGCGCCGTGCCGAGATCGTGCGCGCCGGTGCTGGCGCGCAAGGCGTCGGCCGAGGCGATTACATGCGTGCATAGCGGCAGCAGCGGATCGTCCAGCGGTCCGGCGCGGTCGAAATCGAGCACGCGCGGGATGCCGCGCGCGGCCGCCGCGCGCGCAATCGGCATCATGAACTCGGGATAGCGGTTGTCGAGCAGCACGGCATCGATGTCGGTTGCGAGCGCACGCGCATCGGCCGGCGCAACGCCATTCAAATTGGTTCCGCGCCGGGTCGCGATCAGTTTCTCGCCGGTCGCGTCGAGCATGATCAGCGACACCGACGACACGCCATCGGGCACGCGCACCGCGTGCCGGCAATCGATGCCTTCGTGTTCGAGCGTGGTGACGATCTGATTGGCGACCTCGTCGTCGCCACTGCCGAGCGGGCCGGCATAGCTCGTCGCGGCCCCGAGGCGCGCGGCGGCGATGGCGGCATTGGCGCCTTGTCCGCCGATGGTGATGAGGAACTGCGAGGCCTGCGCCTTTGTGCCGGGCGCGGGGAAATTTTCCACGCGCATGACGATGTCCTGCACGGCGCCGCCGGCGCACAATATGCGCGCGGTCTTTGCCCGTTCAGTCTGGGCTCGCTCAGTCAAAGCTGACGTCGCCCTCCACCCAGGCGCGGATGATGTGATGCGCAATAGCCACCGGCGGCGGCGTGGTGAGGCCGTCCTTGTGCCGGCGCATCAGCATGCTCGCGACTTCGTCCTTGCTGAACCAGCGCGCGCCCTCAAGCTCGCCATAGTCCACCGTCAGATCGCGCGTCACGGCCTCGGCATGCGCGCCGATCATCAGCGATGACGGGAACGGCCAGGGCTGCGATGCGAAATATTTCACGCGCCCGCAGCGGATGCCGGCCTCTTCCAGCGTCTCGCGGTGCACGGCATCCTCGATCGATTCGCCCGCTTCGATGAAGCCGGCGAGGCACGACCACATGGTCGGCATGAAGCGGGGTGAGCGGCCGAGCAGGCAATCGTCGCCATCGACCGCCAGCATGATCACCACCGGGTCGGTGCGCGGGAAATGCTGCGCCTTGCATTGCGGGCAGTCGCGCCGCCAGCCGGCCTCGACCACGCGCGTCGGCGCGCCGCAATTGGGGCAGAAGCGGTGGCGCAGGTGCCAATGCAGCACGGCCTTGGCTTCGGCAATCGGTGCGAGGTGCTCGGCGTCGGTGAGGCCCTGCACCGCGATTGAGCGCAGATCGGTGACAATGAGGTCGTCGCGCGCCTTCAGCGCTTCGGCCGTCTGCGGCGAGATGCCGATGCCGAAGCGTGCGGCCTCGCCGGCGAGGCCGAGGAAAATAATTTCGTTGGTGGGTCCGAGCGCGCGTGCCTCGTCCATGGCGAACAACGCGTCATGCAAGGGCGCGGCCTTCTTGAGCACGATCAGGTCGCCGCCCATGACATAGGCCCTCGCGCGCGCATCGGCGGCGAGCGCGGCGATGCCCGCTTCGTCCGCGCGCCGGTCGGCGGCGCGCGCGATGCGGCTTTCGGTATAACCAAGACGCGGTTTTGGGCCGAGATCGGGGCGGGGCGGCATTGGTGCGGAAACTGGCATGGCGTGTGAGTCTGTGCAATCGGCTTGCCGCCGGCGTGTTGCGCTCAGTCGATCACACAATATTGAGCGCGCGGCGCAAGGCGCCGATGAAGCCGTCGCGCACGCTCGGCTTATAGGCGACGGCCGGCACCGCGCCCCAGACCGGCTTCGGCCAGGCGGCGTCGCTATGCCGGCGCGCGATCACATGGACATGCAACTGCGGCACGACATTGCCGATGGCCGCGATGTTGAGCTTCTCGCATTCGGTGACGCTTTTCAGCGCCCGCGCGGTTTGCGCGATTTCGGCCATGAGGCGGAGTTGATCGTCTGGCGCGAGATCGATGATTTCCACCAGGCCGGTTTGCCGCGGCACCAGGATCAGCCACGGGTAATTGGCGTCGTTCGACAAGAGCACGCGCGACAGCGGCAGGTTCCCGACGGGGCTTGTGTCGGCGGCGAGTTGCGGGTGGAGGGGGAAATTGGGCGTCATTGAGTATCTCGTGGGTGCCACAAGCGAGGCGTCATGCCCAGGCTTGACCCGGGCATCCATGATGAGCCGCCACGAGCACAGCCGTTGCAAGGGCGTTTGCTGGGTGAGGCATCATGGATTGCCGGGTCAAGCCCGGCAATGACGGCGGAGAGGGGCGGTGCACGTTCGCCGCCGGTCGGCTTGCTTTCTCCCCCCGATGGCCCGATATAGGGCGCGGGAGGTTGGCGGTGGACGAGCCACTCGCCAACCGGGTCAGGTCCGGAAGGAAGCAGCCCTAACGAGCCCGGTTCGGGTCGTTGTCAGCCTCCCACCCCTTTTTCCACGGATAGCTTGGGCGTGAGGGCTCGCGCGCCGCGTCGGCGGGTGGCCTCCGCCGCCCAGGCTTGTCAGAATGGACGCGATGAGCGAGCCCGCGAACCCGGCCGGTCCTGGTTCCGTCCCGGCCGATGCGCCGGCCGGCGGCTACCGGGTGCTCGCCCGCAAATATCGCCCCGCCAGTTTCGACGACCTGATCGGCCAGGAGCCGATGGTGCGCACGATCTCGAACGCCTTCGAGACCGGCCGCATCCCGCAGGCCTGGATCCTCACCGGCGTGCGCGGGGTGGGCAAAACCACCACCGCCCGCATCCTCGCCCGCGCGCTCAATTACGAACTGCCGGACGGTTCGGTGAAGGGACCGACCGTCCATATGCCGGTGATGGGCCTGCACTGCCAGGCCATCATCGAGAGCCGCCACATCGACGTGCTCGAGATGGATGCCGCCTCGCACAATTCGGTCGACGATGTGCGGCAGATCAACGACGCCATCCGTTACGCGCCGGTGTCGGCGCGCTATAAAGTCTATATTCTCGTCGACGTGCACATGCTCTCGGGCGCGGCCTTCAACGCGCTGTTGAAGACGCTGGAAGAGCCGCCGCCGCACGCCAAGTTCATCTTTGCCACCACCGAGATCCGCAAGGTGCCGGTGACGGTGCTGTCGCGCTGCCAGCGCTTCGATCTGCGCCGCGTCGATGCCGCCGTGCTGGTGAAGCACCTCGCCGGCATCGCAGCCAAGGAACAGGTCGAGATCGAGGACGCGGCGCTGGCGCTGATCGCTCGCGCGGCGGAAGGCTCGGTCCGGGATTCCCTGTCGCTGCTGGATCAGGCCATTGCGCATGCGGCCGGGAAGGTCGCGGCCGAGGACGTGCGCCAGATGCTCGGCCTCGCCGATCGCGTGCGCGTGGTCGATCTGTTCGAGGCGCTGATGAAGGGCGACATCGCCGCCGCGCTTGCGGAGTTGCGCGCGCAATACGACATCGGCGCCGATCCGGCCGTGGTGCTATCCGATCTCGCCGAGTTCACCCATTTCGTCACGCGGGTGAAGGTTGTGCCCGCGGTTGCCGACGACGTGTCGCTGTCGGAAGCCGAGCGCGGGCGCGGGCGCGAATTCGCCGCGCAATTGTCGATGCGCGTGCTCTCGCGTTGCTGGCAGATGCTGCTCAAGGGTATCGGCGAGGTGCAGGCTTCCGGCAAGCCGGTGGCTGCCGCCGAGATGGTGCTGGTGCGCATCGCTTACGCCGCAGATCTGCCGACGCCGGACGAAGTGGTGCGCTCGCTGAATGGCGAGGGCGCCATGCCGGCGCCGCGCCCGCAGGGCAATGGCGGCGCGAGCGCGGGGCCGAGCGCATCGCAGAGTTTCGCGCCGCGTTCGATGGCGCGGTCCTCCGTGGCTGCGTCGC
This sequence comes from Pseudolabrys sp., assembly GCA_035549515.1. GTDB lineage: Bacteria > Pseudomonadota > Alphaproteobacteria > Rhizobiales > Xanthobacteraceae > Pseudolabrys. Next base: position 9,805 of record DASZQT010000053.1, on the reverse strand, counting down.
CGCGGCCGGCGGACGATCCGGTGGCGCAAGCGGGCGAGCCTGCGCCCTCTTTGTCGCTCAATGGTTTCGAGCAGGTCGTCGCGCTCGCCGCCGAGAAGCGCGACATCACCATGCGGCTCGCGCTCGAACGCGACGTGCGGCTGGTGCGTTGCGAGGACGGCCAGCTCGAGATCGCGCTCGAACCGTCGGCGGCGAAGGGTCTGGTGCACGATCTGCAGCGCAAGCTCTCCGAATGGACCGGCAAACGCTGGATCGTGGTGGTGTCGAAGGAGCAGGGCGCGCCCACGCTGCGCGCGCAGGCCGAGGCGCGCCAGGCCGAGGTCGAGCGCGGCGTGCAGAGCGACCCGCTGGTGCAGGCGGTGCTCAATCGCTTTCCCGGCGCCAGGATCGTCGGCGTGACGCAATCAGCGCCCGAGGCGATCGAGCAAGGCGAAGCGGATTTCACTGGCGACAGCAACGACGAAAACGAGGACTGAGGCCATGGCCGACTTTCTCGGCTTGATGAAACAGGCCGCGCAATTGCAATCGAAGATGCAAGCCATGCAGGCCGAGCTCGATCAGATCGAGGTCGAAGGCACGGCCGGCGGCGGCATGGTGACCGTGAAGCTCACCGCCAAGGGCGACATGAAGGGCGTTGCGATCGACGACTCGCTGATGAAGCCCGGCGATAAGGAAGTGCTCGAGGACCTCCTGGTCGCCGCGCATGCCGATGCGCGCCGCAAGGCTGAGGCCGTCATGCAGGAAAAGATGAAAGCCGTCGCCGGTGGCCTGCCGCTGCCGCCGGGACTCAATCCGTTTGGGTAAAAGTGAAATGCGAAAGTCTCCTAGCCGTCATGCCCGGCTTTATGCCGGGCATCCACGTCTTGAGACGATGACAAGAGAGACAACAAGAAAGACGTGGATGGCCGGGACAAGCCAGGCCATGACGAAATAGACCATGCCCACCGCCGTCGCCGGACCCGAAATCGAACGCCTGATCCAATTGCTCGCGCGCCTGCCGGGCTTAGGTCCGCGCTCGGCGCGGCGCGCCGCGCTGCATCTGATCAAGAAGCGCGAACTGTTGATGGCGCCGCTGACCAGTGCCTTGCAAACGGCGATGGAGAAAATCCAGGTCTGCAAGACCTGCGGCAATATCGATACGCAGAATCCCTGTACGGTATGCACCGATGCGCGGCGCGATCCCTCCATCGTCGTGGTGGTGGCCGACGTCGCCGACCTGTGGGCGCTCGAACGCGCGCATGCGGTGAATGCGCGCTATCACGTACTCGGCGGCACGCTGTCGCCGCTCGATGGCATCGGCCCGCAGGATCTGTCGATCGATGCGCTGATCTCACGCGCGCATGAGCCGCAGGTGAAGGAAGTCATCTTGGCCTTGAACGCCACGGTCGAAGGCCAGACCACCGCGCATTACATCACCGAGCTGCTGCAGGATGCCGGCGTAAAGGTGACGCGGCTTGCGCATGGCGTTCCGGTCGGCGGCGAGCTCGATTATCTCGACGAAGGCACGCTGGCTGCGGCCATCAAGCAGCGCACGCTGTTTTAAATAGTAGTTCAACGACGGTAATACACACTCCGTTCGTCCCCGCGAAAGCGGGAATCCGGCACTGACTCACAGCTGGGTCACCACTTTCGCCGGGACGAACGGTGTGGCGAGGTATCTCTACACTTGCCGGCGCGCGCCGATAAATTTTGAAGCAAACACAAGCGCCGGCATTTCGCCGGCATTCGCACCTTCGCATTATCTCGCCAGCGGCCGGCCGTCGCGCCGGGCGGATAGGAGAAGGTCATGCGTTATCGATGGCACTCGTTGCTTCTCGCTTGCGGTCTCATCCTCGCCACGTCCTTGCGCGCCGCCGCGCAGGAGCGGCCGATCATGACCGGCACCTGGAAGGGCACCGGCTATGGCGTACAGATCGGCTCGACGCCGTATCAGCCGGCGAGCGGAACGGGCGCGCAGTTTCCGGAGAACGGGATCGACTTTACCTACGTCCTCAAGGAGCAGCGCGACAATCGTTTTTCTGGCGAAATGTCTAGCGGCAAGTTGAAACAGACGATCATCGGCGCCATTCAGGCGGACAACCGCACGGGAATCATGCTGGACCAAAACGGCCAGTATTTCTTCACGCTGATCGATCCATCCACGATGGACCTCTGCTACAATTATCTGAATACGATCGGAAAGTTCGTCGGCTGTTTCCGGCTTTTCAAGTCGCACTGATAGCGCGGGCGTCTTTGCTTCGGCTGGATAGACCTTTAGTGGTCATTGCCGGGCTTGACCCGGTAATCCATGACGCCAGGCCGCGAGGCCAAGCGTTACGTAAGCCCCCCTTGTTGCGCATCATCATGGATGCGCGGGTCAAGCCCGCGCATGACGCCGAGGATGACTTGACGCAATCTGATCACAATCGCCGCTAACCGCCCGCCGGCTTGGCCGGCGCGAGCCGCTTGAAATGCCCGCGCGCCTGCAGCCAGGCGAGCAGCGCGAGGCTCGGCAGCGCGGCGAGCGCGCAGATCACGAAGAACCAGGCCCAGCCGGTGCGTTCGGCGATGAAGCCCGCGCCCGACGACAGATAGGTGCGGCCGACGGCAGCGAGCGCGGTGAGCAGCGCGTATTGCGTGGCGGTGTGCAGCGGGTTCTGGCACAGCGCCGACAGGTAAGCGACGAACATCACGGTTCCGACCGCGCTCGTGAAATTCTCAGCGATGATCGCGAAAGCGAGCAGTGAGGTCTTCGCGCCGCTCAGCGCCAGCCAGCTGAATGCCAGATTGGACAAGGCCTGTACGATGCCGCCGATCCACAAGCTGATTGCGAGTGGGAAGGCGCGCGCGACGAAGCCGCCGGCAAAACCGCCGATGAGCAATGCGGCGAGCCCGACGCCCTTCACGATCGCGGCGTATTCATTGCGTGTGAAGCCGAGGTCGATCACGAAGGGCGCGGTCATGGCGCCCGACAGCGCGTCGGTGAATTTGAAAAGCACCACGAAGGCGAGCATGGCGAAGGCAAGCTCGCGGCCCATGAAATCCCTGAACGCGCCGATAGCGGCTTCCGCTACGCGCGCGAATGGCGTTTCGCGCGCATGCGTGGCCTCCGCGCGCGCCGAGTTTTCCGGCTCGGTGGCGGCGAGCGCGGTCGCGGTGCCGATCAGCACCAGCGCGGCCATCGCCCAATAGCCCCAGTGCCAGGCGGCCAGCTTGTCGAGACCGGACGATTGGAACGCGCTGACCAGGAACAGAGCGCCGGCGGTCGAGACCAGCATGCCGATGCGATAGGCCGCGACATAGCCGGCCATGCCGGCGGCCTGCTCGTTCTCCGGCAGGCTCTCGACGCGGAAGGCATCGACCACGATGTCCTGCGTCGCGGAAGCGGCCGCCACCAGCAGCGCGCCGAAGGCGACCAGCGCCGGCGCTGCCGCCGGATCGCTCGATCCGAGGAAGATGATGGCCGCGATCAACAGCAGTTGCGTGAACACCAGCCAGGCGCGCCTTCGTCCGAGCAGCCGCGACAGGAGCGGCACCTCGAGCGCATCGGTGAGCGGCGCCCACAGGAACTTGATGGTGTACGGCGTGCCGACTAGCGCAAACAGGCCGATGGTGCCGAGATCGACGCCGGCCTCGCGCATCCACACCAGCAGCGTTGTGCCCGACAGCGCCAGCGGCAGCCCGGACGAGAAGCCGAGGAACATCACGATCAGCACGCGCGGCTTGAAATAGACCGCGAGCGCTTCGAGCAGAGATGGGCGCGCGGCCGGGTCGGCGGACCGCGGGCTTTCGGGCGTTGCGGTCATTCATTTCCCCTGTCATTCCGGGGCGCGGCCGCAGGCCGCGAACCCGGAATCCAGGGCGGCACGGAGAGGCGCTGATTCTTGGCCCTGGATTCCGGGTTCACGCGCTGCGCGCGCGCCCCGGAATGGCGGATGATAGTCACTCCGCCGCTCCGAGCTTGCGCGCCGGCGTGGCGAGTGCGTCGGCGGCACGATCGCCTTCGAAGTCGAGCCCTTCGATCCGGCCCGCGCGCTTCTCGATCCGGCCGGCGGAGGTGAGGATGTCGTCCAGGTCTTTCGTGGTCTGGCCGAAATGGGTCTGCAATTTGCGCACGCGATCGCCGAGCAGGCCGACATCCTTCATCATGTGGCCGATCTCGAAGCGGATCTGGTCAACCGCCTCGCGCATCTGCGCGTCCTTGCGCATCTGGCGAACGAGTTGGATCGCCAGCACCGCCATGTTGGGCGAAACGATCATGACGCGCGCGCGCCGGGCGCGCTGCACGATGTCGTCGAAGCCCTCGTAAAGATCGGCGTAGAGCGACTCGGACGGGATGAACATCAGCGCGACATCCTGGGTCTCGCCCGGAATCAGGTATTTCTCGGCGATGTCGGCAATGTGCTTGGCGATATCCTGCCGCACGCGCTGCATTGCGAGCTTGCGTTCGTCATCGGTGCGGCAGTCGCGCCAGGCCGTCATTGCCTCGAGCGGAAACTTGGCGTCGATGATGAGGTGGCCGGCCTCGGGGACGAAGATGACGCAGTCCGGCCGCTTGCCGTTCGACAGCGTGAACTGAAATTCGTAGGCACCCTTCGGTAAGAGGTCGGCGACGATGGCCTCCAACTGGCCTTGCCCGAAGGCGCCGCGCGTCTGCTTGTTGGCCAGGATGCTATTGAGCGACCCGACATGCGTTGTCACCTGCGAGGCGAGGTCGGCAATGTTCTTCTGCGCGCTGTCGATCACGGCCAGCCGCGCGTGCAGATTTTGCAGGTGCTCGGCGGTGGTGTTGGTCGAAGCAGAGAGGCTTTCGCCGAGCCGCGCGGTGACCGCATCGAGCCGCTGATTCACGGTCTGTTGGAATTGGCCCTGCGAGGCCTGCACGGTCTGCTGAAGCTGGCCGTGCGCGTTCTGCAGCCACGTCGCCATGCCGTCGAGGCGCGCGTTGAGCGCGAGCAGCCGCTCCTGCGCCGCCGGGTCGGCCACCGGTGCGCGCGGGCGCAACAACAGTACGATGATGGCGACGACGCCTATGGCGATCACCAGCGCGAGGGCGAGGAGGACGGTTTCCGACATGGCTGCGCTTGTACCCCGATTCGCCCGCCGGGGGCGAACGAAGGGCGAACGGTAGGGTGGTTGCCGGGCCGGCTCAAGGCCCAGGATAAGCGTCCATCCGAGTTCCATTGACCCCGTTGTTGCGACCCCTTACATGGCCGCCATGGCCATTCGCGACATCCTCATCATCCCCGACAAGCGGCTGCGGCTGAAATCCGAGCCGGTGAAGACGGTCGACAAGCCGCTGCGCGCGCTGGTCGACGACATGTTCGAGACCATGTATGCCGCCCCCGGCATCGGGCTTGCCGCCATCCAGATCGGCGTGGCGCAGCGCGTGGTCACCATGGACCTCGCCAAGAAGGACGATCCGCCGGCGCCGCAGGTGTTTATCAATCCGGAGATCACCTGGTCCTCGGCCGAGCGGTCGAGCTACGACGAAGGCTGCCTGTCGATCCCCGAATATTACGAGGAGGTTGCGCGGCCGAAGGCGGTGAAGGTGAAATATCTCGACCTCGACGGCAAGGAGCACGAGATTGAGGCCGACGGCCTGCTCGCCACCTGTTTGCAGCACGAGATCGACCACACCAACGGCGTCTTGTTCATCGACCATATCTCCAAGCTCAAGCGCGACATGGTGATGAAGAAGTTCAAGAAGGCGGCCAAGCGCGGCGAACCGGTGCGGCATGCCGGCGAAGACGAGCCGCCGGAGCACCATATCGGGTGAGGGGCTCGGCCGGCGTGTAGCGGCATTTCCTGCGTCATGCCCGGCTTTATGCCGGGCATCCACGTCTTAGAAGTACAGACGTGGATGGCCGGGACAAGCCCGGCCATGACGAGTCTTTTAACCTTGGCGACCTGAGCATACGTCAATGCCTCTCCGCCTCATCTTCATGGGCACACCGGACTTTTCGGTACCGACGCTGACCGAACTCGCCGCGCGCGGGCACGAGATCGTCGCGGTCTATACGCGCGCGCCCAAGCCGGCCGGGCGCGGCATGGAACTACAGGTGACGCCGGTCGAGCGCGAAGCGCGCCGGCTGGCGCTGCCGGTGTTCACGCCCGCGACGCTGAAGACCGAGGAGGCGCAGGCCGCCTTCCGCGCGCATGAAGCCGATGCCGCGGTCGTGGTGGCCTATGGGCTGATCCTGCCGAAGCCGATCCTGGAAGCGCCGAAGTTCGGTTGCTTCAACGTGCATGCCTCGCTGCTGCCGCGCTGGCGCGGCGCCGCGCCGATCAACCGCGCCGTGATGGCGGGCGACAAGGAATCGGGCGTCACCATCATGCGCATGGACGAAGGCCTCGATACCGGCGCCATGGCGATGATCGAACGTATGCCGATCGGGCCGGACATGACCGCGGGTGAGTTGCACGATGCGCTCGCCCCGCTCGGCGCCGACGCCATGGTGCGCGCACTCGGCGCGCTGGAGCGCGGCGCGCTGTCGTTCACACCGCAGCCGGCGGAGGGCGTCACCTATGCCGCCAAGATTTCCAAGTCGGAAACGCGCATCGATTGGTCACGGCCGTGGAACGCGGTGCACGACCATATTCGCGGCCTGTCGCCGTTTCCCGGTGCCTGGTTCGAATTCGAGGGTGTGCGGGTGAAGGTCTTGCGCTCGACCAAAGGCGAGGGCCAAAGGACGCAAGATGTCGCCCCCGGCACCGTGCTCGACGAGCATCTCACCATCGCCTGCGGCAACGGCGCGGTGCGGCTCACGCAGGTGCAGCGCGCCGGCAAACAGCCGATGAGCGCGGACGAGTTCCTGCGCGGCACGGCGGTCAAGAGCGGAGTGCGGGTCAACTAGCTATGCCCCGCTACAAATTGAGCATTGAATATGACGGCACGCCGTTCCGCGGTTGGCAGATCCAAGCGGACCAGCTCACCGTACAGGGCGCGCTGACTGCGGCGGTCGAGGCATTGTCGGGCGAGAAAACACTGGTGCAGGGCGCCGGCCGCACCGATGCCGGCGTGCATGCGCGCGGCCAGGTCGCGCATGTCGATCTTTCCCGCGATTGGGAAACCGACACCGTGCGCGACGCGCTCAATGCGCACCTGCGGCCGCATCCGGTGGCGGTGCTCTCGGCGGAGCGGGTGACGGACGAATTCAACGCGCGCACGTCGGCGCTGAAGCGGCACTATCTTTATCGCATCATCAATCGGCGCCCCGATCTCACGCTTGACCTCAATCACGCCTGGCGCGTGCCGCGCAGGCTCGACGACAAAGCGATGCATGAAGCCGCGCAGCGCCTCGTCGGCAAGCACGATTTCACGACGTTCCGCTCGACCGAATGCCAGGCCAAGTCGCCAGTGAAGACGCTCGACCGGCTCGATGTCGGGCGCGACGGCGATCATGTGCTGATCTGGGCCTCGGCGCGCTCCTTCCTGCACAATCAGGTGCGCTCGATGGTCGGTTCGCTGGTCCCGGTCGGCGACGGCAAATGGAGCGCCGACGATCTTTCGGCCGCGCTCGCCGCGCGCGACCGTGCGGCCTGCGGGCCGGTCGCGCCGCCGGACGGCTTGTATCTGATGCAGGTGGATTACTGACGCTCGTGCGGCGAATGACGAGTGCGCTACCCCATCTTCCGCTCGTCCCCGCGAAAGCGGGGACCCAGCTGTGACTCGGTGCTGGATTCCCGCTTTCGCGGGAATGAGCGGAGAATTAGGCGGTTCTATCCGAATACGAACCGCTCTAACCCAACAACTCCACGCCGCCCACGGCCGCCACGCGCCCGTCGTCCAGCCGCACCACGCGATTGCCGATGCGCTTCACTTCCCGCGCGTCGTGGCTGACATAGATCATCGGCACGTGGGCGTCGTCGCGCAGCCGCTCGAGATAGGGCAGGATTTCCTGCTTGCGCGCGGTATCGAGCGAGGCGAGCGGCTCGTCGAGCAAAAGCAGCCGCGGCCGCATCAGCAGCGCGCGGCCGATCGCGATGCGCTGGCGCTCGCCGCCCGACAATTTGCCCGGGCGGCGGCCGAGCAGAGGGCCGATGTCGAGCAGTTCGACCACATGCGCGAAGGCCGCCGCGTCGGCGGGATAGCCGCTCATCCAGCGCCCGTAATCGAGATTGTGCTTGACCGACAGATGCGGAAACAGCCGGCCTTCCTGGAACACGACGCCGATGTGCCGCTTCGCGGCCGGCACGTCGATGCGTCGCGCGGAATCGAAAAGGGTTTCGCCGTCGAGCTCGATGCGGCCGCGCTCGGGCTTCATCAGTCCAGCGATCATGTTGATGAGGCTGGTCTTGCCGGTGCCCGATGCGCCGAACAGCGCAGTGACGCCGCCCGCGCTGGAAAATGAGACGTCCAGCACGAACTCGCCCAACTTCTTTTCCACCGCGACCGCCAGCACGTTACTCTCCATGCAGCCGCCTGGCGGCGCGGCGGGCGAACCATTCGGACGCGACCAGCGCGGCGGCCGAGATGACGACGGCAACGATGACGAGATTGAGCGCCGCGGCGTCGCCGCCGGGCACCTGCGTCAGGGTGTAGATCGCGGCCGAAATGGTCTGCGTCTCGCCCGGAATATTGGACACGAACGTGATGGTCGCGCCGAACTCGCCGAGCGCGCGCGCGAAGGCCAGCATCATGCCGGCGATGATGCCTGGCAGCGTCAACGGCAGCGTGATGGTGAGGAAACACCAGAAGCCATTGGCGCCGAGCGTCGCGGCGGCGTCTTCCAGCCGGCGGTCGATCGCCTCGATCGACAGGCGGATGGCGCGGACCATCAGCGGGAACGCCATCACGCCGCAGGCGAGCGCCGCGCCGGTCCAGCGAAACGAAAACACGATGCCAAAGTGATCGGCGAGGAACGCGCCGACCGGCGCGCGCCGCCCGAAAGTAATGAGCAGCAGGTAGCCGGTGACCACCGGCGGCAGCACCAAAGGGAGATGCACAATCGCATCGATCAGCGATTTGCCCCAAAACTCGGCGCGCGCCAGCATATAGGCGACGGCGATACCGAAGGGCAGCGCGACGAACGTCGCCACGACGGAAATGCGGAGCGAGAGTTCGACTGCGGTCCAGTCTTCGGGGGTGAGGTTAAGCATCGGACTCATGCCCCGGACGCGGCGCAGCATGAGCGCAGCGAAATGATGCGCCGCCGATCCGGGGCCGTCTTGATCTCGGAGCTTGTAACGGTCCCGGGTCTGCGCCGCAGCATTGCATGTTGCGGCGCGCCCGGGACACGGTCGCCTCGACCTGTCTTGTCATCACGAAATCGGCGTCACCAGAAAGCTGAAGCCATATTTCTCGAAAATGGCCTTCGCCGCCTTGGTGCGCAGGAAGGCAAGATAGCGCGTGACGTCGGCCTTCTTGGTGTCGGCGGTCGCCGCCATCGGATAGGTGACGGGGGGATAGGAGCCATCCGGGAAAACGCCCACGATCTTCACCTTGGGTTCGATCTTGGCGTCGGTCTCATAGACGATACCGAGCGGCGTCTCGCTGCGCGCCACGAAGGCCAGCGTCGCGCGCACGTTCTCGCCCATGGCGAGTTTCGGCTCCGCCGCTTTCCAGGCGCCGAGCTTTTCCAGCGCGGCCTTGGCATAGAGTCCCGCCGGCACCGCTTTGACGTCCGCGACCGCGATGCGGCCGTCGCCGGCGAGCTTGGCGAGGTCGAAGCCCTGACCGATAGCGACCTTGTCGAGCTTGGAAGCCGCCGGCGCGATTAGCACGAGCTTGTTGCCGAGCAGATTCACGCGCGTATCCAGCTTGATCAGCTTGCGCTCGGCCAGGTAGTCCATCCATTTCAGGTCGGCCGAGATGAAGGCATCG
>DASZQT010000052.1:0-13006 GCA_035549515.1 Pseudolabrys sp. | reverse complement strand
CGACACCGTCATGACACGCTGGGCGTTGACGCGGTTGATGTAGCCGACGCGCTGCGCCGGCACGCGCTTGACGAAATTGCCGATCGGCACATAGCCGGCCGGCGTCTGCACGCGCAATTCGTCGATCTGGTCGAGGCTGCGGCGGTCCTGCGGAAAGCGCACGATGATGTCGACCGCCTTGTCGGTATCGGCCGGCCGGTATTCCGTGACCTTCACGCCGTTGGTGACGAGCTGCACCGCGGTGCCGACCGCGCCGAGGCCGGCGCCGTATTTGGCCGCTTCCGCCTTGTCGACTTCTAGCTTCCAGTCGATGCCGGGCAGCGGCAGGCCGTCGTCAAGATCGCGGATTTCCGGCATCGGCGCGAGCAGCGCCGCCACTTTTTTCGCCGCCTCCGGCAGCTTGTCAGGATCGAGCGCGGAGAGCTGCACCTGGATCGGCTTGCCGGTCGGCGGACCGGCGCGCGGTGCCGTCACCTCGACCAGGATGCCGGGGATATTGGCGGTCTCGCGCCGGATCTTGTCCATGATGACATGCGCCGGCGGACGCGTCTGCCAGTCGGCGAACTCGAACTGGATGACGCCGATGGTGTCCTCGGTGATCTCGTTCGAGCCGCGCGGCTGCTCACCGACGCGGGTGTAGACGGTCTTGAGGCCTTGCGTGTCGAGCACGGCTTTCTCGACCTGCGCGACCGCCTTGTCCTTCTCGTCGAGCGCCAGATTGCCGCGCGCATGCACGATGACCTGGCCGTAGTCGGGCTCGACCTCGGGGAAGAATTCGACGCCGTGACCGAGCTTGCCATAGGCGCCGATTACGACCACCAGCAGGCCGAGCGCCAGCATCAGCACCGTGCTGGGGCGATGCAGCGCCCATTTCACTGCACGCATGTAGAGCCCGCGCTCGGACGCGCGATCGTCGTGCGGCACGGGCGCGGCGCGCCCGAGCAGCCCGCCGAGCGTCGGCGTGAAGAACAGCGCGACGGCGAGCGAAGCCGACAGTGTCGCGATCAAGGTGATCGGCATGTATTTCATGAACTGGCCGACAATGCCGGGCCAGAACAGGAGCGGCGAGAAGGCCGCGACGCGGGTCAAGGTCGCAGCGATCACCGGGCCGGCCATGCGGGTGGCCGCCTGAGCATAGGCCTCCTTGGGCGGCGTGCCCTCCGACATGCGGCGCTCGGCAAATTCGGAGACGATGATGGCGTCGTCCACCAGCATGCCGACCGCGAGAATGAGCGAGAACAGCACCACGATATTGACGGTGAGGCCGGCAAGCTGGAGCCCGAGCACGCCGGCCAGGAACGAGGCCGGAATGGCGATGCCGATAAACAACGAGGCGCGGAAGCCGAGCGCGAACAAAATGATCACCGCCACCAGCAGCACGCCGGTCGCAACCGAGTTCTGCAGGTCGGCCAGCATCTGGCGGATCAGCTTCGACTTGTCCTGCGTGTAGCCGACCTTGACGGCGGCTGGCCAGGTCTTCTCAAGCTGCGCCACCACCTGCTTCACGCCGTCGACGGTCTCGATCAAATTAGCGCCGGTGCGCTTGGAGACTTCGATCGTCATCGCCGGCTTGCCGTTGACGCGCGTGATCGAGGTCGCGTCCTTGAAGGTCGGGCGCACGGTGGCGACGTCGCCGAGCGTGACGGTCGCGCCGGCCGTGGACGCCACCGGAATTTTCAGCATGTCCTCCGGGTGCTCGATCAGGCCCGGTACCTTCACCGCGAAACGGCCGCTGGCGCCTTCGAGCGCGCCGGCCGCAATCAGGCTGTTGGACGCCTGCGTGACGGAGATGAGCTGGTCGAGCGAAATGCCATAGCTCTTGAGCAGCATCGGCTCTGCGGTGATCTCGACCGCCTCGTCACGGGTGCCACGCAGCTCGGCCTTCAGCACGCCCGGCGCCTGCTCGATCGCATTTTTGGCATCGCGCGCGATATGCAACAGCGTGCGTTCCGGCACGTCGCCGGCCAACGTCACCACCAGCACCGGATAGAGCGAGAGATTGACCTCCTGCACCGAAGGTTCGTCGGCGTCCTTCGGCAGATCGTGCTTGGCCTGGTCGACTTTCGCACGAACATCGGCGAGCGCGGCATCCGAATTGAAGCCCGCCTCGAACTCAAGCAGCACATAGCCGCCGCCTTCATACGCGGTCGACCGCATTTCCTTGACGTTGCCGACCGACTTTAGCTGCGTCTCGACCGGGCGCAGCAGCAGCCGTTCGGAATCTTCCGGGCTGATGCCGCGCTGGGTAAGTTGCACATAGATGATCGGCACCTTGACGTCGGGCTCGGCCTCCTTCGGGATCGTGATGTAGGCCAAGAGACCGGCGATCAGAAGGAAGGCGAGCGTCGCCAGCGTCAGGCGCGCATGCTCGATGGCGTAGGTGATGAAGCGGGTCATTGTCGTTCGATCCTGGTACCGCTCGTCCCCGCGCAAACGGGGACCCAGCGCTGGATTCCCGCGTGCGCGGGAATGAACGGAGTGTATGGCTTACCGCGCGTCCGCCTCGACTTCGACCGGAGCGACCACCTGGCCTTCGCGCACGAAGTCCTGCCCGCGCACGATCACGCGCGCACCGTCCTTCACGCCGCCGACCCACATCGTGTCCTGCATGTCCTCGACCAGATGCACCGGCACGAAGGCGACCTTGTCGGACCCGCCGACAACGCGCAGGCCGATGTCGCCGGCCGATGAAATTGTGAGCGCCGAGCGCGGCACTTCGACCGCCGGTACCGGCTTGAGCGAGAGCACGACTTCCGCCGTGATGCCGTCCGGAATCTTGCCGTCCGGGTTCGCCATCTCGACCTCGACGCGATAGGTGCGCGTGGTCGGGCTCGCCGACTCGGCCACGTAGCGCACGCGGCCGGGCACGGTCTTGCCGGTGATCAGCCGCACTTCGGCTTTTTCGCCGACTTTGATGCCGGCGAGCTTGCGCTCCGAGACTTCAACCACCGCCAGCATGGGATCGAGCGCCACCAGCGTGGCGATCTCGGTGCCGGTGAAGGAGAAGGCTGCACCACCGACTTCGGCCGGTACATTGGTGATGACGCCGGCCCAGGGCGCACGCACGATGCTGCGCTCGAACTCGGCGCGCGCAACGCTGAGCGCGGCTTGCGCGGACTTGTAGTTCGATTCGAGATTGACCAGGTCGAGCTTGGGCAGCGCGCCGCTCGCGATCAGGGTGCGCTTGGCCTCAAGCTCGGCCTTGCGCTGATCGACCAGCGCCTGCGCCTGCGCAACCTGCGCCTCGCGCGCCTCGTCGGCGAGCACCGCGATGATCTCGCCCTTCGCGACGTGCTGGCCGCGCTTGACGCGCAGCTCGCTCAGCACGCCGCCGGTGCGGGCGGCAAGCGCGACCTTGTGGTCCGCTTCGGTGCGGCCGGACAGCGTCAGCGTCGGGCTGTGCTCGGTGAGCCTTGCCGTCGCGGTTTCCACCCGAAACGCGGGCATCGCCTTGGCCTCGCCCGGCCGGATCGCGGCCTGGCCCTCCGCGCTGTCGCGCGGCATGAGATGGCCGGAAGCGATCCACAGCACTGCGCCGGCCACCAGGCCGACGGCTGTAATACGGCTTGCCTTCATCGCTCACCCTCCCCGGCTTTGCCCGCGCAATCTTCCGGTTTGGCGAGCAGGCAATGAACCATCTTCAAGATCAGCGGCAGCACGCGCTCGGCGTCGAAGCCAGGCTCGACCGAGCGGCGCCACGACATGCCGTCGCCGAGCACCATCAGCACGGTGGCCGCCGCTTCCACGTCGAGGTCGGCGCGCACTTCGCCGCGCTCGCCCGCCACGCGCAGCATGGCGGCGATGCGGTCTTTGATGTCGCGTTCGATGTCCTGATAGAGCCGCGCGATTTCGGGATTGCGGCGGCTCTCCGACATGATCTCGGCGCAGAGGCCGACCTCGACATCGCTGCGGTCGACCAGATGATGACGGGCGAGCTCGGCAAGCCCGTTGAAGAAGTCCGGCGCTGAGTCGACGCTCGCGAAGCTCGCCACGGCCTCGGCGCGATTGCGCTCGGAAATGCCGGCGATCAGAGCCTCTTTGGATGGGAAATAACGATAAAGATTGCCGGCGCTCATGCCGGCCTCGGAGCAGATGTCCTGCATCGAAGCCTGATGAAAGCCGGAGCGCGCGAAGCAGCGCTCGGCCGCGTCGAGAATCTCCGTGCGCCGGTCGGACTGCCGCTGTTCCCTTGTCCGCAACATCCTGTCGTCCCCGCGATCCGTCCCGGATCGCCCCTAACCGACTGAAAACACGTTATTTTCGATGAGCCGCAGCTCGAAACGCCAAGTTTGCGTCGCACAATTTTGCGAATGAACGTTCACTCTCAATATTGAGACAAATCATTCCTGTCAAGCACGATGCCTTGCGGCGGGTTGACCGGTGCGGGACCCGCCCGTAGCGTGGCGCGCGATGGGGATGGGGTCCCCCGATAACCGCCCAAGATCACGTCAAGATCACGTCAAGATCGCGTCGAGATCGTCGTGTTGCGGGCTGATGACTCCTACCGCGTTGTGTGTCCGTGCCCGACCTTCGGCAAGGCCATTGGTATGGCTCTTGCGAAGTCGGTCGCGGCTCGCCGGTAGGGTTCTGTCAGCCGCCGGCTGGCATTTGCCGGCTGACCCGAAGAAGGTGATCGATGGGCTATCTGATTGTATTTCTCGGCGGCGGCGTCGGCGCGGCCCTGCGCCATGGCGTCAATCTGGCCACCGCGCGGCTGTTCGGCACGGCGTTTCCGTATGGCACGCTAACCGTCAATATCGTGGGCTCGGCGGTGATGGGCGTGCTGGCGGCCTATTTCGCCTTCAAAAGTGGCGGCACGCAACATTGGCGGCTGTTCTTCACCACCGGCATTCTCGGCGGCTTCACCACCTTCTCGACCTTCTCGCTCGACGTCGCCGTGCTGTACGAGCGCGGGCAACTCGGACTCGCGGCATTCTACGTGGTGCTGTCGGTGGTCGTGGGGATCGTGGGACTGTTCGCCGGGCTGGCGCTGGTGCGCAGCCTGACCTAGCCGGTCACTCCATCGCCCTCAGCCCGAGCTTGTCCAACAGCCGCATGTCGCGGTCGCGCCCCGGATTGGGCGTGGTTAGAAGTTTCGGGCCATAGAAGATCGAATTGGCGCCGGCGAGGAAGCACAACGCCTGCGCTTCCTCGCTCATGTCCTCGCGACCGGCCGAGAGCCGCACCATCGAAGCCGGCATCGTGATGCGCGCCACCGCGATGGTGCGCACGAAGTCAAGCGCGTCCAGTTGCGGGGTGCCAGAGAGCGGCGTTCCTTCCACCTGCACCAGCATGTTGATCGGCACGCTTTCGGGATGCACCGGCAGGCTCGCCAGGGTGGCAATCATGCCGGCGCGGTCGTCGAGGGTCTCGCCCATGCCGACGATGCCGCCGCAGCAGACATTGATGCCGGCGTCGCGCACATGATCGAGCGTATCGAGCCGGTCCTGGTAGCAGCGCGTGGTGATGATGTTGCCGTAGAATTCCGGCGAGGTGTCGAGATTGTGGTTGTAGTAGTCGAGGCCCGACTCTTTCAGCCGCCGTGCCTGCGAACCGTCGAGCATGCCGAGCGTGACGCAGGTTTCCATGCCGAGTGCCTTCACGCCCTCGACCATGGCGCAGACCTTGTCGAGATCGCGGTCCTTCGGCGAACGCCAGGCCGCCCCCATGCAGAAGCGTGAGGCACCGCCGGCCTTGGCCGCGCGCGCTTCGGCGAGCACGGCTTCCACATCCATCAGCTTCTCGGCCTTCACGCCGGTGTCGAACTTGGCCGACTGCGGGCAATAAGCGCAGTCCTCCGGGCAGCCGCCGGTCTTGATCGAGAGCAGGGTGGAAATCTGCACCTCGGTCGGATCGAAATTGGCGCGATGCGCTTGCGCCGCGCGGAACATCAATTCCGGGAACGGCAGCGCAAACAGCGCCTTCACTTCCGCCCGCGTCCAATCGTGGCGCGGAAGGGCAAATCCGGCGCGGGGCGAGGCATCGTGCGCGAGCGACATTCGGCGGGCCTTCTCTCGTTTGGATACGCGCGGCCGTCCGCGCGCATCGCCATCAGTCAAAGCGCCAGATCGGATGCCGGTCAAGCGCCTCGCACCGGGTGCCGCGCCCGCCGATGGTCCGGCCGGAAGGCAAAAACCAAATAATTTCAGCGCATTGAGCAGTCCCTGCGGGAATGCTAGGCTACCGCCAGGATTAAGTGACAATTGCCGGGGGGCACGCCATGTTGCGTTTTCTGATCGGTCTAGTCGTGGTCGTGGCGGCACTCGTGTCGCCGGCCTATGCGCAGAAGGGCCAACCCGCCCAGGGGCCGTCCCCAGAGGAAATCGACAAGAGGCGGCAGGAGCAGGCGCTCGACGCCCAGTACCGTTCCGCCCTCAAGCGCATGAAACAGGACAGCGCGCCGGCGCGCCCCGACCCTTGGGCCAATGCGCGGGAAACCGACGTTCAAAAGCGCTAGATGTCCATGACACACGGGAGGCTGACCCGGATCGCCGCGGTGCTGATCGGCGCCGCCACACTGTTCGTGCTCGAACAGAAACTGGGCATTCAATTCTATCTTGCCGTCCCGGCCGGCATATTTGCCTATTTCGCGACGCTGGTGACGCTCGGCCTGCTGTTGGGAACCGGTGCCCCGCGCCGCTAGGCACGCACCGGGTCTTAAGCGGCTTGCCTGACACCTCGGCGTTATGGGAAAAGCCGCGCATGACCGACGACACGCCCCCAACCGACCCCGCTTTGCCCGACCGGCTATCCACCGATCCGCGCAGTCCCTATTTCAACGCCGAACTGCTGGCGCGCGACATCGGCATCCGCTTTCGCGGCGTCGAGAAGACCAATGTCGAGGAATATTGCGTGAGCGAGGGCTGGGTGCGCGTCGCGGCCGGCAATGCCAAGGACCGCCGCGGCAACCCGCTCACCATCAAGCTCACCGGCGAGGTCGTCCCCTATTTCCGCGACAAGCCGACGGCGTGATCTGCCATGGCGGCTGCGGCAGCGTCTGCGCAGCGGCCGTTCAAATGTCGGGATAGGCCATGATGTCGATCGCCGATCTTGAACATCCCGGCGGCGATCCCATTCGTGACGAGATTGCCCGCCTCGAAGACCGCATTGAGACGCTGACCGGCGAGCGTGAGCGCTGCCGCAAGATCGCGCTGGCGGCCAGGCTGCTGGCGAGCGCCGGCGCGGTTTGGATCCTGCTCGTGCTCGTCACCATTCTGCCCTTCGATGCCAGCACGTTTTTGGCGGCTGTTGCCGCCGCGCTCGGCGGCGCGGTGTTGATGGGCTCCAATAAGACGACCTGGGAGCAGACCGAGGTGGCGCTGCGCGAGGCTGAAGCCAAGCGCGCCGAATTGATCGGCCGGATCGACTTGCGGCTGGTCGGAGACGAGCATCCGACGCTGCATTGAGACAGCGCCCGCCATTGATCGGTCAACCCACGTCGCGCATGATCGCGCGAACGGCCAACTGAGCCAGAGCCGCTCGCGAGGAAATCATGAAAGACCCGGCTGCTGCCTCCGCCGCATTCCAGCTCGAAGAAGCGACCATCGACGAATTGCACGCCGCGATCCGCGCGGGCGCGACGACCTGCCGGGCGACGGTCGAGCACTATCTCGAACGGGTGCGCGGCTTCAACGGCGTCGCCAGCCAACTCGTCACCGAAGACGGCGCGCCGATTGAGGAGGCGCATGGCACGGTACGCGGCGGCAAGGCTTTGCGCTTTCCCACGCAGACCGTGAAGGCCTCCACCATCCTGCCCGACCTCGACCGATATAAAGGGCCCCCGCTCGAATACGGCCGCATGGAAGCCACCGCGTCCGATCCGTCCGCCATGCAGCAGTTCGGCATGATCGTCGGCATTGCCAATGCCGGGCAGGTCAACGCGCTCGCCACCCTCAACATTCGCGGCGAACGCTCGGTCACCTGTCGCGGCGACTACGATCTGCACCCCTCGAAGGGACCGCTGCCGAAAGGCGCGCCGCCGATCTGCGAATATTTCCGCCATCTGCCCGACGCGCTCGAACGCGCGGCCGAGCTCGACGCGCAATACGGGCGCAATCCCGATCTCGAGAAGATGCCGATGTACGGGGTGGTGTTCTCGTTCAAGGACCCGTTCGACACCAAGGACATGCGCTCCACCGGCGGCGGCGACGCCGCCTATGACATCGACTTCCCCGCGCGCGACCACGTGCTGGTCGAACAATTGCGCAACAAGGGCGCCATCATTTTCGCCAAAGCGGTGAACACCGAATACAACGGCCGCGCGGGCGATCCGGGCGGCCGGCACAAGCCCGACAAGGTTCTGCCCTCGACGCTCGGCTATCAGCGCGCGACCTGGGGCGGCAATCCATCCAACCCTTACGACACCACGCGCTCGGCCTCGCTCGGCTCGAGCTCGGGCTCGGCGCTGTCGGTCTCGACCAATATGGTGATGGCAAGCCTGGGCGAGGAAACGCGCGCGTCCTGCCGCGGGCCGTCCAATCACAACGCGGTGGCGCTGATCCTGCCGCACAAGGCCATGCTCGGCTTCGACGGTGGTGCCATCGGCGCGGACATCTATTGCGACCGCACCGGCATTCACTGCCGCACGCTGCACGACTGCGCCAAAGTGCTCGATGCGCTGAAAGACCCGGTCAACGGCTATTACGATCCGCGCGACGCCTACACCACCGTGCCGCGTTCGTCGGTGATCGCGGGCGGCTATACCCGACACGCGACCGGCAACGGCGCGCGCGGTGCGCTCAAAGGCGTGCGGCTGGGCGTCATCCGCGAGTCGATGGTCTATCCGCGCGACTCCAAGACGGAAGAACCGATCGTCAGCGCCGCGACACGAGAAATCAAAACCGTGCTGGGCGGCCATCTCGGCGCAACGCTTGTCGAATCCGGCGATCCTCTGTGGACGCCCGATTCCGAGCTCGAACAGATGACGGTCGATTTCCGCCGCGCGCTCGCGCGCCTGGTGCCGGTGTTCATGCCGGACCTTCTGTTCCGGCTCAATCGCCAAGGACAGCCGTTGTTCAAGGAGTTCGCTGCGGCGATCGTGCCCACCGAATTCGCGCCGGGCAAAGTATTCGGCAGCGGCACGATGACCCCGATCGACTATTGCGTCGCGCTCGCCGACGGCGAAATCGAGCCGCCGTCCAATCTCGATCTCGCCACTATCCAGCAGCAGGAATTGGCGAACACCTTCCGCTTCCACATTCCGCAATATCTCAAGCGCCGCGCGGCCGACTGGAAGGCGCTCGGCTTTACTGAGACGCTCGTCGACTTTGCCGAACTCAACAAGCGCTCCAAATTCTGGGGCGACGACCAGCGCGCGGCGTTCAAGAACTGGGAGGAGATCGCCGATCCGCGCAATCCGCTCGGCGGCCGGCAGGGCGTCAACGAGCGCATCATGCTACGCGAGCTTCTGCGCCGCGCCGATATGATGGTGATTTTGGAGAATCGGCTCGATGCGCTGGTGCGTCTGCACACGCCGTGGCCGCCCGGCCTGATCGGTCACGCTTATCAGTACGATATCCAGAGCAATCTGCGGCCGGAATCGCTGAGCGGGCCCAATGCGGGCTTGACCGAGATGCTGGTGCCGGCGGGCTATGTCACCACCGTCTACGATCCGGTCTACAAACTGAATGCCGACGGCACGCGTTACGTCTCGCAGGCCTCGCACACGCCCACGACAATCCCAGAGCCGGGTCTGCCGTTCTCGCTCGTGTTTCGCGCCGAGCCCGGCAGAGAAGATGTGCTGCTGCAAATCGCGACGGCCTATGAAGCGGCCTCGAAGCGGCGCATTCCGCCGCCGGCGTTCGGTCCGTTGCCGCGGAAGGGGTGAGGGTACATCATCTTCGGTGAGCGTCCCTTCTTATCCCTCCCCCGCTCCTTGCTCCGCCGAAGCGAAGCCGCTTTGGCTTCGCGAAGGCGAGTGCGAGGGAGGCTGGCGAGCGCGGGACGCGCGGAGCCACCCTCCCCTTTCAGGGGAGGGATCAGTAAGATCGCGCGCCGCATGATCGCGCGGCTACTGACACGCTCCCACGAACGTGCCTTCGAGCGCCATCTTGATGTCGGCAATCGGTCGATCGCCCATGAAGCCCTTGGTCGCAATAGTCGCGGTGTAGCGCAGCGGACTATGGAAGGTGAATTCGCCGGCCGAATCCATATCGACCTGGCCATGGCATTGCAGCCGCCATTTCAGGCTGCCTTCCGACTTTTCATAACGCGTGCGTTCGCATTGCGTATTCACGCCGCCGAAGCGCGGCGAAAACGTCTCGGCCAGATCGTTCGCCTGCTCGGCGGTCAGGCAGCGCGCATTGGTCTGCGGGGGCGAGGCCATGCCGTTGCTCACGACCGTCGTGGTGATCTTCCACAGGCCGGGCTGGATACCGTCGGCGGCCGCTGGAGAGAGAAGCGGCAGGCCAAGTGCGGCAGCCAGCAAGGGAACGGCGAGTTTCATTCTCGAACCTCCAACGTGAGGGCGAGAATACGTCGTTTCGCAAGGTGGGCAAAGGCGCGCGGCACGCGCGCTTACCCTCTCCCCTCGAGGGAGGGGGCAAGCGAGATTGCGGCACGCGTCCCATCTAACCCTGCGCCGCCGCTTCCATGCGCGGCGCGACCTTCTCGACGTTCGTCGCGCGGACCTTCAATTGGGGATATTTCCGCACGATTGGTGCCGTTCACGCCCGCGCGATGGCGTCCCAAACGGCCTGCTTCACGTTGTCATTGTAATCGTAGAAATGGAGCGTCTTGACGTTATTCGCCACGGCCGTCGCCGCATAGGCGGCAATGTCCGAGGCGCTCACCTTGGCGAGTTCACCCGCCATCGGCACAATCTTGGCGCGGTCGCCGCCGGCGGCCTCCCACCGGTCCAACGCAACCTCGTAGTTCTCCTTCGGATCGCCGTGGCCAACATTGCCGCCGGTGACTTTCCAATATGCCTGCGGCAGGAGAACGGTCGAAAATCCGAGGAACGCGGCCCAAGGCAGTTTCCTGAACAGCGCCTTTGCCCTGTAATGGGATGTCGTCCCGAACGGCTTTCCCGGCGCGGCACTCGTAATCGCCTTGCAGAAGTCCCGCGCGAGATCGTCAAGCCCGTCGCGATTCCAGTCATATGGTTTGCCAGGCTCGCCTTCGGGATCGACAAAATAGCCGTCGAGACCTTGCTGTAGCAGCGCGACGACGTTCTTGGCTTCAGCCATGCAGGAATCGCGGCGCGCCGATGGCCAGCGCCAGCCATAGACCTTGATTCCCTTGGCGTGGAATTTGGCGATCGCCGCCGGCACATCGTTGTCCGTGCGGATCGCAACGCCGGTTATTCCGGCCTCGGCTGCTTTTTTTACGAAAGCATCGAGGCTCTCATAGTGGACCACCCAAAGTATCTTTTCGCTGGCTGGCATTGTCGTTCACCCCCATCACGTATGATCCGAACTTCGCCCGGCCCTAGGGCTCACCGTCGATCACCACGAAACAGCGCGGGATTCGCTCGCCGTTAGCGTGCGGAAAGTCCGCGCCGCAAAATTGCTTCATGTCCTCGATCAATGCGATCACGCGGCGGCGACTGGGAGCATAGGAAATCGACTCGTTTGCATCCGGCAACGCGGTGCATGGATTGATGCAGCCAATGCTCGCCAGGAAACCGTGGCCCGGATGCACGAGGATTTCGGAACGCTGACCGGTCGACAGCAGTTCGAAACCCGGCCGCGGACCATCGCCGGGGTCCTCGGACAGACTGTAATTCAGCGTCTTGTAGTTCTCGCCGTCCTGTGTCGCCAGCGGATAGCGGCCCGGCTCCACGCGCTTGCCGTTACCGGCGGGTCGGTTGGCGCCGGGGCCGCGCGATTCCGCGGTGGTCCCCTGCATCGACGGCCCGTCCTGCGCCGCGCCGTTGTGAAAGATCTGATAGGTGCCGACGGTCCTGACGCGGCCGTCGTTCAAGTGATGCTGTTCCGATGCACGAACGATGTGCAGCTCCCAGCCCGACCCTGTAATCGGCATCGGTTAGCCCCCCAGCCAACAATATTTTGGCTGAGGTTACCGCCAATCGATATTTCTAGCAATAGTTGTACAACTCCGGGGCGCGCGGGAGCGAAGCGCCGCCAGAGCTTATCCGCCCGGAAGCGACAATGCGGGCGACAACGGATGCCGCGCCGCGCTACTCCGCCGCTTCCAGGCGCGGTTCGGCCTTCTCCACCTTGGCCGCGCAGAACTTGAATTCGGGTATCTTGCCGAACGGGTCGAGCGCGGGATTGGTGAGGATGTTGGCCGCCGCCTCGACATAGGCGAAGGGGATGAACACCACGCCGTCGGGAATGGCGTCGTCCTGCCGTGCGTTCAATTCCACCGTGCCGCGCCGCGTGGTGACGCGCACCATGTCGCCGGGCTTGATGCCGAGCTTGGCGATGGTGCCGCGCGAAACCGCCGCGATGGCCGATGGCTCCAGCGCGTCGAGTACCGTGGCACGGCGCGTCATGGCGCCGGTGTGCCAATGTTCGAGCTGGCGGCCGGTGGTGAGGATGAAGGGGAATTCGTGATCCGGAGTCTCGTTCGGCGGCTGCAGCTTGGCGGCGACCAGCTTGGCGAAGCCGCCCGGGCGCGGGAAGCCTTGATCGAACACGACGTCGCGGCCCGGTTTGTCCGGGGCATCGACCGGATAGGTAACCGAGCTCTCGCGCTCGACGCGCTCCCAGGTGATGTTGTCGAGCGAGGGCATCAGTGACGCCATCTCGGCGAAGATGTCGGCGGGCCCCTTGTAATTCCACGGCAGCCCGATGCGGCGACCGATCTCCTGGATCAGCCACCAGTCGTGACGCGCCTCGCCCGGCAGCGGCAGCGCCTGACGGCCCATCTGCACCTGACGATTGGTGTTGGTGACCGTGCCGTCCTTTTCCGGCCAGGCGCTCGCCGGCAGGATGACGTCGGCGTAGACCGCGGTCTCGGTAAGGAACAGGTCCTGCACCACGAGGTGCTCGAGATGCGCCAGGGCCTCGCGCGCGTGATTCAAATCCGGATCCGACATCGC
>DASZQT010000051.1:0-2304 GCA_035549515.1 Pseudolabrys sp. | reverse complement strand
CCCGGCCCGCGTTCCACCTCGTGGCCATAGCCCAGTTCGCCGGCAATATCGCAGGCCTGCAGCAGGTGATGCACTTCCGGCGCCAGATACGCAAAGTGATGGATGCGCGGGCCAGTCCCGTTGAAGAACACGATGTCGTGCGGATTGCCTTTGCGCTGCAGGAACACGCCGCGCAGATCGGTGGTGCCCTTGGGCGCGATATATTCGCTCAGCCGGAAACCGGCCTCCATATAGAACTCGCAGGCCTTGCGCACCTCCGGCGTCAGGATCTGGTAGTGGTCGATGCGCTGGGCGCAGCCGCCGCGATGCGCGGAGAATTTCGTGATCATGCGCGGCATCGCCGGCATGGTCGCACAAAACTCGAGCGGCGTACCGACCGGATCGGTGACGTGCAATGTGCGGCCCTGATGCGGCGCCGCGACCCAGGCCGTGGCGCAGCCTTTCGCGTCGAAAAACGCCTTGCCCTTGTCGAGATCGGCCTCGGTCAGCATCCGCATGCCGATGCGGGCGCAGGCCGGCTTGTCGCCTTTGCGCAGCACCAGGCTGTGATGGCAAGCCTCCTCGATGCCGCGGAAATAGAGTGCACCGTCTTCTTCTGCGCTCATGATCAGGCCGATCACCTCAGTATAGAAGCGCTTGGAGGCCGCAAGGTCGCGCACGGTCAGCACGACATGACTGGCGCGCGTGATCCGAAATGCCGGATCGAAATTGGTCGCGGGCAGGCTCATCTCACAGGTCTCCATGGCACAGGCGGTGCGAGCACGCGGGCAGAATGCGTCGGGCGGATTTTGATGAAGCGGAATCGTTTTGCAAGACAGCCTATGCCGATAATCGAAATTGTCGCCAACGCCTACCGCAAATGGCAGGCGACCGACTGTCCGGGCCGGACTTCGCGTAAGGCCGGCGGCTCGACCCGGCAACGGTCCACCGCATAGGGGCAGCGGGTGTGAAAATGGCACCCCGACGGCGGATTGATCGGGCTCGGCACATCGCCCTGCAACACGCGCTTCGGCCGTTTCACGCGCGGGTCGGGCACCGGCACGGCGAGCAGGAGCTGCTCGGTGTAAGGATGCAGCGGCCGGGTGAACAGCGTGCGCTTGTCAGTGTATTCGACGATGCGACCGAGATACATCACCGCGATGCGGTGCGCGATGTGCTCGACCACGGCCAGATTGTGCGAGATGAACAGATAGGACAGCCCCATCTCGCGTTGCAGATCGAGCATCAAGTTGAGTACCTGCGCCTGGATAGAGACATCGAGCGCCGACACCGGCTCGTCGCCGACGATCAGCCGCGGCTGTAGTGCGAGCGCGCGCGCAATGCCGATGCGCTGGCGCTGGCCGCCGGAAAACTGGTGCGGGTAATTGTCCATCTGGGCCTTGCGCAAGCCGACGCGCTCGAACAGGCCGGCGACCGCTTTTCTCAGCGCCGCCCCGCGCGCGATGCCGTGCACCCACAAGGGTTCGGCCACGATGTCGCCCGCCGACATGCGCGGATCGAGCGAGGAGAACGGGTCCTGGAAGATGATCTGCATCTGCCGCCGGAACGGGCGCAGTTGTGTCTTGTCGAGTTGCGTGATGTCGGTGCCTGACAGCGCGATGCTCCCGGCGGTCGGCTCGATCAGCCGCAATACGGTGCGGCCGACCGTTGACTTGCCGCAACCGGACTCGCCGACGAGGCCGAGCGTCTCACCCGCCTCGATGTGAAAGCTGACGCCGTCGACCGCGAAGACGGTGCCGGCCGCGCGCTGCAATAGGCCCTTCCGGATCGCAAAGTGCTTCTTGAGATCGCGCACATCGAGCACCGGCGGCTCCACCGCGCGCTGAGCGGCTGCCGTTGCCTCACGCATAGCCGTCTCCATACAGCTCGCGCGAGCGCCAGCAGGCGGCCCAATGGCCCGGCCGATTCTCTTCGTAGTCCGGATAGACGGCACGGCAGCGTTCCACCGCATGGGCGCAGCGCGGCGCGAACACGCAGCCTTGCGGCAAATGGCTGAGCGCCGGCACCATGCCGGGAATTTCCTGCAAGCGCTCGACCTCACCTACGGTGTCGCCGCGCATCAAAGGCAGGCGCGGGATCGAGGCCATCAGCCCGTGCGTATAAGGATGTTGCGGCCGCGCGAACAGTTCCTCGACCGCCGCTTCCTCAACCTTGCGCCCGGCGTACATTACGATCACGCGCTGCGCGGTTTCGGCGACGACACCGAGATCGTGCGTGATCAGGATCACTGCGGTGCCGAGCTTGCGCTGCAGGTCGAGGATGAGATCGAGGATCTGGGCTTGGATCGTGACGTCGAGCGCGGTG
>DASZQT010000050.1:0-24016 GCA_035549515.1 Pseudolabrys sp. | reverse complement strand
CATCGCGCGCAGTCTCCTGTCCGATATCGGAGCATCCGTATGAGCCGAACGATCAACCTCGGTCCGTCCGCGCATGTCGATACGTTCACGCGCGACAACCTGCCGCCCTTCGATCAGTGGCCGGACATGCTGCTGGACCGTCCGGAATTCCAATATCCCGAACGCCTCAATGCCGGCGTCGAGCTCACCGACCGCATGGTCGAGAAAGGCTTCGGCGACCACACCGCGCTGATCGGCAACGGCCGCCGGCGCACCTACAAGGAACTCACCGACTGGTCGAACCGGCTCGCGCATGCGCTCGCCGAGAACTACGGCGTCAAGCCCGGTAACCGCGTGCTCATCCGCTCCGGCAACAATCCGGCTTTGGTCGGCGCCTGGCTCGCCGCCACCAAGGCCGGCGCCGTGGTGGTCAACACCATGCCGATGCTGCGTGCCGGCGAACTCGCCAAGATCGTCGACAAGGCCGAGATCGCGCTCGCGCTCACCGACAGCCGCATCGCCGACGAACTGGTCGCCTGCGCCAAGACCAGTAAATTCCTGAAACAGGTCGTCTCTTTCGACGGCACCTCCAACCACGATGCCGAGCTTGATCGTGTTGCGCTCGACAAGCCGGTGAAATTCGATGCCGTGCCGACCGGACGCGACGACGTGGCGCTGCTCGGCTTCACCTCCGGCACCACGGGCGAGCCGAAGGCGACGATGCATTTCCATCGCGATCTGTTGGCGATCGCGGATGGTTACGCGCGCGAGGTGCTCGGGGTCACGCCCGACGATGTCTTCGTCGGCTCGCCGCCGCTTGCCTTCACCTTCGGGCTCGGCGGGCTTGCCATCTTCCCTCTGCGCTTCGGCGCCACCGCGACGCTGTTGGAGAACGCGACGCCGGCGAACATGGTGAAGATCATCGAGACCTACAAGGCGACGATTTGCTTCACGGCGCCGACCGCCTACCGCGCCATGCTGGCGGCGATGGATCAGGGCGCCGATCTTTCCTCGCTGCGGCTTGCGGTGTCGGCGGGCGAGACCCTGCCGGCCGCCGTATTCGAGGACTGGACGCGCAAGACCGGCAAGCCGATCCTCGACGGCATCGGCTCGACCGAGATGCTGCATATCTTCATCACCAACCGCGTCGGCGATGCCGCGCCGGGCGCGACCGGCCGACCGGTCACGGGCTACGAGGCGCGCGTGGTCGACGACGCCATGCGGGAAGTGCCGCGCGGCGAACTCGGCAAGCTCGCGGTGCGCGGTCCGACCGGGTGCCGCTATCTCGCCGACAAGCGGCAGAAGAACTACGTGCATAACGGCTGGAACATCACCGGCGATACCTACATGCAGGATGCCGAGGGGCGCTTCCATTTCGTGGCGCGCGCCGACGACATGATTGTCTCGGCCGGCTACAACATCGCCGGGCCCGAAGTCGAATCGGCGCTGTTGCAGCACGCCGAGGTCGCCGAGTGCGCCGTCATCGGCGTCGCCGACAATGAGCGCGGTCAGATTGTGACGGCCTATGTCGTGCTCAGGGCCGGTGTCGCCTCCGACGCCGATTGCGCGAAACGCCTGCAAGATCATGTGAAGGCGACCATCGCGCCCTACAAATATCCGCGCGCGGTCAATTTCGTCGACGCCTTGCCGAAGACCGCGACCGGCAAGATCCAGCGTTTCCGTCTGCGGCAACAGTAAATCGGAATGCGCCGGGCATGAGCGATTTTCAGTTTCTCCATCCGTCGGGCTGGAAGCCGGCGAAGGGCTATTCGAACGGCGTCGCGGCTGCGGGCCGCACGATCTTCGTGGCCGGACAGATCGGCTGGACCACGGAGGCCAAGCTGGTCGGCGGCGATTTCGTGGCGCAGGTCGAGCAGGCGCTGAAGAACATCGTCGCCGTGCTGGCGGAAGCGGGCGCAGGCCCGCAAGACATCACGCGGCTCAACTGGTTCATCACCGACAAGCCGGCCTATGTCGCGCGCCAGAAGGAGATCGGCGAGGCCTATCGCCGCGTCATCGGCCGGCATTTTCCGGCGATGACGCTCCTGGTCGTCGCCGGGCTACTGGAGGATGGCGCGCAAGTCGAGATCGAAGCGACGGCGGTGGTCGTTGACCACAAGTTGCCCTAGCAGGCTCAGCGAACGCCCGCCGCAAGCACCGCCTGGCGCCCCGCGATCCGGCCGAACACCAGCGCGCGCAGCACCGCCACGGAATTCGGCGCGGTCGCGTAAAAATGGCCCGTGATCTCGCCCGCTGCATAAAGACCAGGAACAGCCGTGCCATCGGCGCGCAGCACACGCGCATGCTCGTCGGTCGCGATGCCGCCGAAGGTGTAGGCGATGGCGCCGACCAGCGGCCACGCTAAAAACGGCGGCATCTCGATCGCGCGTGCCCAATTGGATTTCGGCGGCGCAAGACCCTGCGTGGCCAGTCCGTCGCAACGCGTGGCATCGAAATTCGCGGCGTTGCCTACACAGGTGGCGTTATAGTTCGCCACGGTTTCGCTCAGCGCAGCCGCATCGACACCGATCAACCGCGCCAGCTCGGCGAGCGTGTCGGCGCGCAACGGCTCGACTTCGGAGCGGATGGCGCGCTTGTAATCGGCGACGTCGAGCAGACGGCTGTCGAGAATGGCGTAGGCAATCGAGCCGGGCCGATTGAAGTGAATCTCGCGCGCGAACCACTCCCAAGTCTCGTGCACCAGCCCGGCGCCCTCGTCGAAGAACCGGCGGCCGGTGCGGTCGACGACAATGCCGAATGGATAGACCAGCACAACTGGCGCGGAATTGGTCGCGCGCGCATCGACCGGCTCGGCATGCATACCGTTCCAGTCGCCCGATCGCGCGGCCCCGATCTGCAAAGCCATGTCGATGCCATCGCCGGTATTGAAACCCGTGCCCGGCGAAATCAGCCGCATGCTGTCGCCGCCCAGTCCGAAGTGCTCGCGCATCAGGCCGTGGCTGCCCTCGAATCCGCCGCTGGCGAGCACGATGGCGTCCGCCGGCATTCGCTCAGGCGGGCCATCGTGCTCGACCTCAAGCCCGACAATGCGACCCTCGGTCCGCACGATTACGCGCGCCGCGCAGCCATAACGAAATCGCACGCCGGCCTTCTTGGCGGCATCGGTGAGCTTCGCCAGCAAAGCCGCGCCGCCGCCTTGCGGCTGGATGCGCGGCGGCCCTTTCGCCAAATAATAAGGCGGCTGAATAAACTCGACGCCGTGCGACGAGAGCCATGCGATTGCCGCAGGCGCATCGGCGGCAAGCCGCGTGAAATAGCGCTCATCGCCCCGGTTGCCCGTTGCCGCCAGCACATCGCGCACGAAGCTGGGCTCGACCCGTTCGGTCGAGGCCATGCGCATGTTCGAGGGCGACCAGCGGGTATTGCCGCCGGCTTCGCTTTCGCTCGCTTTTTCAATCAGCGTGATGTCGACGGCGCGTCCGCTCGCGCGCGCTTCCTCGGCGGCGCTCAGCGCGGCGGCGACACCGGCCGCGCCCTGGCCGACGACGACGATCCGCGCCGGCGTTGCCTCAGGCACTGGGCGCGCCCTCCCGCGCCAGCACGGCGATGATCTCGTCCTGCACGGCGCGTCGCTCGCTCTCCGTCATGTCGGCCCGCAGCCGCGCCTCATAGGCAATGCGCGCCGGCCGCTCGAACACCAGCACGCGGTCGCCGATCTCCATGGCCTCGGCAATCTGGTGCGTGATGAACACTGCCGTCTTGTGGCTCTGCCGGACCAGCCGCACGAATTCGGCGCGCAGGTCGCGCGCGGTCATTTCGTCGAGCGCGGAGAACGGCTCGTCGCAGAGCAGAATGCGGGGATCGACGGCGAAGGCGCGCGCAATCGAAACGCGCTGGCGCATGCCGCCCGACAAGGCATGCGGATAGTCGTTCTCGTGCCCGGTCAGACCGAGGCGCGCGAGCCAGCGCATGGCGGTCGCGCGCGCCTCTTTAGCGTCGGTATCGAGGATCTGCAATCCGAGCAGAACATTGTCGAGCGCGCTGCGCCAGGGCATCAAGCGGTCGCCCTGAAACACAATCCCGATCTTGCCGCGGAAATAGTCGAAGTCGCGGAACGGATCGTGCCCGTCCACCAGCGCTTTGCCGGAGCTCGGCTCCATCAATCCGGCGACGATATTGAACATCGTCGATTTGCCGCAACCGGTCTTGCCGAGAACCGCGACGATCTCGCCCGGCGCGATTTCGAACGAGAGCTTGTCGACGGCGACGAAGCTGCCGCGTCCGTCGGGACGGACGAAGATCTTGCTGACCTCGTCGAAGCGTATGGCGGGCGCCGGCATCGTCACATCGCCCGTTCGGAGACGGCGCGATAGCGCAGCGCCCACGCCTCGATCATATTGATCGCCTGCTGCACGATGAGCACGAACAGGACGAGCTGCAGCGTCCACGCCATCGCGCCGGCCATGTCGAACAGTTGCTGCTGGCGCAGCAATTCGTAGCCGACGCCGCCGGTGGCGCCCACCAGTTCGGCCACCACGACCACGCGGGCGGCGTTGCCAAGGTTCACTTTCCAGGCCGTGAGGATGCCGGGGAGGACCGTGGGTACGATCAGATAGCGGAACAGCTTCCAGCGGTTGGGCCGGAACGACATCGTCATTTCGAACAGATCCTTCGACATCGAGCGGAACGCATCGAGGATCTGGAACGTGAAGGCGGGCAGCGTCGTCATCACCATGATGAAGAGCACGCGGAACTCGATGCCGTGGAACCAGATGATGGCGAACACCACCCAGGACAGTGCGGGGATGCCCTGGAAGAAGGTCAGCACCGGCGAGACGAAGTTTTCGATCGTCTGCGAGCGGCCGATCAGCAGCGCGAGCATGCCGCCGAAAATGAAGGCGCCGAGCAAGCCGCCGAAGATGCGCGCCGCGGTGAGCAGCACGTCCACCAGCAGCGAGCCGGTGATCAGCACCTCGACGGTGCGCGAAAGGATCTCCTGCACCGGCGGAAACAGGAAATGCGGGAAGAACCAGGACAGAATCTGCCAAGCCGCCGCCAGCGCGAGCATGCTGGCGGCGGCCTGCAGAGCGCGGAGGATCCGCCCGTTCTTCATCGCATCGGCTTTTGGTAGATCGTGTCCTTGGACGGCTCGGACTTGAAATAGCCGACATCGATGCCGGCCTTGTAGACGGCCTCGATCTGCTTGGCCATGTCGCCGGCAGGCTCCACGTTCATGCCGAGGCGCTCGTTGGCCTTGATCAGCGAGACCAGCGCGGCCTTCTGGTCGGCCGTCGCTTTCGGCGCGATCAGCGCGGCCGCCTCCTCCGGGTGCTGCGCGATGTATTCGCCGGCCTCCTTATAGGCCGCGTAGAGCTTCGGCACGAGCGCCTGATGCTTCTCGATCCAATCGGTATGGGCGGCGATGCCGAGATAGGGAATGCGCTCGCCGCCCGCGAAGCTCTTCCAGGTCTCCGCCATCTTGGTGTCGACGATGCGGATGTCGGGCTTGCGCGCCTTCAGGAGCGTATAGGCTGGCTCCCAGAGTTGCACCGCGTCGGCGCGATTGGCCATCGCATAGCCGATGAGGCCCGGCGGCGCGGTGTTGACGATCTGCATCTTGCTCGGGTCGGCGCCCTGCTTCTTGGCGAAGAACTCCGACATGATGAAGTTGGTCGTCGAAGCCGCGGCCGCGATCTGCTTGCCCTCGAGGTCCTTGGCCGTTTTGATCGCCGGATTGGAGGTGACGAAGGCGCCCCAGAAGTCGAACAGGTTGAACAGGTATTTGACCTTCACGCCGCGCAGATCGGCGAGTCCGACGGTGAGCACCGCGGCGCTGCCGCCGACCTGGAATTCGCCGGAGTTGAACTGCGTCGTATAGGCATCCGGCGGCCGCTCGACGAATTCGATGTCGAGGCCGTGCGCTGTGTCCATCTTCTTGGCTTTGATCACCGGCGGCATGAAGGCGCCGAGCGACGGGAAGCCGAACACGACGATGGTGACTTTTTCCGGCGCCTGCGCGCGCGCCGCGCCGGGCAAAGCGAGCGTCGCGCTGGCGAGCGCGGCAACGGCCAGTGAGCGCAGCATCCGTTTCAACATGAGATCCTCCCTTCGATATGCAGTTGGGCTTCTTGACGAGCCTTCGTTCAAGTCAGGCGAGGCGGAACAGCTTCTCCGCCAGTCCTCCGTTGATCCATGCCGCCTGCGGCGCATCGAATCCGGCCTCGGCGACGATCCGCATCGGCTCGGCATCGCCGATCGGGAACGGCATGTCCGAGCCCATCATCAGGCGCTCGGTACCGAGCATCCCGGCCACGAATTTCAGCACGCGCGCGTCGTGCAGGATAGTGTCCGTGTAAAGCAGCGACAGGCCTTCGGCCGGATCGGCGACGCCCGGCGTGATCGCCTGGGTGCGCTTGAGCCTTCCGATCACGAAGGGCAGGGCGGCCGCGCCCATCGGGGCAAAGAACTTTGCGTTGCGATAGCGGGTGATGTGCCCGGTCATCAGCAGCCGCGCGACCGCGACCGCCGCGTCGGTGATGCGGCCGATGCCGTTGGCGAGGTTGAAATCGTTCACACGCGCATCGCCGGCATCGAAGCTCGGATGAATGTGCACGAGTGCGCCGGTCTCGTCCGCCGCCGCCCAGAACGGGTCGAGGTCGGCATGATCCAGCGTGCTGCCGACGCCGCGCGGCAGCGTGCCGATCATGACGCCGGGAAAGCCGGAGTTCATCGCGGTCTTGAGCACTGTTGCGGCCGCCTTGCCGTCGCCGAGCGGCACGCTGGCGAGCGGCACGAAGCGCGGCTCGGCTTTCGCCGCGGCCAGGAGAGCCTCGTTGATCGCCGTGCTCCATTGCACGCCTTCCTCGCCCTTAAGCTCGTAGCCGAACATATCGACCCAGCCGCCGACCACTTGCTTGTCGATGCCCTGCTTGTCCATCCAGGCGATGCGGCCCGCGATGTCGGAGAGCGGCTTCGACACCGGCCGTATCGGCTTGCCGCCGGCGAAGGCAAGCGCCAGCCCGCCCTCGCCCTCGATCTGCCGCACATTGGGAAACCGGCTCTTGTTCGCGCGGATCGAATCGATGAGCGCGGGCGGCACGAGATGGGCGTGGCAATCGACGATCATTCAGGTCGCTTTCTTCTCCAGCGCGTCGGCGATCAGGTCGCCGAGCCGCGCGGTCTTGATCGGGAGCGTGTTGACGGTGATGCCGAGCGGACGCACGGCGTCGTTGACGGCATTGGCGATGGCCGCCGGCGCGCCGAGATAGCCGGATTCGCCGGAGCCTTTCTGGCCGAGCACGGTATGCGGCGACGGCGTCACGTGATGGACGATGTCGATCTTCGGCACTTCGTGCGATGAGGGCAGCAGATAGTCCATCAGGCTTTGCGCCACCATCTGGCCGTCTTCGTTGTAGGCGAATTCCTCGTAGAGCGCGGCGCCGATGCCATGCGCGACACCGCCCAAGGTCATGCCGCGCACGATCTTCGGGTTGATGACGGTGCCGCAGTCGTGCCCGATGGTGTAGCGCTCGATCTTGCTGGTTCCGAGTGCCGGATCGATCGACAGCAGCACCAGATGGAATTCGAACGAGAAGCAGGGATACATCTGCACGCGCCCGTCCGGCGTCGGCAAGGTGCCACCGGTCGGCACCTGCAGGACATGGCTGACCGAAAGGCCCGGCTCGAAGCCTTCCGGCATGCGGTGCATGTTGCGATGGGCGATGGTGACGAGCTCGTCCCAGGAACGCCGCCGGTCCGGGGCCCCGCCATCGACGACATCGCCAGCACTATAAAGCGCGCGCTCGGGCGCGATGCCGAGATCGTGCGCGGCGATGGCGACGAGCTTGGCCTTCAGCTTCTGCGCGGCGTGATAGCTGGCGCCGCCGAGCATCACCGCCATGCGGCTGCCGACCGGGCTGTTGCTCGGCATGGAGATCAGCGAATCCGATCGCACCACGCGGATGCGGTCGGGATCGATGCCGAGCACTTCGCCGACCACCGTCGCAACCATGGTTTCATGGCCCTGGCCGGCCGACGTCGTGTGCATGGTCGCGGTGATCGCGCCGGACAGATCGACGCTGATGCGGCACGACTCCATCCAGGTGGTCGTGGTGTTCTTCGGATTGAGCAGCGGCTCGAACGA
Organism: Pseudolabrys sp.; assembly: GCA_035549515.1. Classification (GTDB taxonomy): domain Bacteria; phylum Pseudomonadota; class Alphaproteobacteria; order Rhizobiales; family Xanthobacteraceae; genus Pseudolabrys. Next base: position 15,933 of record DASZQT010000050.1, on the reverse strand, counting down.
CGCATTGCCGCCATTGGGCTCCAGGCAGGCGGCGATGCCGATGCCTGCGAGCTTGCCGCCGCGGCGCATCGCATCGCGCTCGGCCTGCAGGGCCTCGTAATCGGTGTGCTGAAGCACTTTGGCGATGACGGTTTCGTAGTCGCCGCTGTCGTAGTTCGTGCCGCTCGGAATGAGATAGGGAAATTCGTCGTGCCGGATGAGATTGCGGCGCCTCACTTCCAGGCGATCGAGACCCAGCGTATCGGCGACCTCGTCCATCATGCGCTCGATGGCGAAATTGGTCGGCGACTGGCCGAAGGCGCGCACGGCCTCCTGCGTGGTCTTGTTGGTGACGACCGCCATTGCCCGATACTGCACGCTTCTGATCTTGTAGGGCCCGACGATGGCGCCGATCGGCTTGCCGAGCTGGAACGGCGAGCGCCCGGCATAGGCGCCGACATTGTCGAGCGCGCGCATCTTCATCGCGCGCACGATGCCGGCGTCATCGAACGCCACATCGACATCGAACAGGCGCTCCGGGCCGTGCGCGTCGCCGCCGCGCATGTTCTCGAGCCGATCCTCGATCAGCCGGACGGGAAAGCCGAGCCGCCGCGCGAGATAACAGGCGAGCACGCTATGCTTGATGCCGCGCTTGACGCCATAGCTGCCGCCGACGTCGACATCGTAATGCACGCGCACGCCGGAGGCCGGCAGCTTGAGCGCGGTCGCGATCTGCTCCGGGTATTTCGGCATCTGGATCGATGCCCACACGTCGAGGATCTCGCGCCAGGGATCCCATTGCGCCACGACGCCGAAGGTTTCGATCGGCACGGTGGCGCTGCGGCCCCATTTCACGCGCAGCGACAGCGTGCGCGGGCTGGCGGCGAAATCCTCGTCCACCTCGCCCCAGACGAAATTGCGATCGAGCAGCACGTTTGAGCCGTGCGCCTCATGCACGAGCGGGCTACCCGGCGCGATCGCCTGCTCGGCATCGAGCACGAAGGGCAGCGGCTCGTAGTCGATCCGCACGTCTTCCGCCGCGTCTTCCGCGAGCGCCCGCGTATCGGCGACCACGGCCGCGACCCACTCGCCGGAATAGCGCGCGGTGCCGACCGCGAGCGGATGGCGCGGCACATGGGGAATTTCCAGCCCGCTCATCAAGGGCAGCGTGGCGCCGGCCAGTTCGCGGCCGTCGAGCACGTAATGCACGCCGGGCCGCGCTAACGCCGCGCTCGCGTCGATGTTGAGGATACGCGCGGCCGGATGCGGACAGGTAATGAGAGCGACATGCCGCAGCCCGGGCAAATCGACGTCGGCGACGAAGTTGCCCTTTCCGACGACGAATCGCCGGTCTTCGCGCACCCGGCGGTCGCTCGACACAAAGCGCAAGTGCGGCGGCTTGACGGTCATGACGCGTCTTTCGCGCGGTTGGCGCCGCTCAGGCGCTCGGCGGCGAGCGCGATGGCCTCGACGATCTGCGCATAGCCGGTGCAGCGGCAGATATTGCCGGAAATCGCCTCGACAATGTCTTCGCGTGTCGGATTGGGATTGGCGTTGAGCAAGGCGTGCGCGGTCAGAATCATGGCCGGCGTGCAATAGCCGCATTGCATGCCGTGCGTTTCGCAGAACGCATCCTGGACTGGCGACAGTTCGCCCTGGCCTGGCGTGATGCCTTCGATGGTCGTAATTTGGTTGCCTTCCGCCTGCACCGCGAACATCAGGCATGAGCGCACGGGCACGCCATCGAGCAAGACCGTGCAGGCGCCGCAGACGCCATGCTCGCAGCCGGCATGCGCGCCCTTGAGTCCGAGATTGTCGCGCAGGCAATCGAGCAGCGTGGTGCGCGGCTCGATGTCGAGCGCATGCGTCGTCCCGTTGACGATCAGCTCAATGCGCATGCGGCTTCTCCAGTGCATCGGCGCGCGCCTCCGCGATGGCGCGCGCGGCCAGTTCGGCGGCGACGCGGCGGCGGTAGCGCGGCGAGGCATGCGGGTCCGACATCGGTTCGATATCGGCCAGCGCCGCGCGCACGGCGTCCATCACGCGCGCCTGGTCCAATGTCATGCCGACAAGTTTGCTTTCCGCCGCTGCCAGGCGGAACGGCGCCTCGGCCACCGCGCCGATGCCGATGGCGATGCGCTTGCATAGGCCTTCAGGGTCGAGTTCGACTTGCGCTGCCGCCGCCGCGAAAGCGAAGTCGCTGCGGCGGGCATTCACCTCGGCAAAGCCGGTGCCGATGCGGCCGCGCCAGACCGGAAAGCGCACACCCGTGAGGCAGCCGTCCTGCGGCAATGCTGTCGTCATCGCGCCGGCAAAGAAGTCGCGCGCCGCAATTGTTTGGCTCGCGTGTCCGGCGCGATAGCTCAATTCGGCATCCAAAGTGATCGCAAGCAAAGGCAGTTCGGCGGCCGGATCGGCATTGGCGATCGAGCCGCCGATGGTGCCGCGTGCGCGCGTCGCCGCGTGGCCGATCCAGGGGATGGCGCGCGCGAGCAGTGGCAGCCGCGCCGCCAGCAGGGGATCGCGTTCGGCGCTGCGTTGGCGGGTCATCGCGCCGATGGCGACATGGTCGCCCTCGTCGCGAATAAAGGAAAGTTCGGCGATGCGGTTGATGTCGATGAGGCGCGTAGGCCGCGCCAAGCGCATGGCCATCATCGGCACCAGCGTCTGCCCACCGGCGATCAGGCGGGCATTCTCATCGCCCGCGAGAATGTCGCAGGCTTCATCGACGCTGCGAGGACGGACATACTCGAACGGCGCTGCCTTCATGAAGTGACCAAAGCGAGTTCGAGTACAAGAAACGAATTTCCGACGATGAAAATTTGTCGATGATGCAAGGTTAGCATCGTTCTCGCGGTAACGAAAGGCGACTCGCCACGCACGTGCCTTTCCGTCCGCGGCCGCGGAGCGAGGTTCATCGTTGCGCCGTCACAACCACAGAATCTTTTTGCGGTAGTCGAGATCGGACAGCAACGGCTCGGCCGGCCCGCGATGAAATACGGCGCCGCGCTCGAGCACGAACACGCGATCGGCGAGCGCCAGCACGAGATCGAGATTGTGCTCGACGATGATGATCGAGCAATGCCGTCGCAAGCGGTCGAATACGCGGAACAGCTCCTGCACAACGCTCGGCGCCAGTCCTTCGAACGGCTCGTCGAGCAGCAGCAGCTTCACATTGCCCGACAGCGCGCGCGCGACCGCCGCCATCTGCTGTTCGCCGCCCGACAGATAATCGGCCGGCACGTGCATGCGCTCCTTCAGACGCGGGAAATACTCGAAGATCTGTTCCTCGCTCCAGACCACGCCCGTGCTGCCGTCGGTCTTGCGCGCGAGCCGCCCGAGCGCGAGGTTTTCCTTAACCGTCATGCCCGCGAACAGGCCGCGCCCTTGCGGCACATAACCGATGCCGGCGCGCGCGATGTCGGGCGCCGGCAGCCGCGCGATGTTGTGGCCGTCGAATGCGATGTTGCCGGAGGCCGGCGGCACCAGGCCGGCGATGCTCTTGAGCAGCGTCGACTTGCCGGCGCCGTTGCGGCCGAGCAAAGCGACGATCTCGCCCTCGCGCACATCGAGCGCCACATCGTTGAGGACATGGCTCTTGCCATAGAATGTGTTGACGCCGTTGACTTCGAGCACCACGGTTTCGCGTGCTTCGTCCGCCACGCGCCCGGTGACAGTCGGTGTGCCGGTGCCGGTATAGATTTCCTGGACGAGGCGATCCGCGCGCACCGCTTCGGGCGCGCCTGACATCAGCACCTCGCCCTGGTTCATGACGGTCACACGATGCGAGAAGCCGAGTACGCGGTCGATGTCGTGCTCGACGATCAGCACCGGGATATTGGCCGCGATGTTCTTGACCAGGTTAGCGACGCGGTCGCGCTCGGCCGCCGCCAGGCCGGCCAGCGGCTCGTCGAGCAGCAAAAGTTGCGGCTTGCAGCCGAGCGCGATGCCGAGGTCCACCAGGCGCTGGCCGCCGTAGGACAGCTCGCCGCCCGCGACGGTCTCGATGCCCTCGAGCCCGAGGAAGCGCGTCAGCTCGGCCGTCTCGGCATGGATGTCTTTGTAGCTGTCGATGTCGCGCCAGATATTGAAGCGCGACGGATGCTGCGCCTGCAGCGACAGCCGCAGGTTCTCGTAGATCGTGAGCGAGCGGAACAGGTTGGTGATCTGGAACGAACGCGCCAATCCCTGTCGGCAAATGTCGTTGGGCTGTTGCGCACCGATGCCGCGCCCGTTGAGCGTGATCTTGCCGGCGTCAGGCGCATAAAGGCCCGACACCAGGTTGAACAGGCTGGTCTTGCCGGCGCCGTTCGGCCCGATCAAAGCATGGATCTGCCCGCTCTCGATCGTGAGGCTCGCATTGGAGACGGCGCGGATGCCGCCGAAGTGTTTCGAGATGTCGAGCGCTTCCAACACCGCTCCTTCGCGTGCCGGCGGTCGCAGAAAATCGGGCAGCGGCAGACCGTCGTAGATGCGGCGTTTGCTCATCGCCGAAGCCTCGTGCGGCGCCGGCTGCCAGCGCCGGCGCAGCTTGCTCCAAATACCGGCCAGACCCTCGGGCGAATACAACACGAAGCCGACGAACAGCAGGCCGAACCAGAGCAGCCAGTTGCCGCTCCAGATCGACAGCAATTCGCGAAACAGCACGAAGAACAGCGCGCCGATCACCGGCCCTAGGAATTGGTGCATGCCGCCGATCACGACCATGGCCAAGAGTTCGCCGGAAAACGGCACCGACACCGCCTCCGCCGAAACCAGATAGGTCTGGAAGGCGAGCAGCGCGCCCGCCAGCCCGGTCACCATCGCCGACAGCACGAACACCGCGAGCTTGTAGCGCTCGACCGGATAACCTTGGAATGTCGCGCGCAACTGGTTCTCGCGAATGGCCACCAGCACATGCCCGAAGTGCGAGCGCGACAGGCGCAGCAAGGCGTAAAGCACGGCAAGGCCGATCAGCGCGACCAATATGTAATAGGCGCGCGCATCGTCGAGCGAGACCGGTCCGATGCTGCCGCGCTTGAGGCCGCCGAGCCCGTCCTCGCCGCCGGTCACCTCGCTCCAGCGGAACGCGACGGTGTAGACCAGCGCCGAGAGGGCGAGCGTCAACAACGAGAAATACACGCCGCGCCGGCGCAGGATGAGCGCGCCGACGGCGGCGGACAACACGGCAACGAACAAGAGCGAGAGCAGGATGGGCAGCGCGATCTGCCCGGGAAACCAGTGCAATTGAATGAGGCCGGCGGCATAGGCCGCGATGCCGAACCAGGCGCTGTGCCCGAATGAGACCAGGCCGGTCCAGCCGACGCACAAATTCAGCCCCATCGCGGCGATGGCGAGGATCACGATCACCGAGGCCGAATTGATGCTCAAGCCCAGTGCGTGGATCGCGAAGGGCAGGGCGAGGAGCCCGACGGCGGCGACCCACAGCGGCTGATATTTGGAGCGCGGCGCGGATGTCTTCATTCGAACTTCTCGATCCGCTCGCCGAGCAGGCCGCGCGGCCGCAGCAGCAGCACCAGGAACATCAGCACATAGATCGAGGCTTCGCCGGCGGCCGGCGCGAAGTGGATGGTGATGCCGCGCACCACGCCGACCAGGAGGGACGCGAGCACGACGCCCCAGAAGCTGCCAAGCCCGCCGATCACAACGACGACGAAAGCGACGGTTATGATCTCCGCGCCCATCGCGGGCTGCACGATCGTGATGGGCGCGAACAGGGCGCCGCCCAAGGCCGCCATGGCGACGCCGAGCACGACGATCGTGGTCATGTAAGGCTGCAGTCTGATGCCGAGCGCGGCCACCATGTCGGGCCGCTGGATGCCCGCACGCACCACGCGGCCGAACGAGGTCTTTTGCAGCAGCAGCCAGACGCCCAACAAGACCACGGCCACAATGGCGAGCAGGGTCAGCCGGTAGCGCGAAAACAGGAAGTCGCCGAAGAAGACCGCACCCTTCAAGGCCTGCGGCATGCTCGCCGACAGCGGCGCCGCGCCCCAGACGATGCGGATCACCTGCTCGGTCACCATCGCGAGCCCGAAGGTGACGAGCAGGCTCAGGATCGGATCGGCGCTGTAGAAGCGGCGCAGGATGAAGCGTTCGAACAGGATGCCAATGAGGCCGACCGCGACCGGCGACAGCACGATGGCCGGGCCGAAGCCGACATAGTTCGCGATTTCGACCGCCGCATAGGCGCCGAGCGCATAGAAGGCGCCGTGCGCCAGATTGACCACGCCGCCCACGCTGAAGATCAGCGACAGGCCGAGCGCGATCAGCAGGTAATAGCCGCCGAGGACGAGGCCGTTGACGACCTGTTCGAGCAGGAACATGCGCTATCTCAATCGCGGCACCGCGTGAAAGTCGGGCGGCGATCGCAACGGATCGCGCGCCGCCCGTTTCCTCGGATTGCGTTCAGAGCGTGCAGGGGTTTTGTTCGCGCGTGGGCGCGATCACCTCGAGCGACTCGTTGGCCGCCGGCACCGCAGGCCCGAGGTCCATCACGTCCCATTTGTCCTTGGCCTTGCCTTTTGCCTTGGCCGTGAACGGATAGGCCTCCTGCATCAACTGGTGATCCCAGTTGCGGAAGTAGCCCTTGCGTCCCTTCAGGATGTCGAACGGCGCCTGGCTTTCGAAATAGGCGATCAGCTTGTCGTTGTCGGTGCCCTTTGTCTCAGCGATGGCCTGCGCCATGATTTTCATCGAGATGTATTCGATCCAGGCGTGGTTCTCCGGCGGCTTGCCGTACTTCTTCGTGAAGTTGGCGACGAAGGCTTTCGAGGCCGGCACGTCGAGCGTGTGATACCAGACCGTCGGCCAGGTGCCCGCGAGATTGCCTTCGCCCGCGCCCCAGGCGTCGGCGGTGTTCAGGTTGAAGCCGACGATCGGATAAGGCAGGCCGAATTCGGCGTATTGCTTGATCAGCGTGGTGACCTGATTGCCGGCAAGGTTCGAGCAGACGACATCGGGCTTGGCCTGACGGACCTTCAACAGATAGGGGCTGAAGTCGGTCACATCGGTGGCGATCAGCTCGTCGCCGATCAGATTGCCCTGGTTCGCGTTGAAGAAGCGTTTGGCCGCGCCCAGGAGATCGTGGCCGAAGATGTAATCGGCCGTCAGCGTGAAGAACTTCTTGCCCTTGACCATGTTGTCGCGCAGCAGCGCCTTGCCGACCGCGTTGACCATCACCGTGTTGGGGATGTCGACATGGAAGGTGTACTTGTTGCAGTTCTTGCCGCGCAGCGCGTCGGAGCGGGCGCCGATTTGCAGGAACAGCCGCTTGTTGCGCGCGGCGACCTGCATGATGGTAAGCGCCGAGGCCGAATTGATCTCCCCCATCAGCACGTCGACCTTGTCCTGGTCGTACATGCGCTGCGCCTTGGTGGCCGCGGTCGCCGGGTTGACCGAGTCTTCCGACAACAGGTCGAGCTTGCGTCCATTGACGCCGCCGGTGGCGTTGATTTCCTCCACTGCCATCTTGATGCCGAGTTGCGCATAGGCGCCAAGCGCGCCCAGGAAGCCGGTCAGCGGCGTGAGATGCCCGATCTTGATATTGGCGGCCTGGGCGCGAACGATTGCCGGCGCCCCGAGAACATAAGCGCCGGTGATCGCGGCGCCGCCTTGCAGCACGCTTCTCCTGTTCAGCTTGCTCATATTATCTCCTCCCATTGAGCCGGTTTTGTTGCTGCCGTTATTCGGGCGCGTTCGATGCGCGCGAGTTCGGCATTTTTGGCGTTGCATGAGGTGGCGACGGCGGCCCGCGCGGGTCCGTCTAATGTTCGGGGGCAGAATGCTCTTGCCCGCGATCGCGAATGACAGGTTCTCCGGACCCCAGGGGGCTCGCCGCCGGGGTCGGAATCTACATTTCATAATAATGCACGTCAATTTACGATGTGAGAGGCTGCGACGGGCCGGGTACCCTCGCCGCTCCTCGTGGGGACGCGTTCAGATTCGATGCGTGCTGTGCGATCGCGCGTGCGTCGGCCGCCTCAATCGCGAGGTATAAGGACAGTGCTCACGATCGATCGGTGGCCGAAGGAGCGGGCCGGGTGGGAGGCTCGCCATCGCTCCGTCATGAAAGCAGAACGGCCCAAGGGGACGGGAAGTCCCCTTGGGCCGTTCTGGCGGAGAGGGAGGGATTCGAACCCCCGATACCCTTGCGAGTATGCCGCATTTCGAGTGCGGTGCTTTCAACCGCTCAGCCACCTCTCCGCATGCCCTGCGCGGGCGGGAACCCTGCCGGACCGGGGCTATGTAGCCAAGCGAGCCGGGACAGACAAGGGCGAAGCGGCTATGATGGCTCGATCGAACGTTGAACTTGCCCGCTAATCGGCATCACGATGTCCAGAGCCTTGCGATTTGGAACCCTGGGCGAGGAATTGCGCGGCCTTGCGCTGACCTTCTGCCTGGTCGCGGCCACCACCGCGGCGATCTATGCGATCATCCTGTGGATCGGCCTGACGCGCGGCTCGGTGCTCTACCTGATCCCGGTGCTGATTGCCGCCATCCGCTGGGGCGTCATACCCGCCATCTTTGCGGCGGTCTGCGGCGTGCTGGCCTCCGCCTTCTTCTTCTTTCCGCCGCTCTATAGCCTCGAGATCCGCGATCCGCAGGAAGTCATCAATCTGGCCCTGTACATCTTCGCCGCGGTGGTGGTCAGCCAGCTCGCCAGCCGCCTGAAGCGGCAATTGGAACTGTCGCGTCAGCGCGAGATCGACCTGGCGGAGCTTTACGCCTTCTCGCGCCGGCTCGCAGTGGCATTCGACGTATCAGACATTCATTCCGCCATCGAAGATCACCTCGCCGCCGTCATTCAGCGCAAGGTCGTGCTGTTCGCCGGCGCCCGCGAGGCCACCCAAAGCGCACGGCGCGACAGCGCGGCCGTGCCCGACGAGGTGCAGACGGTGGTGGCCGATGTTGCCGCCGGGCGGCGCGAGGCGAGCGCCGGCGTAGCCGTCACGGCAGCCGGCGGCGATGTCTGGCTGGTGCGGCCGGTCTCGCCCAAGAGCCCCGAATTCGGCGTAATCGCCATCAATTTTGGACGGGAATCGCGAGAAAGCTCCGACGAAATGCGCATTCGCGTGGATACCGTCCTGGTGGATGCCACGGCCACTCTCGAGCGGTTGGGCGTGGCGCATGCCATCAGTGAAGCGCGCATGCGTGCCCAAACCGATCAATTGCGCGAGGCGCTGATCGGGTCGGTCAGCCACGAATTGCGCACGCCGCTCGCTTCCATCCTCGGCGCTGCCACGGTGCTCAGCTCGGCGCCGGCATTGCGCGATGAGAAGAAGCTGCAGGCGCTGGTGCACGACGTGCGCGACGAGGCCGAGCGGCTCAACAACGACATCCAGAACCTGCTCGACGCCACCCGCATCTCGAGCGACGGCGTCAAACCGCATCTGGAATGGGCCGATCCGGCCGACATCATCAATTCGGCGCTCGACCGCTGCCGCCGCCGTCTCGCCGACCGGCGCGTCGTGCTCAATCTGCCGAACGACCTGCCGCTCATTCATGTCGATCCGGTGCTGGTGCAGCAGGCCTTGGTGCAGATCTTCGACAATGCAGTGAAATATTCGCCGCCGGGCTCTAAGATCATGCTGGCCGCGCGCGCCCGCGACGGCCGTCTGATCGTGAGCGTGACCGACGAAGGCGCCGGATTGACCCATGCCGAGCAGGCCCAGATCTGGAACCGCTTCGCCCGCGGCGAGCGCCTGGCGGCGACCACCAGCGGTTCCGGTCTCGGCCTCTGGATCGCCAGCGCTTTTATTGCCGCAAATGGCGGTAAGATGCATGCCGTGAGCGACGGTCCAGGGCTCGGCACCACGGTGTCCATCGAAATCCCGGTTACCCAAACCGCCGTCCCGCAACTGGAAAGCGACGCAGATGAATGAGCCTTCTCCGATCGTGCTCGTCGTCGACGACGAGGTGCAAATCCGGCGCTTCCTGCGCACCGGCTTCGAGCTCAACGGTTTCGTCGTGCACGAGGCCGCCACCGGCGGCGAGGCGATCCGCTCGGCGACATTGCGGCCGATCGACATCGTGATCGTCGATCTCGGTCTGCCCGACATGGACGGCGCCGAGGTGGTCGAGCGCATCCGCTCCTGGTCGAGCGTGCCGATCATCGTCTTGTCGGTGCGTTCGAGCGAGGCGCAGAAGGTGCATCTGCTCGAGCTCGGCGCCGACGATTACGTGGTCAAGCCGTTCGGCATGGCGGAGCTTCTGGCGCGCGTGCGCGTGGCGCTGCGGCGGCAGTCGCGGGCCGCCAGCGGCGAGCCGATCGTCAAGGTCGGGCCGCTCACCATCGATCTCGCCGCGCGCGCCGTGCTGCTCAATGGCAGCCGGCTCAATCTGACGCCGAAGGAATACCGCCTGCTCCAGGTGCTGGCGCAGCACGCCGGCAATGTGGTCACCCACCAGCACCTCCTGAAGGAAGTGTGGGGCACGATCCACGTGCACGACACCCATTACCTGCGGATCTTCGTGCGCAAACTCAGGCAGAAGATCGAGCCGCATCCGGATTCGCCGCGCATCCTGGTGACGGAACTCGGGGTCGGTTACCGGCTGGCCCAGTCGGGGCAGGAGGGCGAAGCCGCCGCGAACTGGACCGCGCCCGCCGCGGTCCCGGCCAAGACGGACGGCTGACCGAAGGCTGAAATCGGCCCATTTCCTTGACAGGGCGGGGCAATCCCCGCATATGAGGGGCAAGCGCGGTGCCTCACGGCCCCGCGTGTTTTTTGCTTGGGCGGTCAAGCCCTTGAAAACAAACGTAAACCGACTGAAAGAAGCCGGCCCGGAATGGTCCGAGGCCGGTAACGAACACAAAGGAAAAAACGATGTTCGCAGTCATCAAAACGGGCGGCAAGCAATATCACGTCGCCCCGGAAGATGTGATCCGGATCGACCGCGTCGCGGCCAATCCGGGCGAAGTGGTTGAATTCGGCGAAGTTCTGGTCGTTGGCGGCGACGCGCCGACAGTCGGCGTGCCGACGGTGCAGGGTGCGACGGTCGCGGGCGAAGTGCTCGAGCACAGCCGTGGCGACAAGGTCATCGCCTTCAAGAAGCGCCGGCGTAAGAACTCGCGCCGCAAGCGCGGCTACCGGCACGAGTTTTCGGTGATCCGCATCACCGAAATCCTGACCGATGGGGCGAAGCCCTCGCAAACGCCGCCGCCGCGCCCGAAGCGCGAGGCCAAGCCGAAGGCGGAGGCCGAGGCGTCGCCCGCGGCCTGATACCGGCCGGCCACACCCGAGCCGCCCTCAGCGGGGCGGCCGCAGGAATGAGATGATTCCGTCACGGAATCGGTGTAAACAGTTCGAGAATTCGAGAGAGAGCTATGGCGCACAAGAAAGCAGGCGGATCTTCCCGTAACGGCCGCGACTCCGCGGGCCGGCGGCTTGGCCTGAAGAAGGCGGGCGGCGAAATCGCCCTCGCCGGCAATATCATTTGCCGCCAGCGCGGTACCACGTGGCATGCCGGCCGTAACGTCGGCATGGGTAAAGACCACACGCTGTTCGCGCTTATCGATGGAAAGGTTCAGTTCGCTACGAAAACCAAAGGCCGCACTTACGTTTCGGTACTTCCGATGACGGAGGCTGCGGCCGAGTAAGACGGTGGACAAAATCGAGGTCCGCCGGTCATCCAGTCGAACCGGCGGGGCCTCGTAGGGCTCCAAGAGGGGGAGACGGGTGACCGGCTCCCCCTCTTCGCATTTCAACGCGGCGGTCCGCGTTGCAACCTGGAGCCCGAGCCATGACTTTGCTGGAAGAGATCCCGCGCGAGACGTTCCGAGAGGCGAGTATCCCCGTCCTCGAGACCCAGCGGCTTGTTCTGCGTGCCCCGCGCCTCGAGGACGCTAAAGTGGTTGCAGCGCTCGCCAACGACCGCCGCATTGCCGAGAACACGGCGCGCATTCCGCATCCGTACAAGATGACGGATGCCGAGCATTTCATTTCCGCGGCCAACAAGCCGGGCGGCGAGGCGGTGTTCCTGATCACGCTGCGCGACGAAACCATTATCGGCGCCTGCGGGATCGTGAATCAGGAGCAGCCAGGCGAGCTCGGCTACTGGCTGGGCGTGCCCTATTGGGGCAAGGGCTTCGCCACCGAAGCACTGCATGCCGTGATCGACTATGCCTTCACCGATCTCGGCCACGACGCTTTGCAGGCGGGCGCGCGCGTCACCAATCCGGCCTCGCGCCGCGTGCTGGAGAAGTGTGGCTTCCAGTGGACCGGCGTCGGGCTCTATCGCATCCGCGCGATCAATTCCTCCGCGCCCATCGACCGCTTCCGGCTCGAGCGGCGGGTCTGGTCGGCGCTCAAGGATTGGGGCCGCATGACGCGGGCGAGCTGAGGCATGGCGTGTCGATTGGCTTCGAACACACCGTTCGTCCCCGCGAAAGCGGGGACCCTGAGCTGAAGATGCTTTTGCTGGCGCAGGGCTGGATTCCCGCTTGCGCGGGAATGAGCGGAGCACGTCTCAGCGTCAGCGGCCCATAATCTACCGCAAGCCCTGCCTGATCCGCGGCCAGCCTTCGCCGGTTTCCGGCCGCGGCTCGAAATCGCCGCCCGCATCCGGCCCGGGATCGTCGGGCGCATGCACCAGCGGGATCACCGGCTCGACCGCTTTCGTTCTTGTGGCCGGTTTGGGTGCCGGCGGCGGAGCGCTAACTTCGGCTTTTGTAGCGACCGGCTCGGCCGGCTTCACTGGCGCTTCCGGTCCGACATCGACAATGGGATTGGCCGTGGTCACCACTTCCGCGACATCGGCCAATGGCCGATCCGGCGCGGGCGCCGCCCGCACCGGCAGCGGCGCCAGCTCGATCAGGGGCCGCGCGACGCCGATCTCGGCCAGCGGCACTCGCCACTGATAGCCGTCGAGTCGGCCACCGGGCGACACCGGCAGCCAGCGATCCGACACTACGCCGTCGGCGGTCCAGGCCGGATCGCCGGACGCGCGCATGGCGCGGCTCATCCATTCGCGCACGCGGCCTTCGTCGCCTTCGTCGGCGGCCTCGATGGCAGCCATCAGCGCTGCCACGCGCTGCGTCGGCGCGGCGAGATAAGGCGCCAGCGCTGCGCGCGTGGCGGCGAAGTCGTGCGCGTCAAGCGCCGCGCGCGCCACCGCCAGCGCGCCTTCGATGTTGCCCGGCGCCATGGCTGCGAGCTTCTGCACGCGCGTGAGCCGCTCGCGCGCGGAATCGGCGAGCCGGACATTGGCATAGGCCTCGGCGATGTCGGGATGCGGGTTGGCGATCCAGGCCTTCTCCAGAATGCGCCGCGCCTTGCGCCACTCATTCGCTTCGGCGAGCCGCCGCCCGGCGAACGCCGCCGCCGGCACCAGATCGGGCGCGAGCTTGACCGCTTCGAGCACGGCCGTCAGCGCGGCGTCGCGGTCGCTGTCGTTGAGCGCCAAAGCGCGGGCGGTGAGCAGCACCGCGCGTTTGCGGCGATAGTCGGCCTTCTCGAGCGTCGCCTTCATGTGATCGAGCGCGTCGAGCGCGCCGCTCCAGTCGGCGGCCGCGCAGCGATCGTCGAGCACGGCCTGCCCCGCCCAGGTGAGTGCGGGCGCCGCCTTGGCGGCTTCCTCGGCGACGCGGCGCGCGGCGGCGGGATCGCTGCGGCGCTGCGCTTCGATATAAAGACCGTGCAGTCCGAGCAGCTTGGTCTCGTCATGACGGGTCATGGCGCGGAAGGCGCGCTCGGCGCTCGCGCGGTCGCCCGCCATTTGGGCCGATTGCGCGGTGAGCAAAAGCGTGAGCGGATCGCTCGGCGACAGCCTTCCGGCATCGTCGGCCGACCTGCGCGCGAGCTTGAGATCGCCGGCGCCGATGGCGATCAGGCCGCGTGAGATGGCGGCATAGCCCTTCATGGCGCGGCGATGGCGGAAGAACAGCGACACTTGCTCAGGCGTGCGCACGATGCCGCGCAGGATCGACCAAATGAGCATCAGCACGATCGCGAGCACGAGTACGCCGAGCGCTGCCACCATCAACGAGGTTTCGACCCGATAGCCCATCCAGGTGAGTACGACATCGCCGGGCCGGTCGGCGAACCAGGCGACCCCGCTGGCGACCAGCGCGACGGCAATGAGGAACAGGACAACTCGGATCATCGCGCCCTCGAGTGTGTGGGAAACATTTGCCAAGAGCACGGTGTGCTCCCTCTCCCCAGCGGGGAGAGGGTCGGGGTGAGGGGGGCTCCTGACTCAATGAGTCTATAACCCCTCACGCGACGTGCCATAGCGTGTCGCAGACGCGCGCAAATGCGCTTATGGCGCGTCGACCTCTCCCGATGGGAGAGGTGGCGCAGTATTTGTGGCGAAGTTCCAGTCACCGTCAAACGATCTCGCTCTAAGGTTGGCTCAGCTTGCGCGCCGAGGCGGCGGCGAATTCGTTGGCGGCGGCGAGCGCGGACTGGCGCGCACGCGCCTTTTCGATCCAGCCGCGGGCGGGAGCGCGCCCGGCTTCGGGCAATTTGCCGAGATCGGCGAGTGCGCCGTCGATATCGTTATGTGCAGCGGCGATCTCGACGCGCGCCAGCACATCGGAGGGATCGTCGCCCGGCGGCGCTGCGACCGGCGTCACGCGCACCAGTCTGCTGGCATTGGCCTGCAGGCGTTCCAGGAAACTGCCCTGCGGCGCTTCGGCGCCCGCAGCCTTCATGAGCGCGGGCATGAGCGCACGCAGTTCCGCGGCGAGCGTTGCGGCGCTCGGCACGCCGTTCGATGCGAAGGGCGCCAGCGCCGCCATTGCCTTGGTGCCGGCGCCGAGCGATTGCGCTTCCCTGAGTTCGGCATCGAATGGCGCGCCGGCAGTCACCGCGTTGCGCAAAGCGGATGCGATCAAGGCGCGGCGCGTGGCGATTTCCACGGCGGTCACCTTCGAGAGTTGCGCGCTTGCCGTTTTCACCGATTGCTCGAGCGCGCCGATGCGTTGCTGCACGGCGTCGAGTTCAGCCGGAGCCACGGCCGCGCCGGTACTCTTCTCCAGGTTCTGCATGCTCGTGCGCAGATCGCCGACGGCCTTCTGCGCGGCGTCGGCTTGTATGCGCGCCTGCGCCGCTTGGGCGGCGACGTCGTCGTCGTGCTTGCCGAGCGCGGACAACGCGAGCCCAAGCGACTTCATCGCGTTTTCGGCCGCCACGAGACGTTCCGACACGCTGGCGTCGCTCTTCGGCAGATTGGCCACGCTCGCTTCCACCTTCGCGATGCGTGCATTGAGCGCATCGATCGCTTTGGTATCGACCGCCGGCGCGGGTGCGGACGTGGGGGCGGGCCGGTCGCGCAGGTCTTGAATCTGCCTTTGCAAAGCGGCGATCTCGGCGCCGGCATCGGTGGCCTGCGGTGCACTGCCCGGCAGCGCGTTCGTGTACCAAAGCGCGCCGGCGGCCACTGCCACCACGATGCCTCCCACGATACCGCCGCTCAGGGCTGCCATCGCAAGCCGGCTCCCGCCGCCCGACGGAGGCGGGGCCGCTTCGGCTGCCGCTTGCTCGGGTTCATCCGGCGGCGGAGGCGGCGCCTCGGCGGCGGCCTCACCCGTCGGCTCGGAATGGGCTGGCTCGGCGACCTGCTCGTGCGGCGGGCCCGCGCTGTCGGCGGCTGACTTTATCTCGGTAGCGGTGAGATCGATGGTGGGCGCCGTGCGCTTATCTGCCATTGCCTCAAATTCCTCGCGATTCGGCCCACCCCGCCTGCCCCGAGATAACGCAATTGCCGCCGAAGCGCCAACGTATCACGTCAACTCTGCGACGATGCGAGAAGTTCGATCAGCGCGGCTTCTTGAGGATGCGATGCAATGGCAACATGGGCGGCGGCCGCCGCCTGCAGCGGTGCGGCGACGGCGGGCGCAAGGCAGAGATGCCGCACGTCGAGTGCTTCAGTGCCAACTCCGGCAGCCTTGGCGCCTGTTAGGTAATTGTCGGCGCTGCGTTGCGAGTAATGCAGGACCGCATCGACCGCGCC
>DASZQT010000049.1:0-22869 GCA_035549515.1 Pseudolabrys sp. | reverse complement strand
TTCGTCGCCCGTAATCAAAAACGAGATCGAGCCTTTCGGTCTGCCGTGGCGCGCGAGGTGGTCGAGCACGGCGGCCACCATGCAGCCGATGCCGCCCTTCATGTCGACCGCGCCGCGGCCGTACAGTTCGCCATTGGCGATTTCGCCGGCGAAAGGCGCGTGCGACCAGGCCTTCTCGTCACCCGGCGGCACCACGTCGGTATGGCCGGCGAAGACCAGGTTCGGCGCTTCGGTGCCGATGCGCGCGTAGAAATTTTCCACGTCCTCCGCGCCCGGCTCGCTGAAGGTCATGCGATGCACGGTGAAGCCTGCGGCGCTCAGCGTCTTTTCAAGAAACGCCAGCGCGCCGCCTTCCGCCGGCGTCACCGACGGACAGCGGATAAGATCGCGAGTGAGGGCAACAGGGTCGGCGGACATGTTTCGCGTTCAAGCCCCGAGCTGCGTCGCCAGCATATTGTTGTAATTGCGGATCCAGCCCGGAATGAGGAAGGCGTCGACCAGCACCCAAAACACGGTGATGACCGCCCCGACCACGGTGATCGTCAGGATGAGCTGGGTCACCGCGACGCCGGTGCGCTTGAGATAGAAATTGTGGCCGCCGAAAAGGCCGACAAAGAACCACAACAGGTAAGCGACCAGAGCCGTCTTCTTGTTCGCCTCGAACAACATCAAGGCGCGGGTGTCGTTCGACAGTCCGCCGCCGTCTCGCCGCATGCCGCTCGGAAGGTCCGTCATTGTGTCCCCCAATGTTGCCGTGTCTTGAAGCGCTTAATCCCTCAACAGTTCGTTGATGCTGGTCTTGGAGCGCGTGCGCTCGTCCACGCGCTTGACGATCACGGCGCAATAGAGGCCGGGGCCGCCGCTCTTGCCCGGCAGCGTGCCCGGCACCACGACAGAGTAGGGCGGCACTTCGCCCTGCGTCACCGCACCGGTCTCGCGATCCACGATCTTGGTGGACGCGCCGAGGAACACGCCCATCGACAGCACCGAGCCTTCGCGCACCACCACGCCCTCGGCCACTTCCGAGCGCGCGCCGATGAAGCAATGATCTTCGATGATAACGGGGCCGGCCTGCAAGGGCTCGAGCACGCCGCCGATGCCGACGCCGCCCGAGATATGGCAGTTCTTCCCGATCTGGGCGCAGGAGCCGACCGTCGCCCAGGTGTCGATCATGGTGCCTGTGTCGACATAGGCGCCGAGATTGACGAAGGACGGCATCAGCACCACGCCGGGCGCGATATAGGCCGAGCGGCGCACCACGCAGCTCGGCACCGCGCGGAAGCCGGCGGCGCGGAATTCGCTCTCGCTCCAGCCGTCGAACTTGGACGGCACCTTGTCCCACCATACGGCCGCGCCCGGGCCGTTGGCGATCACCGTCATGTCGTTGAGGCGGAAGGACAAGAGCACGGCCTTTTTCAGCCATTGATTGACCCGCCAGGAGCCGTCCGCCTGCTTCTCCGCCACCCGCGCCTTGCCGGAATCGAGCAGCGCCAGCGCGGCCTCGATGGCCTCGCGCGTGGCGCCGGTGGTGGCCGGGCCGATGCCGTCGCGCGCCTCGAAAGCGGCGTCGATGGTGGCGGCAAGATTCTGGTCGGACATTGGCTCCCCCGGTCTGTTTGGCAGCGGTTTGTCGGGGGCGGGGCGGGGGATGTCAAGCACGGGCGGGGGCGGCCTGCGGGCAATCGCATGTGGCACGATTGCGCCACGAGCACCGTTACCTCCCCCTGAAAGGGGGAGGTCGGCGCGGAACGCGTCGGGAGGGGGTCAAAGTCCTTCTATCCCATTTTGCTCGTGAATTTCCGAAGCGGCCCTCGGTGACCCCCTCCCGATTTGCTTCGCAAATCGACCTCCCCCTTTCAGGGGGAGGTGAACGTGTGGCGCGGCATTGCCAAATGCGATGGCCCTGAAGCGGCATCCAGAGGCTTAGCCGGTACGAATCTTGCTTTTTCAGCCCGGACGCCGCGGTTGCGATCGCGGCGCACGTCGCGCGCGCTGGGGCTGCGGACGAGAGGAAACAAGGAGATCGTTATGTCTTTGAAGCGCCTGATCCCCGCAATCCTGACGCTCGCTCTGAGCGCCGCCGGCTTCGCTGCCGCTGCCCACGCCGATGGCCTCGACACGATCATGCAGGCCAAGACGATCAAGATCGCGGTGCCGCAGGATTTCGCGCCGTTCGGCTTCGTCGGCAAGGATATGAAGCCGCAGGGCTACGACATCGACATGGCCGAACTGATCGGCAAGGCGATGGGCGTGAAGGTCGACATCATCCCGGTCACCAGCGCCAACCGCATTCCCTATTTGCAGACGCACAAGGCCGACCTCGTCATTTCCAGCCTCGGCAAGAATGCCGAGCGCGAGAAGGTGATCGACTTCTCCAACGCCTATGCGCCGTTCTTTTCAGGCGTGTTCGGCACCAAGGACATCGCCGTCGCCAAGCCCGCCGACCTCGCCGGCAAGACGGTGGGCGCCACCCGCGGCGCCATCGAGGAACAGGAACTGACCAAGTCGGCGCCGGCTTCCGCCACCATCAAACGGTTCGAGGATAACAACGCGACTATTTCCGCCTTCATCTCGGGTCAGGTCGATCTGATCGCCACCGGCAATACGGTTGCCGCCGTGATTGCCGAACGCAATCCGGCGCGCGCGCCGACGCTCAAATTCGTCATCAAGGACAGCCCCTGTTATGTCGGGCTCAACAAGGACGAGCCCAAGCTCAAGGCCAAGATCAACGACATCATCGCCAAGGCGAAGTCTTCGGGCGACCTCGCCAAGCTGTCGGAGAAGTGGCTGAAGCAGCCGCTGCCGCCGGGCTTTTGAGCGGGCGCGGGACAACGCAAGTGTCGTCCTCTCGCCGTCATCCTGAGGTGCGAGCGCGTGCAACGTGCGAGCCTCGAAGGATGACCGGTCCGGCTGGGGCATGGCCGGGGCTGTCACCCTTCGAGGCGCGCCTGCGGCGCGCACCTCAGGGTGACGGTCTGCGCGCCGTGCGCGCCGTTGCGCCGGAGGGAGCGGCCGCGCCATGACCTATCATCTGCAATTCGGCGAGCTGCTGCCCTATTGGCGCGTGCTGCTGGACGGGCTCATCTTCACCATCGTGCTGACGCTGGTGTCGACCGTCGCCGGCATCGCGGTCGGCACGGCGGGAGCCTCGGCGCGCACCTTCGGGCCGAAATGGCTGGGCGGTATCGTCGTCGTCTATGTCGAATTGATCCGCAACACGCCGTTCATCGTGCAGCTTTTCTTCATCTTCTTCGGGCTGCCGGCGCTGGGCGTGAAGCTGTCGGAATCGACGGCCGCGTTTCTTGCGATGGTCATCAATCTCGGAGCCTATTCAACCGAGATCATCCGCGCCGGCATCGAGGCGGTGCCGAAGGGCCATGTCGAAGCCGGCGTCAGCCTCGCCATGAGCAAATGGGAGGTCCTGCGCTACGTCGTGCTCAAGCAGGCCTTCCGCAAGATCTATCCGGCGCTTTCCTCGCAGATCATCATCGTCATGCTCGGCTCCGCGGTGGTGTCGCAGATTTCCGCGCCGGACCTGACATACGCCGCCAACTTCGTGCAGTCGCGCAACTTCCGCGCCTTCGAGGTCTATGTCCTGGCGGCGGTGCTTTATCTTCTGCTGGCAATTCTGGCGCGCGCGCTGCTGCGCACGCTCGGCCGCGTCTGGTTCAAGACGGCGAGCTAAGCCATGGTCGATTTCAGCTTCTGGGACATTCTGTCGAACCTGCTGATCGCCACGGAATGGACCGTGATCCTGTCGCTGATCGCCTTTGTCAGCGGCGGCGTGGTCGGGCTGATCCTGCTGTTCATGCGCACATCGGGCGTGCGCGCGCTTGAGACCGCGACCAAGCTCTATATCGAGTTTTTTCAGGGCACACCGCTGCTGATGCAGTTGTTCTTGTTCTTCTTCGGCGTCGCGTTGTTCGGCATCGAAGTCAGCCCCTGGATGGCGGCATGGCTTGCGCTTACGTTTTGGACCAGCGCTTTCCTCACAGAGATCTGGCGCGGCTGCGTCGAGGCGATCCCGCGCGGCCAGTGGGAATCGTCGGCGAGTCTCGCGCTCTCCTATATCGAGCAGATGCGTTACGTCATCCTGCCGCAGGCCGCGCGCATCGCGGTGGCGCCGACCGTCGGGTTTTCGGTGCAGGTCATCAAGGGCACCGCGCTCGCCTCGATCATCGGCTTCGTCGAATTGACCAAGGCCGGCACCATGCTCAACAACGCGACCTTCCGGCCGTTCCTGGTCTATTCGCTGGTCGCGCTGATCTATTTCTGCCTGTGCTTCCCGCTCTCGTTCCTCGCCAAACGTCTGGAAGGACGCCTCAATGTCGCTCGTTAGCATCCGGGACGTGAGAAAGAGCTTCGACAAGCTCGAAGTGCTCAAGGGTGTGTCGCTCGAGGTGGCGAAAGGCGACGTGGTCGCCATCATCGGCCGCTCGGGCTCCGGCAAGTCGACGCTGCTCCGCTGCATCAACGGGCTGGAAACCTATCAGTCCGGCGCCATCCTTGCCGACGGCATCGATGTCGGCGGCGGCAACACCAACATGCGCGAACTGCGCCGCCACGTCGGCATGGTGTTCCAGCAGTTCAATCTTTTTCCGCATCTCACCGCGGCTGAGAACGTGCTGCTCGCCCCGACCGTCGTGAACAAAGTGGCCAGGAAAGACGCGCGCGCATTGGCCGCGGAGATGCTGGCCAAGGTCGGGCTGTCCGAGAAAATGGATTCCTATCCGAGCCAGCTTTCGGGCGGCCAGCAGCAGCGCGTGGCGATCGCCCGCGCGCTGGCGATGCGGCCGAAAGTGCTGCTCTGCGACGAGATCACCTCGGCGCTCGACCCGGAACTGGTGAACGAAGTGCTGCGCGTGGTCGAGCAGTTGGCGCGCGAGGGCATGACGCTGATCCTGGTGACGCATGAGATGCGCTTCGCGCGCGACGTCGGCACCAAGCTGGTGTTCATGCACCACGGCAAGGTGCATGAAGAGGGGCCGCCGAAGGAGATCTTCGCCGCGCCCAGGACGCCCGAGCTCCAGCAGTTCGTCGGATCGGTGGCGTAGGAACCGGCCCCGGCCAGCGTCATGGCCGGGACGCGCCCGGCCATGACGACAAGCGTGCGGCCCCGATTACACGGCGTGCGCCAACTTGGCGCTATCTTTTGCCGTGACGCGCGAACGCAGCGGCTTGAGCACGAACAGCGCCAGGCCGACCACCACCAGGTTCATGAGCGCGGTGACCGCGAACACCATGTGCCAGGAGCCGGTCGACGCCTTGATCATGTTCGCGACCGGCACCAGGAAGGCGGACGCGCCTTTGGCGGTGTAGAGCAGGCTCAGGTTCACGGTGGCGAATTTCGGCCCGAAGCTGTCGGTGCAGGTCGACGGGAACAGGCTGAAGATTTCACCCCAGGTCAGGAAGATCAGCGCGGCGAACACCACGAAGGCCCAGGGCGACGTGCCCATCGAGCCCAGCAGCCAATAGGAGGCGGCGCCGAGTCCGAAGGCAATCGCCATGGTGTATTCGCGGCCGATGTGGTCGGACACCCAGCCGAACATCGGACGCGCCGCGCCGTTGGCCACATTGTCGACGATCAGCGCGACCGACAGGGCGGTGGCGCCGCCGAGAATCGCGATGTCGGCGACGTGGAAGTCGCGCGCGATCAGCGCGATCTGCGCGGTGGCCATCAGACCGGAGGCCGAGACCATCACGAACATGACGTACAGGATCCAGAAGATCGGCGACGTCAGCATCTCGCTCGGGGTATAGCTCTTCGTCGACTGCATGACTTTGGGCGCGGCAGTGTTGCCGAGCTCGCCCTGCTCGGGCGCGCGCAAGAGCCAAGCCAGCATGAGCACGATCGCGCCCTGGCCGAGCCCGAACCAGAAGAAGGCCGCCTGGTAGCCGGCCGAGGCGATCACCGCGCGGATCGGCACCACGGTTAACGCGGCGCCGGCGCCGAAGCCGGCGGCGGTCAGGCCGACCGCGAGGCCGCGCCGGTCGGGGAACCACTTCACGGCCTGCCCGACGCAGGTCGCATAGACCGCGCCGCCGCCTATGCCCGAAAGCACCGCGCCGACATACAGCATGGTCAAAGTGTCGGCCTTCGAGTTCACGATCCAGCCGGCGGCGATCATGATGCCGCCGAAGGCGACCATCAGTTTCGGGCCGCGCTGCGGACCGAGATAGTCGACGATCCAACCTTCGACCGGCGTCAGCCAGGTCTCCAGTGCGACGAAGATGGCGAAGGCGAACTGGATGGCGGCGATCGACCAGCCGTGGGCCTTGGCGATCGGATTGACGAACAAGGTCCAACCGTATTGCAGGTTGGCGATCATGATCATGCAGATGATGCCGGCGATGAGCTGGGTCCACCGCTCGCGGCTGACGGATGGATTCATTGCCGAGGCGTTATTGGCCATTGTTCTCTCCTTGATGCTTCCCGTTTTTATTTTTGATTGGCGCGCCCCGCCGATAGCGATCATTTGCGTCGCTGTCATTGTCCCGTCAAGTTGGAAACAAGATTCCACCGCATCAATGTTGCGTAACTTTTCGCACTTTGCGTGCGTGCAATCGCCTCATTCTAAAGTCTTAGATCGTTGCAAGTTCGTTCGATAAAACCAACGATATTTTCGGTCACGTAATTGATATGCGGCGCATCGCGCCCTTCGAGTTCCCACGCCTCGCGGAACACCTCGCGCTGGCCCTCCGGCACCACCAGCACGGTAATCATGCCGAGCGCATGGGGCACCGCGAGGTTGCGCGCGAGATCCTCGAACATTGCGCTCTTGCGCGGGTCGACTTGGTGGCGCTTGAGGAAGCGTTCGTAGACCTGCGGCAGCGGCTTGGGGTCGAGATCGGCGGCGGCGATGTCGAACACGTCCTCGAAGTGATGATGAATTTCCAGCCGTCGCATTACCGCCTCGGCATGCTTGCGCGTGCCGTTGGTTAGAATGAGCTTACGGCCGGGCAGGCGCTCCAGCGCGGCGCCGAGCGCGGGGTTCGGCACCAGCGGCGAGTGGTCGATCTGGTGCACGTATTCGAGATAGTCGTCGGGGTTCAGTCCATGCTCGGTCATCAGTCCGCGCATGGTGGTGCCGTAGCGCTTGTAATAGTCCTTTTGCAGCCGGAACGCTTCGTCGTGCGACACTTTCAGGAAGTCGGCGACGAAGGAACGGATGCGCTCGTCCACCTGCTGCCAGAGATTGAGGTGATGCGGGTAGAGCGTATTGTCGAGATCGAACACCCAGGTCTCGACACGGTCGAAGCCGGGCGCGACGGTTGGCTGTGTCATCGTCAGTGCAAGGGCAAGCGCGCCGCCGTGGCTGCCGTCGCCATCGGCCTGGCGGTGGCGACGCGCGCCGCCTCCGTCTGGTCGAGCGTGGCGAGACGCCGGTCAATCTCGGCGATCGCTTTGCGCGAGAACGGGCCGAGATGGGCATACATCGCGATCAGGAAGACGATGGGCTGCAGGGCCGCTGGGTTCTTGCTCACGCAATTCAGGAACGTGTCCCAGAACGCGGCCCGGCCGCCGGGGATCGCGTCGAGAATGCGATGGACAGTGGTGAGCGAGGCGAGGGTCTTCCGCCTGTCGTCCGTGGCCAGTTCCGGGCGACCGCTGCGGTCGAGCATGGCGGTCAGGCGTTCGAGCCGGCGGGCATAGGCCTTGGGGTCGAAGGTGCGCTCCAGGATGTGCTTGTAGTCGGTCAGGATGTCGCGCAACGGCCGAGCGGGTTCATAATTGATGCCGATCATGCATTGATCGCCGCCGCGATCCTCGCGCATGATGTCGTGGCCTTCGTGCAAACGGCCCTCCTGCGCCAGCCGCCGGGTCAGTTGCGTATTCGGCAAGGCATAGAGCAGGCCGACCATGGCGACCGGAATCGCGCTCTCCTCGATGAAGTCGGCCATTGCGTCGGCAATCGAAGCCTTCTCGCTGTCGAAGCCGACGATGAATCCGGCGGTCACGAACAGGCCATAGCTGTAGAGCTTGTGGATGTTCTCCACCATGTTGCGGCGCGTGTTCTGCTTCTTGCTGGTCTGCTTGAGAGTCTCGGGATCCGGGCTTTCGATGCCGATGAACACGGCGAAAAAATTGGCCGCGCGCAGCATGGCGAGCAGCTCGTCGTCGTCGGCCAGGTTCATCGAGGCTTCGGTCGAGAATTCGAATGGGAAATCGCGCGATTTTTGCCAAGCCGCCAATTCCGGCAGGAAGGCCTTGAGCGCCTTCTTGTTGCCGATCAGATTGTCGTCGACGAAATCGACATGGCCGCGATAGCCAAGCTCATAGAGGCGCTCAAGCTCGGCCAGCATCTGCGCATTGGTTTTGGTGCGCGGCTTGCGGCCGTAGAGCTCGATGATGTCGCAGAATTCGCAGGTGAACGGGCATCCGCGCGAATACTGGACGCAGATATAGAGATACTGGCGCAGCTTGAGCAGGTCGTAGCGCGGGATCGGGGTCTTGGTGACGTCGACTTGGAATTTTTCGGCGGTGAAGACGCCCGAGCGCTCGCCGCGCTCCCAGGCCGCCACGAAGTCCTTGATGATGTCCTCGGCTTCGCCGAGCACTTTGAAATCCGCCGACTCGTAGATATGCGGGCTCGACATTGGATCGGGTCCGCCGACGGCGACGGGCTTGCCATAGGCATGGGCCAGCTTGATGACGCGCAGGCAGTCGGGCTGTTGATTGCCCATCCCGCCCGTCATCACCAGATCGGCCCAGGCGATGTCGTCCGTATCCAGATTCTCGGTATTGCGGTTGACGAGCTTGAATTGCCAATGCTGGGGCAGCAAGGCGGCAACCGTGATGAGACCGAGCGGCGCGGCAGGGTAGCGCCCCTCCAGCAGCCGGCACGTGTCCGTATAGTTCCAAAAGGAGTTCGGAACGAATTTTGGATAGACGAGCAGGACCTTGCACGGCCGGTCGGGCATTCGAGGTGTCCTCCACCGAAAAACTATGACAGCCCGGGCCTGATGGCTCAAGCGAAATACCGGCAAGTTGCGGGGGCTGCTCCGCAATTCTTGGAACGCGGAGCGACGCTTATTCCTTGAAGCGCACGAGGGCGCCCTGGCTGCCTAAATCGATGGCGGCGAAACCGGCCGCGTTCAGCCCGCGCGCCGCGCAATCCTTGTGATCGGCGAGTTCGAAGCGGCCATCGCGCGTGCACAGCGTCACCGCGCCGCCCCACGCCAATGCCTTATCGCCGCGCTTGACGGTACGGCCCTGGCCGTCGACAGCTTCACCGTAGCTGTAAAGCCGGTGCGGGTCGCCGGTCACATCCGGGCGCAGGCATTGTCCGGCCGGAACTCGGTACCAGCCGCGCGTGACGATTGAGCCCATCTCGACGATGCCGAGCGAAGCCATCACGGTATACGAGGTGTCGTTGCACCAGGAGAAGCCGGCGCCCTGCGGATTGCGCGCCGCCGCGAACAAGGCGTCGAAGAAATCCGGCTTGCTGGCCGCGTCGGCCGGCAGCTTGCGCTCGCGCAGGAACTTGGCGAGCGCCGATAGCGTCTTGCCGCCTTCGATGCCGTCGATCGGCGTCGCGTCGTAGCCGGCGATCACCAACAGCCGTTGGATCCCGGCGAGGCGCGCCTGTTCGTCGTCATAATCAGCGGCTTCCGCCAGATTGACCGTGGGTCCTTTCGGCGTGTCGGAGGGCTTGGCCGGACTGAAATGCGCCTGCTGGCCGACCGGACAATCGCGCGCGTCGGCGAATTGGAAATCGCCGTCGCGGATGCAGAACAAGGATTCGCCGTTCTGCGGCTGCGGCGACGAGCCGTACAGCTCCGGCGTGCGCGCATGCACATAGACCATGTCGGCGTCGAGCGGACCGTCGATGACCTGCCGGCATTGCCCGGGATCGAGGCGGTACCAGCCGCGCGTGGCGACGCTGGCGCGCTTTTCCAGCCCGAGCGCGACATCCATCCGATAGCTGGTGCGGTTGCAGAGCGAGAGTTCGGCGCGCGCGGCATCGCTGGCGCCGAAAGCCAGCGCTGCGCCAAGACCGGCGATCACGATGAGCCGCGCACGAATCATCCGCGAATGCTAGCGGAATGATCGCGCGCTGCCACTCAGCTTGCGATGCTCGCCGTCTCGCGGACCGCACGCCCGGCCATCAGCTCACGCGCGATGAGCACGCCGCCGAGGATCAGGCCGACGATGTCGGTCCACTCTCCGTGCGGCAGCGCGTCGGCCGGAATGAACAGCAGCAGGCCGGCGAGGCCGAAGCCGAGGCGCGTGGCCAGGGACAGCTCGCGCCAGGCGTAGCCGGCGATGGCCGCGCAAATCAGCCACACGCCGGCGAGCGAGGTGACGAGCGCGATCGCGACCGACATCGCGCTGCCGGTCAACAGAAGGGAGGGCGAGCGGATGAACAGGAACGGGATCACGAAGGCGATCCAGCCGAAGCGCATCGCGATCCAGCCGGTCTTCATGGCGTCGGTATTGGCGAGCGAGGCGGCGGCATAGGCCGCGAGCGCAACCGGCGGCGTGATCATCGACATCATGCCGAAATACATCACGAACATGTGCGAGGCCATCGGCGACAGCCCGACCTTCACCATGGCCGGGGCCACCAGCGCCGCCAGCAGCACATAGACGCCGACCGTCGGCATGCCCATGCCGAGAATGATCGACACCAGCGCCGACAAGAGCAGCAGCAGCCAGAGATTGCCCGAACCGATCTGCACCAGCAGCAGCGTCAGCGCGAAGCTCAGACCGCTGATATTGAGCACGCCGATGATGAAGCCGGCGGCCGCCGTGATGACCAGCAGGTCGAGCGAGGCAATGCCGGTCGAGCGCAATGCGTTGAGCACGTCGCTCGGCTTGAGCTTGGTCTTGCCGTAGCCGAGCGTCGAGCCGGTCACCAGCAGCACGCCGCCGGCGGCGAGCGCGGCCATTTCGGGCGACCAGTTCATCCAGAACAGGCCGTAGACCAAGACGCCGAACGGCAGCAGGAAATGCCAGCCCTGGCGCAGCACCTGGCCGAGCGGCGGGACCTGCTCGTTGGTGTCGATCTTGGTCAGGCCGGCTTTGGCGGCGAGCAGGTCGGCCTGGATGAACAGCGCGTAATAGTACAGCAGGGCCGGCAGCGCGGCGGCGATGGCGACCTCGCGATAGGGCACCTGCAGGAACTCCGCCATCAGGAAGGCGGCCGCGCCCATCACCGGCGGCATCAACTGGCCGCCGGTCGAGGCCACTGCCTCGATGGCCGCGGCGACCGGCGCCGGATAGCCACCGCGCCGCATCAGCGGAATGGTCAGCACGCCGACCGAGGCGACGTTCGACACGGCGCTGCCAGAGATCATGCCGAACAGGCAGGAGGCGGTGACCGCGATCTTGGCCGAGCCGCCGCGATAGCGGCCCATCAAGGTGAGCGCGATGTCGGTGAAAAACGCCGAGCCGCCGGAGGCGAACAAGAGATTGCCGAAGAAGATGAAGGCGATGACGATGGTCGCCGCCACCATCACCGGCAGGCCGAGCATGCTGCCGGGATCCCAGACCAGGTAATAGGCCAGCCGCGGCACCGTCACCGGCAGGCCGGCGAGCACGCCGGGCACGTATTGGCCGAGCGGCGCATAGACGAGGAAGACGAGGACGACGATCACCAGCGCCCAGCCGACCGAACGGCGCAAAGCCTCGAGCACCAAGGGTACGGTGATGAAAGCCGTGACCAGGCCATCGAGCGGCCGCTCGGTCATGGCCTCGGATAAAACGGGATAGCGCCAGAACAGGTGGACGCCGACGGCGATGCTGAGCGCGGCCAGCAGCCAGTCGTACCACGGAATTTGCGCGCGCGAGCCGCCCTGGCGCGCCGGCTGCGTCAAGAACACCAGCGCGAGCGCGAGCCCGATCATGCCGGACAGGAACTGCTCGTTATAGAGCAGCAGCCCGATCGAGCGATAAAACTGCAATGCAAAGCCGATCGATCCCAGCGTCAGCAGGACCGCGCCGACAGTGATGACCCGGCGGGCCGCAACGGATTGCGGCCCGGCCGGCGCGTGATGTGTCGTGTCGGACAAGGATTACTCTACCGTTTGGAGTTAACTGCGCTCACTGGCCTTCGTCTTGCGCCTTCGGCGGCCATTGACCGATTTCCTTGTAGTATTTGATGGCGCCCGGATGGAATTGCACCGGGTCCATCGGCTTGGTCATGTGGTCGGCGTCGAAGCCGTTGAGGCCGGCGAAGTTCGCGCCCAATTCCTTCTTGTGGTCGTGCATGATCTTGGCGAGCTTGTAGACCACGTCGTCCGACATCTGGGCATTGGTCAGCACGAGATAGTCATAGGCATAGACCCAGGTCGGCGTGTCGATGCCGGTGCGGCCCTTGCCGGGCTTGAGCTCGGTCGCATAGGCGACCGGGATGTATTTGCGCATGCGCGCCATGGCTGCCTTGGAGTGATCGATCGGCACCACGCGCACGCCGCCGACCTGCGAGTCGACTTCCGAGACCTTGCCGGCGCCGAGCGCGAACATGAACACGTCGGCCTTGCCCTGCGCGAATTCGTCGGCGCCGCCCGCGACATTCGGCACCGGCACCTGGGTGATGTCCTTGTAGTCGAGGCCGCCATTGGCGAGCGTGCCCTTGGTCAATTCGTCGAGCACGCGCTGGCTGGCGTAGCCGGTCGGAATCCGCTTGCCCTTGAGATCCTCGATGCTCTTGATCGGCGAGTCCTTCTTCACGAAGAACTGCGAGTACAGCGGCGTGAGCACCGCGACCACGCGCAGGTCGGGATATTTCTTGTTGTAAATCACGTCGCCGGTGACGGCGTAATGCGCTTCCAATTCGTTGGCGAGACCGAACTGCTGCTCGCCGGTGGCGACGCCCGGCACATAGGCGCTCGATCCGCCGAACGGGCTGATGCGCAGGTTCATGCCGGCATCGGCCGCGATCTTGGCCATGGCGGCGCCGGCGGAATAAGTGAAGAAGCCCTGCTTGCCGGTGCCGATGCTGTAAATCTGCGCCGAGGCGGGCGCGGCGAAGCCGATGGCCGCGGCGACGCCGGCGGCGGTGAGCATCCCCAAACGTGACATGTGCATTCGATCCTCCCTGTGTGCGATTTTTCTGGGGCGTTGTTGGGCGCGCAGACTATACCGTCCGGGCGCAAGATAACAGCCACGATTTGCCGCAAGCGACGACCGGTTCACGCGCGTCCGGTGGGCAGCCGCCACACGCGCTCATTGCGCGTGGCGGACCGCGTTGCCTAACGGTGCACCAGCGTGCCCACGCCGTGGTCGGTCAGCAATTCGAGCAACACCGCGTGCGGAACCTTGCCGTCGAGGATGACCACGCCTTCCACGCCCTGATCAAGCGCATAGATGCAGGTCTCAACCTTTGGAATCATGCCGCCGGAAATCGTGCCGTCGGCGATAAGCCGGCGGGCATCGGCGACCGACAGTTCCGGGATCAGCTTCTTCGACTTGTCGAGCACGCCCGGCACGTCGGTGAGCAGCAGCAGGCGCTTGGCCTTGAGCGCGCCGGCGATGGCGCCGGCGAACGTGTCGGCGTTCACGTTGAAGGTGCCGCCGCTCGCCGAGGTTGCGACCGGCGCGAGCACCGGGATCATTTCGCGGCCGATGATCTGATTGAGGATGGTGAGGTCGACCTTGTCGGGCTCACCGACGAAGCCGAGGTCCACCACCTTTTCGATGTTGGAGCCGGGATCGACCACGGTGCGGCTCACCTTCTTGGCCTGCACCATGTTGCCGTCCTTGCCACACAACCCGACCGCCTTGCCGCCGGCGGCGTTGATATAGCCGACGATCTGCTTGTTGATCGAGCCGGCCAGCACCATCTCGACGATCTCGACCGTGGCGGCATCGGTAATGCGCAGGCCGGCGGCAAATTCCGACTTGATGCCGAGCTTGGTCAACATCGCCTGGATTTGCGGCCCGCCGCCGTGCACCACCACCGGATTAATGGCGGTCTGTTCCAGAAGCACGATGTCCTGCGCGAACTCGCGCGCGGTTTTTTCCTCGCCCATGGCGTGCCCGCCGTATTTCACCACGACGATTTCCTCGTCGTAGCGCTGCATGTGCGGCAGCGCCTCGATCAGGATGCGGGCCTGCGTCTGCGGGTCGATGGTCATGAACGGCTCTCGGGCGTGAACGGACGCGCCCTTTTAGCGGCCCGGCCGGCCCGGCGAAAGAGGCCTCAACCCGCGCGTGGCGCGGCGAGCGCGGCGGCGGTGAGCGCCAGCCAGCTCAGGATCAGAAGCGTGCCGCCGGTGGGCGCGGCAAAGGGAAACAGCCGGTGGCCGAGATAGGCGCGGGCGCTGACATCGGCGGCGAACAGGCCGGCGCCGATCACGAAGCCCCAGAGCGCGATGGCGCCGAGCGGTCGCAGCAGCAAGCCCTGGCGGGCGGCGGCGACGGCGGCGATCACGGCCACCGCATGGATCACGAGCAGGTAGCCGGCGCTGTCGAGGCCGGCGCCCGGCTTGCCATGCGCGCCGGCGGCGGTGAGCACGATGCCGGCGGCGCCCATGAGGCCGGCGAGGGCGAGGAGGAGTTGGGTCATGGGAGGGATATTAGCTGCTTTGTGTTCCGTGGGCACGCGCGCTCGAGGTTGCGTCCCAAGCGCGCTGACTTGCGGCATGTGTCCCGGGCGCGGCGCAGCGCGTAACGAAGTGGAACGGTGCGCTGCAGAACCGGGACCGTCCGAATCTGTGACGGTCCCGGATCAGCGGTGCATCATTTCGAGCCATTCGCGCCTAAAGGCGCTAATGGCGCTAATGGCGCTTATGCTGCACCGCGTCCGGGACACGTGTGCGGTTTAAGCCAGCGCCTGTGGCGACGCGCCCGGCCACGATGACATCATGAGGCCAGTGCCAGCGCCGTGGCCTGCGCCTCGGGCAGCACGTCGAAATCATAGAGCTTCTTGCGGAAGTTCGCGTGCGCCGCGATCTCGGCATCGCGCTTGGCGAGGTCGGCATAGAGCGAATCGTAGCGCAGCCCGTTCTGCCGCGCGCCGGATTGCACCTGGGCGACACGGTCGCGCCGCAGGTTCTCGTAAGCGAGCAAGGCCGTTGGCGCGTTCGCGCTGTCGCACTGCGCCAGAATGGTCGCCAGCGCCATGCCGTCTTCGATCGACTGGTTGGCGCCCTGGCCGAGATGCGGCAGCATGGCATGCGCGGCGTCACCGAGCAGGCTCAGCCGCCCCTTGGTCCAGAGCGGCAGGGGGTCGCGATCGTAGAGACCCCAGCGGAATGTCGTTTGCACCTGCGCGAGGATATGGCCCACGCGCGGATCCCAGCCGGCGAATTCGTCGCGCAACGCGTCGGGATCGCCGGGCAACGACCACGATTCCTTGAGCGCCTCGTCCGCCGGCACGAAGCCGACGAAGTTGATCAACTTGCCGGCGCGCAACGGGAAGGTGAGGAAGTGTTTTCCCTTGCCGAGCCACATCTGCCAGACGTCGTTCGGCCAGTCGGGAATGCGTTCGTGCGGCACCGTGCCGCGATAGGCGATCGAGCCGGAATAGACGCGCTCCGACGGCGGATAAACGAACGGACGCAGCGTCGAGTGGATGCCGTCGGCCGCGATGACGATATCGCCTTCGGCACTGGCGCCGTTGGCGAATGTGACGCGCGCCTTGTCGTCGCTTTGAGAGAAACCGGTGCATTGATGGCCGGTCTTGACGACGCCCGCCGGCAAATGCGCGGCGAGAAATTCGACGATATCGGCGCGGTGCATGCCGTAGGTCGCATTCCAGCCGGACGAGTCCGTCACCTGCACCGGCGCGATCAGCGAGCCGTCGTCGCGGAAATAGCGCGAGCCGGGCCCGACATGCGCGCCGTATTTTTCGACCGCCGGGCCGAGACCCACGCGCTGGAGCTGGCGCACGCTATTGGGCGTGAGATAAACGCCGGCGCCGACCTCGCCGAGCGCGGGCGCCTGCTCATAGACCGAGACATTGACGCCTTGAGCGATCAGTGCGTTCGCCGCAAACAGTCCGCCAATTCCACCGCCGACGATCACAACGTCCAATCGCGACTTCGACATCCCGGCACCTTTATTATTCGCAGGTTGTTTGCCCACCGTTGCGGGCGGCCACGTTACTATCGACGTTGAGCGAAGCCAACTCGCGCGGCGCAGGGCTGACGTGCGCGTGAGATCGCCTGTTGTGTCAATGCGCGCGGTATAGCATTGTGCCGGCGCTAAAAAGTGCGCGCGCGCCGAGCAACGGGGAGGATCGAGAATGCACGCTGTTTTCAAGCGCGGGGGCCGTGTTCGTTCGGGCTTCGGACTGGCTCTTTGCCTCGTCGCACTGGCTGCCTTCGCCGGCGGTGCAAAGGCGCAAACCTATCCGGATCATACCGTCAAAATCATCGTGCCGTTCCCGGCCGGCGGCACCGCCGACGCGGTGCCGCGCCTTATCGCCGACTGGCTGTCGCGCAAATGGGGCCAGGCGGTCGTGATCGAAAACCGAACGGGTGCTGCGGGAAATATCGGCGCCGAAGCGGCCTATCGTGCCGATCCCGACGGCTACACATTGCTGTCGGCGCCGCCGCCGCCGCTCGTCATCAATCAGAGCCTTTATCCGAAGCTCGGTTACGACGCGAGCAAGTTCGAGCCGATCAGCGTGATGGCGCAGGTGCCGAACGCGCTCATCGTTAACCCGGCCAAGATCAAGGCGAATACCGTGCCGGAGTTCATCGCCTACGCGAAACAAAATCCGGGCAAGATCACGTCGGCGACGCAGGGCAACGGCACGACCTCGCATCTGACATCCGAGCTGTTCGCAATGATGGCGCAGGTGAAGTTCACCAATGTTCCCTATCGCGGATCGGCGCCCGCCTTGCAGGGCCTGCTCGCCGGCGACGTCGACGTCATGTTCGACAATCTCGGCGTTTCGCTGCCGCTGGTGAAGGCCGGCAAGCTGAAACTGCTCGGCGTCGCCTCGGCCAAGCGCCTGCCGTCGCTGCCCGACGTGCCGACCATCGCCGAGACGCTACCGGGCTTCGAGGCCGTCGCCTGGTACGGCATCGTCGCGCCGCCGGGAACGCCGAAGCCCATCGTCGACAAGGTCAATGCCGATGTGAACGAGGCGCTGCGCGATCCGGGCATCCAGGAGAAACTGAAGAAACTGTCGGCCGAGGTCTTCGGCGGCTCGGTCGCGGACACCGCCAAATACATGCACGAGGAAGTCGGCCGCTGGGGCAGTGTGATCAAGCAGGCGCATATCACGCTGCATTGATCCGTTCGCTGGTTTGGTCAGCGCCGCTCCACGATCAGGCGCGCGATCGCCGCGCGCAACTCCGGAATGCCGGTGCCGTCGTCCGACGACGTCACCAGCACGCTCGGGAACGCGGCGGGACGCTTGGCGAGCGCGGCTTCCACCTCGGCGATGCGGCCGGCGAGTTCCGACTTCTTCACCGCGTCGCATTTGGTGAGCACGACCTGGTGGCTGACCGCCGCGTTGCCGAGCGCGTCGAGCGTCGGATTGTCGGTCTCCTTCAGCCCGTGCCGCGCATCGATCAGCACATAGACGCGCGCGAGATTGCGCCGGCCCAGAAGAAATGCATGGATCAGCGCGGTCCAGTCCGCGATCTTGGATTTGGCGGCGGCCGCGTAGCCGTAGCCCGGCATGTCGACGATGGTGAGATCGTCCTCGCCTTTGAAGAAGATCAGTTCCTGGGTACGCCCGGGCGTGCGCGAGGTGCGCGCCAGCGCTTTCCGCCCGGTGAGCGCGTTGATCAGGCTCGACTTGCCGACATTGGAGCGGCCGGCGAAGGCGATCTCGATCCCGCGCATCGGCGGCAGCGCGGCGGCCGTATTGGCGGCGGCGATGAATTGCCATTCGCCGCTGAACAGCCGGCGGCCGGTCTCGATCTCGGAGCGCGTGAAGGCGTCGGTGCTCATGAGCGTACCAGCAATCCTCCGCGTCGTGCCCGCGCTTGTCGCGGGCATCCACGTCCTTCTCGCGAGAAAGCAGACCTTAAAGACGGGACATAAGGCCGTTCACGCCCGTCTTCGACGGCTCTGCCCGGCCATGATGTCGAGAGGCTGTCGAACGGCGGCTGCTACTGCGTTCTCTTCTTTCCGACGAACACCGCCTTGATGTTGTCGAACAGTTCGATCTTCGCGCCATGGCGGCGCATGATCACGCTCTGCTGCAGCACCGACAGCGAGTTGTTCCAGGCCCAGTAGATCACCAGGCCGGCGGGGAAGCCGGCGAGCATGAAGGTGAAGATGATCGGCATGTAGTTGAAGATCATCTGCTGGGTCGGATCGGGCGGCGCCGGATTGAGCTTCATCTGCACCCACATGGTCACGCCCATGATCAGCGGCCACAGGCCGAGATGCAGGAAGTGCCCGATCATCGGCACGACCGTCGGGTCGTAATGCAGGAGCCCGAACAGCGTGAAGATATTGGTCGGATCGGGCGCCGAGAGGTCGTGAATCCAGCCGAAGAACGGCGCGTGCCGCATTTCGATGGTGACGAACAGCACCTTGTAGAGCGAGAAGAATACCGGAATCTGGATGGCGATCGGCAGACAGCCGGCCAGCGGATTGATCTTCTCTTTCTTGTACAGCTCCATCAGCGCCTGCTGCTGCTTCACCTTGTCGTCGGCAAAGCGCTCGCGCAGCGCCGTCATCTGCGGCTGCACGGCCTTCATCTTGGCCATCGAGGCGTAGGATTTGTTGGCGAGCGGGAAGAACACGATCTTGATGCCCAAGGTGACGATCAGGATCGCGATGCCGAAATTGCCGACCAGGTGGTAGAGCCAGTCGATCACCATGAACAGCGGCTTGGTGATGAAGTAGAACCAGCCCCAGTCGATCAACAGGTCGAAGCGGTTGAGATTGAGCTGCTTCTCATAGGCATTGACCACCGCCACTTCCTTGGCGCCGGCGAACAGCCGCCCGTCGACCGTCGTGCTGGCGCCCGGCGCGATGGTGCGCGCATCGAGCAGATAGTCGGTCTGGTAGGTCGGCACATTGCCGATGGTGCCGGCCGAGAAGCGCGCCTTGAGGCGGGCGTCGGTGTTGGGCAGCAAAGTGGCGGCCCAGTATTTGTCGGTGATGCCGAGCCAGCCATTGGTGACGTCGAAATTGACGGCCTTTTTCTCGCCGATCGACTTGTAGGTGTATTCCTGCAGGCCCTGGTCGCCGAGCACGCCGATCAGGCCCTCATGCAGGATGTAGTAGCCGAGCGTCTGCGGCGTGCCGTGGCGCGAGATCAGCCCGTAAGGATAGAGCGAGACCGGGCTCGTGCCCTTGTTCGTCACCTCGTCCTTGACGGTGAACAGGTACTTGTCGTCGACCGCGATGGTGCGGCGGAATTGCAGCCCCTCGCCATTGTCCCAGGTCAGCGTCACCGGGTGACCGACGCTGAGCGCGCCGGAACCGGCCTGCGTCCAGACCGTGTCGGCGGTCGGCAGCTTCACATTGCTGCCGGCGCCGTTCGTCCAGCCCCATTCGGCATAGAACGGGTCGGCCGTGCCGGACGGCGACAGCAGCACGATCGGCGGCGATTTCGGGTCGACCGTTTCGCGGAACTTGACCAGCGCGAGGTCGTCGATGCGGGCGCCCTTGAGCGCGATCGAGCCCTGCAGGCTGTCGGTCGCGATCGGCACGCGCGGGGAAGCCTTCAGCGCGTCGGCGCGGCTCGCCGCCGGCGTGGCGGCAGGCGCGGCGCCGGGGACCTGAGCGGCGCCGGGCTGCGGTGCCGGCGTCGTCTGCCCGGGCTGGGCGGTCTGTTGGGCGGTCTGCTTGGCGAGCTGCTGCTGTTGCTGCTGCGCCTGGAGTTGTTCCTGCCGGGCCTTTTCCTGCGGCATGGCGAAGAAATACTGCCAGCCGATCAGCACGATTGCCGACAGCACAATGGCCAGAATGGTGTTCTTGTTATCGGTCATCGGGATCCCATCATGCCGTTGCGCGACCCTTGTGCACGCGCTGCAACGCCCCCTCGAAGTCCTGTGCGATCCGCGCGAAGGGCAGCGTCAACGCCGCGCGCCGGCCGACCAGCACGTAATCGTGTCCGCTGCGCATACGCCTCGATTCTGACAGCCGCACAACTTCGCGCAGGCGCCGGCGGACCCGGTTGCGCTCGACCGCGTTGCCGACCTTTTTCGAGACGGTTAGGCCGACGCGGACCGGGCCCTCGTCGGCGCGCTTGCGCGCTTGCAGCACAAACGCCGCGGCCGGCACCTTGGTGCCGGTGGCCGCGGCCAGAAAATCCGCCCGTTGCTTCAATCGTTGCATTGGAAGCAAGGCGCGGGCTCGTCGCGGGCCGCCCTCAGGCGGACAGCCGCTTGCGCCCACGCGCGCGCCGCGCCGCGACGACCTTGCGCCCGCCCTTGGTCGCCATGCGCGCGCGGTAACCGTGACGCCGCTTGCGTACAAGCTTGCTCGGTTGATAGGTCCGCTTCACGATCAATTCTCCGCTGGTCGCGCCGTGGCGGGGTGGCGCATCGCCCCCAAAGCCGCCAATAAACCCGGACGTTGCCCGGGCCGGCACAGAAATTTGCGCGGCTTATAAGGGAGGGCCCCCCGCCCGTCAATGAAAACGGTCGAGCGGACCGGCCGCCGGATCGGCCGGGCGGGCCAGCCACGCAGGATTCCAGGGTTAATAATCGTTAATAGTGCCGATAGCGACTTGTTTGCGCCCAATTTGACGCGCTTTTGCCGGGAGCGCATCATCGATTTGCCCGGAACATCCTCGGTCGAGGTGGCATTGAAACCGGAAGCCGGCCCACACAGCGACGCGGCGGAAGCGGGTGCCAAGCCGAGCGGCGCGCGCGGTCTGCGCATCGGCCTGTCCGGCAAGCTGTTGCTGCTCACCGTCGTTTTCGTGATGCTGGCGGAAGTGCTGATCTATGTGCCGCTGGTCGCCAATTTCCGTCTGAATTGGCTCAACGACCGGCTGGCGGCCGCCCATACCGCCGCGCTCGTGCTCGACGCCGCGCCGAGCGGCATGGTGCCGGAAAGCCTGGCGCGGCGAATTCTCGCCAGCATCGGCGCGCGCGCGGTGGCGATGAAAATGGGCAATCAGCGCCGGCTGCTGGCGGCCGCCGAACTGCCCTCGGCGATCACCCAGGATATCGACATGCGCGACGTGCCCTGGTGGCGCGCGATCTCCAACGCATTCGACACCCTGGTGTTCTGCAAGCCGGGCGATGTCATGCGCGTGGTGGGGCCGGCGCCGATGGCGACGGGCCAGTTCCTTGAGATCGTTCTCGACGAAGCCCCGCTGCGCAAGGCGATGCTGGCCTTCTCTGTCAACATCCTGCTGCTGTCGCTGGCGATCTCGGGCATATCGGCCATGCTGGTCTATTTCGCCCTGCATTACCTGCTGGTGCGCCCGATGGGCCGCATCACCCAGAACATGGTGGCCTTCCGCGCCGATCCGGAAAATCCGGCGCGCGTCATCGCTTCGTCAGGCCGCCACGACGAGATCGGCACGGCGGAGGAAGAACTTGGCGCCATGCAACGCGAGCTCGCCTCGCTGCTGCATCAGAAAAACCGGCTGGCGGCGCTCGGTTTGGCGGTGTCGAAGATCAACCACGACCTGCGCAACCTGCTCGCTTCCGCGCAATTGTTCTCCGATCAGCTTTCGACGCTGCCCGACCCCAAGGTGCAGCGCTTCGCGCCCAAGCTGATGCGCGCGCTCGAGCGCGCCATCGCTTTCTGCCAGAGCACGCTGTCCTATGGCGCCGTGCAGGAGGCGCCGCCCGACCGCAAGACGATTTCGGTCGAAGCCTTGATCGACGAAGTCTACGAGGCGCTCGGCCTCGGTCTCGACGTACCGATCCGGTGGATCGTCGCGGTGGAGCGCGGCCTGACGGTGGAGGCCGACCACGATCAGCTGTTCCGCGTATTGGTCAATGTCGCGCGCAATGCCATGCAGGCCTTGGATGCGCGCGGCCAGCGCGATCCCGCGCGCGACCAGATCCGCATCACCGGGCGGCGCGAGGGCAGCGTGGTGGTGATCGAGATTTCCGATACCGGGCCGGGCGTGCCCGAAAAGGCGCGCGCGCATCTGTTTCAGGCGTTCCAGGGTTCCGCCCGCGCCGGCGGCACCGGCCTCGGGCTTGCCATCGCGGCCGAACTGGTGCGCGCCCATGGCGGCGACATCCGGCTGGTGCCCGGCACCATCGGCGCCACCT
The DNA here is from genome assembly GCA_035549515.1 of Pseudolabrys sp. GTDB lineage: Bacteria > Pseudomonadota > Alphaproteobacteria > Rhizobiales > Xanthobacteraceae > Pseudolabrys. The sequence goes on along the minus strand of DASZQT010000049.1, from coordinate 762 downwards.
TCAGCATCACGATCCCTGATCGCGCCGTCGATCTCGAGGCCCATCGCGGCGCGCGCGCCCGTGCCTGAGGCGGCCCCGCCGGGCTTTTTGTCGCCGCCTGGACGGGCGCATGAGCACGCTGTTGCATGGCCCAGCTTTTCGGGCGCGCGGGCCGGGGTGGCGTGGGTGTCGGCCTGAGCCTGAGTCGGAGCCTGCGCCTAAGCAACGCGCCTGCGCCTGAGCAACAAGCATCCGAGCGTGCCGCCGCCGCTCAGCCGGCCTGGCCGTGCCCGCGCCACTGGCCGTTAACCCCAATTTCGGCCTCGGGGCCGCCGACAGCGGCTTGCCAATGCAGGATTGAGAGGCTAGCTAGTGCCCCGGTCCCGCGGCCCCTCAAGCCGGCAGCGGGCAGCGGCGCCCGTAGCTCAGCTGGATAGAGCACCAGACTACGAATCTGGGGGTCAGGAGTTCGAATCTCTTCGGGCGCGCCATTTCTTCACACGTCATCTTCGGGACGGCGCGCGCTGCCGGCGCATTTGCATTTTTCCTTCTGCGTCGCTCCTGCGGCTCTCCTTATTGCATCGCTTGCTCCGCCGCTTGCCGAACATCAAAGCGCCGGTCACCATCCCGCCGCGCGAGTGGGGAGGACATCAGCCGTGGCCGATTTGAAAGTTATGAGCGCGGGCGCCGTGAAGGCGATGGTGGCGGCGCTCGGCGCGGAGTTCGAAGGCGAGACCGGGACGAAGCTCGAACTGGTGTTCAACACCGCGGGTTCGTTGCGCG
>DASZQT010000048.1:0-24857 GCA_035549515.1 Pseudolabrys sp. | reverse complement strand
TCGATGAAGAAGAAATAGAAGCGGCGGTTGGGGAAGTCGACCAGCACCGCCTGGTTGGGCGCGAACGGGCCGCGATCCCAGCGCACGAAGGGCAGCAGATAGTAGATGCCGAGCGTGACGATCAGCACCGCCCATTTGATGCGGCGGAAGAAGCCGTGCACGCTCTGCGGATAGATTTTCCGTCGCGCCGCATAGAGCGGGATGTCGTCTTCCGGCGGCAGCCCGGCGGCTTCAGCTTGCGCCTGTGCCACCAGACGCGAGAGGGCCGGCGCCGCGGGCGCCGGCCGGTCGAGTGTCGCGTTGGGTCCGTGTTCGGTCATTTCTCTCCGCCGCCCAGGGTATGCACATAGACCGTGAGCGCCTTGAGGGTCGGCTCCGTCAGACGTCCGCCCCAGGCCGGCATCACGCCGCCGCGCCCGTTCTGGATACCCTGCATGATGGTCTGCTTATCCGGCGCGTAAAGCCAGATCTTGTCTGTCAGATTGGGCGCGCCGACCTCGCGGTTGCCCTTGCCTTCCGGCCCATGGCAGACCGCGCAATTGTCGGCGAACACTTTCTTGCCAAGCGCGAGATCGGCCCCGGGCTCGGCCGAAAGGCCCGAGAGCGAACGTACATAGTCGGCTGCCGCCGAAATCTCGTTCGGCTTCAGGATACCGTCGCGTCCGAAGGCCGGCATGTTGCCCATGTGGCCCTTGTCGTCGGTCGAGCGCGCGCCATGCGTGATGGTGTTCTGGATGTCGGCGAGCTTGCCGCCCCACAGCCAATCGTCGTCGTTGAGGTTGGGATAGCCGCGGCCGCCGCCGCCGCCCGCGCCGTGGCAGGGCGCGCAATTGTCCGCGAAGGCGACGCGGCCGACTGCACGGGCGAAATCGGTGAGCTGCGGGTCGGCTTCGATCTCGGCCACCGTTGCCTGCGTGAGCTTGGCCATCATCGGACCGCGCTGGGCGTGGAGCTGCGCGAGATCGGTCTCCACCGCGGCGCGCGCATGCCAACCGGTGATGCCTTGCGTGGAATTCGTCAGCAGCGGCCAGGCCGGATAGACGACCCAGTAGCCGATCGCCCAGACGATAGTGATATAGAACAGCCACAGCCACCAGCGCGGCAAAGGCGTGTTGAGCTCGTGGATGCCATCCCACTCGTGCCCGGTGGTCGCGGTGCCGGTGAGGGAGTCGATTTCTCTGTGTTCTTCAGCCACGTTCAATCCTCCCGGAGCGGGATGCGCGCCGCTTCATCGAACTGCTTCTGGCGCGACGGCCACAGCGCGTAGACGAGGACGAGCACGAAGATGACGGCGAAATAGATGAGACCCCACTGCTGGGCGAACTCGGAAACGGCTTTGTAGGTCGGGTCCATGGGGCTCACCGGATGTTGGCTTTATCGTCGTAGAGCTTGAAGTCGACCTCGGTGCCGAGCATCTGCAGGTAGGCGATCAGCGCATCGGCCTCGGTGATCCGCTTGGGATCGCCGTCGAAGTCACGCACATTCACCTTGGGATAGCGCTTGGCGAGATCGGCCGCGTCCGGGCTGTCGGTCGTGGTTTGCGTCACCACGTCCTTCTGCGCGTCCGCGATCATCTCCGGCGTGTAGGGAGTGCCTTCGACCGCCAGCACCCTCATGTCGGCGGCGATGTGCGAGTAGTCGAGATCGTTCTGCTCGAGCCAGGAATAGTTCGGCATGACCGAGCCCGGCACCACCGAGCGCGGATTGCGCAGGTGGTCGCGGTGCCAGTCGTCGGAGTACTTGCCGCCGACACGCGCGAGATCCGGACCGGTGCGCTTGCTGCCCCACTGGAACGGATGGTCGTACATGCTTTCGGCGGCGAGCGAGTAGTGGCCGTAACGCTCGACCTCGTCGCGCAGGGGCCGGATCATCTGCGAATGGCAGAGATAGCAGCCCTCGCGCACATAGATGTTGCGGCCGGCGAGTTCGAGCGGCGTGTAGGGCCGCACGCCCTCGACCTTCTCGATCGTGTTCTTGAGATAGAACAGCGGCACGATCTCGACGAGGCCGCCAATCGCGATCACGATCAGAATGCCGATCACGAGGATGATCGAGTTCTTCTCGAAGATGGCGTGTTTTTGCCAGAGTGACATTTTATCCTCGCCTTATTCCGCCGGCGCCAGCGTTGCCGTTGCGGGCACCGCTTCTTCCGTCGACATCACGGTTTTCCAGAGATTGAAGGCCATGATCAGCGCGCCGCATAGGAACAGGAAGCCGCCGAGCGCGCGGATGACATAGAAGGGATGCATCGCTTCCACGGTCTCCACGAAGGAATATTCGAGGAAGCCGAGCGAGGTATAGGCGCGCCACATCAAGCCCTGCAGGATGCCCGACACCCACATCGAGGTGATGTAGAGCACGATGCCGATGGTCGAGATCCAGAAGTGCCAGTTGACGAGCTTGAGCGAATAGAGCTGGCGATTCCAAAGCCAGGGAATCAGGCAATAGAGCGCGCCGAACGAGATGTAGCCGACCCAGCCGAGCGCGCCGGAATGCACGTGGCCGATGGTCCAGTCGGTGTAGTGCGACAGCGAGTTGACCACCTTCACCGACATCATCGGACCTTCGAAGGTCGACATGCCGTAGAAGGCGACCGACACCACCATCATGCGCAGCACGGGGTCGGTGCGCAGCTTGTCCCAGGCGCCCGACAGCGTCATGATTCCGTTGATCATGCCGCCCCAGGAGGGCATCCACAGCATGATCGAGAAGGTCATGCCGAGCGTCTGCGCCCAATCCGGCAATGCGGTGTAGTGCAGGTGATGCGGGCCGGCCCAGATGTAGAGGAAGATCAGCGCCCAGAAGTGGATGATCGAGAGCCGGTAGGAATAGACCGGCCGCTCCGCCCGCTTCGGAATGAAGTAATACATCATCGCCAGGAAGCCGGCGGTGAGGAAGAAGCCGACCGCGTTGTGGCCGTACCACCACTGCACCATGGCGTCCTGCACGCCCGACCACACGATGTACGACTTCGGCGAGAAGATCGACACCGGGATCGCCGGGTTATTGCCGAGATGCAGCACCGCGATGGTGATGATGAAGGCGAGATAGAACCAGTTGGCGACGTAAATATGCGGTTCGGTGCGCCGCATGATGGTGCCGAGATAGACGAGGAAATAGGTGACCCAGACGATGGTCAGCCAGAGGTCGGAATACCATTCCGGCTCGGCATATTCCTTCGACTGCGTGATGCCGAGCAGATAGCCGGTGCCGGCGATGATGATGAAGAAGTTATAGCCCAGCACGACAAACCAGGGCGCCAGGTCGCCCGCGAGCCGCGCGCGGCAGGTACGCTGCACGACATAGAACGAGGTGGCGAGCAGCGCGTTGCCCCCGAAGGCGAAGATCACCGCCGAGGTGTGCAGCGGCCGCAGGCGCCCGAAGGTGATGTAGGGGATGTCGAGATTGAGATGCGGGAAGGCAAGCTCGAGCGCGATGTAGAGCCCGACCGTGAACCCGGCGATGCCCCAGAACACCGAAGCGACGGCCGCGAACTTGACCGGACCCATATTGTAGTTGGGCTTGCCGTCGACGGTCAGCGGCGGGCGCTCGGCCGGGCGGTCATAGTAGCGGTTGATGATCGCGAACACCGCGGCAATGCTCGCCGCGGTAAATAGATAGGCGTGGAAGGCATAGCCCGGAGTAAAAGCCTTCGCCGCGATGACGATGGAGAGCAGCGCGAGCGCCACAAAGGCGAGCGCCAAGCCTCCTTCGCCGATGGTCATCTGTTTTTGTGGTGCGAGCGCGTTCGCCATGCTCTGAGTTCCGTTTGTTTTGGCGTGCCGAATGTACGGTCAGTCTCACTTTGTTTTAGTCTTAGTGATCCGATACCACCGTCTTGGCCTCTACATCGTTGATGCAGGTCAAGGTCAGCTTTGATGCAGATCAAAAGAATCGCTCAAGGCCGCCAGCCGCGCCAACCCCAACGGCGCGGACCGGCGGAGTTCAGACGCGCTTTTTGTTCGTCGGTGAGCGAATTGTAGAAGGCGTCGAACGCCGGCCTCACGGTCTTCACCGCGGTCAGCATGGCTTCCAACCGCTTTTCCATCAGTTCCATGCGGGCCGCGGCGCTGGCGGGAAACTCGCGCGGACAAGCGGCTGCGATGGTCGCGGCCGCCTTGTCGGAAGCCGCGCGCAGATCGTCGAGCGCTTTCTTCTGCGCGTCGGTCGGATTGACCAGACGGTTGATGCCGCGCATGCGCCATTCGGCGAGACCGGCGGCGCGTGGATCGCACAGGCCAGCCATGCCACGCCAACCCATCATGCCGGGACCCATCATCACACCGGGACCCCAGCCGAAGCCCCGGCCCGGTCCGTAGCCCGGACCGGACCCATCCGGTCCAGGCCCTGGCCCTGGCCCTGGCCCTGGCCCCGGACCGCCGGCGGCAGGCGGCGGATTGCCGGGCGCCGGCCCCGCCGGCTGCGCCAGCGACGAAGTCAGCATCGCGGCGGCAATCGTGAACGCAACGACGGGTGCGAACGCGCGTCTCATGGCAGGAATCTCCGGCTGATCGTGCTTTTGGAATTGCACGTGCAGCTTGCCGCCCCGTGCAACGGGAGGTTTTGACGCAGGTCAACGGGCAGCGGAAATGCACCGCGTTTGGCGAGGCTGGCGCGGCGCGACATTGCGGCCTGCGAGCGGAAACGACAAAGGCGCGCAGCGCCTCTTCATGAGGCCGCGATGCGCGCCTTCTCGACGCCCCTGTTTACGTCAGGCGGCGGATTCGCCTTCGCGCGATCAGTGCCGAACGGAGTTGTCCGGCGCTTCGATCGCGATGCCGGAATTCGGCTCAATCCAAACCAGATGATCCTTCACGGCCTTGACGCCGGGCACGTTCTCGGCTGCCACTTTGAGAGCGGCGCGTTGGCGCTCGTCGACGATCGCGCCCCACAATTCCACCACGCCGTCCTTCACCACCACATTGACCATGGCGACCGGGGCCCATTCCTCTTTCTTGAACACGGCCATGAGTTGCTCGCGAATGGCGGCGTCGTCCTTGGCCACCGCCGGCGCCGCGCGCGCCATGCTCACCATGGCATGCATGAGATTGGAGCGGGTGACGATGCCGACCATCTTGCCGGCGCGCATCACCGGCACGCGCTTGACGCGATAGCGCTCCATCAATTCGACGATATCCTCGATCGGCGTGTCCTCGTCGACTGTGCGGACATCCGGCGTCATCACCTCGCCGATCTTGCTGCCATGCGAGCGGGTGTATTCGGCCGCGATCTTGCCGGGGCCCATGAGGAACTCGAGCCAGCGCGAACGACGGCGCTCGGTCTGGGTCTCGCGCCGGCGCAGGAAATCGCCTTCCGACAGAATGCCGACCAATTGGCCACTGGCGTCGATTACCGGTAACCCGCTGATGTGGTGCTGGAGCATCAGGCGCGCCGCCTGCAGCACCGTCTGATCCGGTTCGATTGAAATGACGTTGCCGGACATCACGTCCTTGGCCTTCATGAGAAGTCCTCCGTTCCTTGCCGCGGTATTTAGCCCCCACCCGGCGCGCCGGGCGTTGATGCAAGTCAATGGTGCGAGTGAATCGCAACTTCGCGATCTCCCGCAGCGCACTGGCCGCGCCCACCGGAGCCGGTGGGCCGGATGGGAGCGCGCAGTCACACAGAATTGCACACGCGCTCCGCATCGGCACGCCTTCCCCTCGGGACGCGAGCGCGCTTCAATCGCCGCCACCGTCAATGATTACAAGACGACATAACGGGGAGGAAGCGATGCAAAATAGCTTGATCGATCGGCGAACCGTCCTGGCCGGCACCACCGCGCTGGGTGCGGCCGCAATTCTGCCGTCGCGCACCAGCGCGCAATCGGCCTCGTCCGGATCGGGCGGCACACTGCCCGCGCAGGGGGAATTCGTCATACGTGGCGCCTATGTGCTGTCGATGGACGACGGCATCGGCGATTTCCCCAGCGGCGACGTGCATGTGAAGAACGGCGCGATCGTTGCCGTCGGCGCGAGCGTGAATGCGCCCGGCGCCGAGGTGATCGATGGCAAGGGCACGATCTGCATGCCGGGCTTCGTCGATACCCATTGGCACCACTGGACCACGTTCCTGCGCCCGGCACTGCGCGCCGACGACCCAAAGAAGACCTATTTCCCGGTCACCTTCGCGCTCGGCGTGCACTACACGCCGGAGGACAGCTACCGCAGCGTGCGGCTTGGTCTCGCCGAGGCGATCAGCGCCGGCATCACCACCACGCACAACTGGGCTCACAATGTGCGCAGCCCGGCGCATGCCGACGCCGAGGTCAGGGCGATGCGCGACAGCGGCCTGCGCGGGCGCTTCGCCTACGGCCCCTCGCTCGGCATCCCGAACACCCAGCCGATGGACCTCGCCGACTGGGCACGCATCAAGAAGGACATCGGCAAAGACCCGATGATCTCGCTCGGCATCTGCTCGCGCAATGTCGACGCCAGCAATGCCTCGCGCGGCGCGGTCAACGGCGACATGGCCAGGAAGGAATGGGGCGCGGCACGCGAGCTCGGCCTGCCGATCACCCTGCACACCAATGGCAGTGCCAACATCAAATTCCTCGCCGACAACAATCTGCTCGGACCCGACGTGCAGCTCGTGCACCCGCTCAACCTGGCGCCCGACGATTTCGCGCTGCTCGCCAAACACGACGTGCATTACTCGACCTCGCCGGTGGGCGAAGCCGGCCGCACCGGCGAGACGCAGCTGTCCGAACTGCTGACCGCCGGGGTGAAGGTCAGCATCTCGGTCGACAACGTCACCGCCGAGCGCTGCGACTGCTTCGCCTGCATGCACATGCTGCAGACCCTCAACCGCCACCGCAACGCCGGCAAATACAAGCTGACCACCAAGCGGCTGGTGCAGATGGCGACCATCGACGGCGCCATCGACCTCGGCCTCGCCGACCAGACCGGCTCGCTCAAGCCGGGCAAGCGCGCCGACATCATCCTGGTGCGCACGGGCGCACCCAGCATCCGCGGCACCGGCAGCCCCTACGACGCGCTGGTGCAGATGGCGCAGGCCTCCGATATCGACACCGTGGTGGCCGACGGGCGCATCCTCAAACGCAAGGGGGCGTTCACCGCGCTCGATTATGACAAGGTGGTGACCGAAGCGAACGCCGCCTTCGAGGCGCTCAAGACGCGCGCGAAATGGAGCTAGAGCGCGTTGCGTTTGGCTCGACGCAACTTCCGCTCGTCCCCGCGAAAGCGGGGACCCAGCGCGGCGCGGCCCAACTGGATTCCCGCTGGAGCCTGTCCCCGCGAAGGCGGGGACGGGAATGAGCGGTGGACTGCGTGATTCCATCCCATCGCAATGCGCTCTAGCAGCCAAGCCGGCGACTTAACGGTTATCCCGGCGATGGCCGGTGCCGGGCTGCGCCCGCAGCGACGCAAAAAAAATGCCTCGGCCTTGGACGGGCCGAGGCAGTCAAAGCCGAACTCGCAGTCGGGGAGGATAGCTGGTTCGGCGTAGAACTCAGGCGTTCAGGCGGCTCAGCGCGGCGCGGTTGCGCAGCACGATCCGGCGCGAGGACGGCACCGCGATGGCGGCGGAATTCTCAAGCTGCGTGAGCGTGCGCGACACCGTTTCGATGGTCAGGCCGAGATAGTCGGCGATGTCCTGCCGCGACATCGGCAGATCGACCTCGCTCGAAGCGGCCGAGCGCTGCGCCATTTCCAGAAGGAACCCGGCGACCCGCTCCTGCGCGGTCTTGATCAGCAGCATGATGTGGCTCTGCGCGCGCTGCAGCTCGCTCGCGGTCATGGTCCAGAGCTGGCGGGCAACCTCGTTGTCGCGCGCGGCCAAGCCGACCAGGGCGCTGCGCTTGACCACCAGGATTTTCGATTCGACGATCGCCTCGGCCGAGAAGGTATGCTCGTCACCGACCTCGAGGCCGAAGAAGTCGCCCGGGAGGTAGAAGGCGCCGATCTGGCGGCGGCCGTCGCTGAGGACTTTGTAAGTGCGCACTGTGCCGCTGATCACCTTGTACAGATATTCGGCCGGCTCGTTCTCGCCGTAGATCTCGACGTTGCGGCCGAACGGCATCGGCGCACCCATCAGATCGATGTGGTTCTCGAACGAATTGCCGCCACCCTTCGCCACAGACCGCGCAACACGACCCGCCGGCTGATGCGAAGAAGTCTGGGTGATCGTTTGGCTGTGCATGTCTTGGCCCTCGGTGGATTTGATGATCTTGGATACCGCTGGCGTTCAACGCTCGAAATTCAGATAATCTCCATAGGGGGTTTACCGGAGGCCACCGCAGGGGCCGCCGTGCGAACGAGGCTTCTATCGACTGGTCCGATGAATATGTTCGAAGTTGTTGAAAAGCCGAGATTTTTCCAGAATCGCGAACAGGGCTGGATTCTGCGTTACGGGGTGGCGCCGACCGTGGTCGCGCTCTCGCTGGCGGCGCGCGCGCTGCTGCTTCCGGTGCTGCACGACGACACCGTTTTTCTGTACTTCATCCCGGCCGTATTGGTCGCTGCCGGCGTCGGCGGCATGGGGCCCGGACTGCTCGCCACCGCGTTAAGTCTCATCGCCGCCGGCTTCATTCTCGGCAGCGCGGAAAGCACCGCCAATCCCTTCGTCGTCAACGGCAGCGCCTTCGCCGCGATCGGGGTCGGCATGTCCTGGGGCGGCGAATTGCTGCGCCGCGGCCGCCGCCGCACCGGACTGATGACGCGCGACGCGCTCGCGCGCGAGGCGCATCTGCAATCGATTCTCGACACCGTGCCGGAAGCCATGATCGTCATCGACGAACACGGCGTCATGCACTCGTTCAGCGGCGCCGCCGAGCGGCTGTTCGGCCACAGCGCCGCCGAGGCGGTCGGGCAGAACGTCAATATCCTGATGCCGGCACCCTACCGCGACAGCCATGATGGCTATATCAACCGCTATCTCGCCACCGGCGAGCGCCGAATCATCGGCATCGGCCGTGTCGTGGTCGGCCAGCGCAAGGACGGCTCGACCTTCCCGATGGAGTTGGCGGTCGGCGAAATGCGCTCCGGCGACCGGCGCTTTTTCACCGGCTTCATCCGCGATTTGACCGAACGGCAGAAGACCGAGGCGCGCCTGCAGGAATTGCAGCAGGAGCTCGTCCACATCTCGCGCCTGACCGCGATGGGCGAAATGGCGTCCACGCTGGCGCATGAGCTCAACCAGCCGCTGTCGGCGATCTCCAACTATCTGAAAGGCTCGCGCCGCATGCTGGAAGGCGCCACCGACGAGCGCTCCGCCACCATGCGCGACGCGCTCGAAAAGGCGGCCGACCAGGCCATCCGCGCCGGCCAGATCATCCGAAGGTTGCGCGACTTCGTGTCGCGCGGCGAAAGCGAACGGCGGGTGGAAAGCATCACCAAGCTGGTCGAGGAGGCGAGCGCGCTGGCGCTGGTCGGCGCCAAGGACCACGGCATCCATGTGCATTTCAGCTTCGACCCCGGGGTCGATCTGGTGCTGGCCGACCGTGTGCAGGTGCAGCAGGTGTTGCTCAATCTCATTCGCAACGCGATGGACGCCATGGAGGGCTCCGAACGGCGCAGCCTCGCGCTACGCGTGACGCCGGAAGGCGACAGCCACGTGCTCGTCAGCGTGGCCGATACCGGCTCCGGTATCGCGCCCGACGTCGCCGATCAGCTCTTTCAACCTTTCGTCACATCCAAGCGGCATGGGATGGGCGTCGGGCTGTCGATTTCACGCACCATTATTGAGGCGCATGGCGGCAAGATCTGGGTGGAACCAAATCCCGGGGGTGGGACGATCTTTCAATTCACCCTGACCGCCGTGAAGGACGAGGATGTCGATCATGCAAATTGAGCCGATCATCTATGTGATCGACGACGATGAGGCGGTGCGCCAGTCGCTCGAATTTCTGCTCAAGACGGCCGGCTACAGCGTGCGCGGCTTCGAATCGGGCGAGGAATTTCTGGAAATCCTGCCCAAGACCGGCTTCGGCTGCGTCATCACCGACGTGCGCATGCCGGGGATCAGCGGCATCGATCTGTTGCGCAAGGTCAAGGAGGTTAAGCCTGACCTGCCGGTGATCGTGATCACCGGCCACGGCGAAATCGCGCTGGCGGTGCAGGCCATGAAGATCGGCGCCATCGATTTCCTGGAAAAGCCGTTCGACGACGACCATCTGCTCGGCGCCGTGCGCTCGGCGCTCAACCAGGAGGCCGACGCCGCCAAGCGGCGCGCCGAGCTCACTGAAGTCCAAGAGAAGCTGGCGGCGCTCTCCAACCGCGAGCGCCAGGTGCTCGAGGGTCTGGTGGCCGGCAACGCCAACAAGAATATCGCCTTCGACCTCGGCATCAGTCCGCGCACCGTCGAAATCTATCGCGCCAATGTGATGACCAAGATGTCGGCCAACAGCCTGTCCGATCTGGTGCGCATGGCGATGATGGCGGGGATTCTGGAAGGCAGTGGCAAGGGGCGCTGAAGCGGCGCGCCTCCCTCCTGTAACAGGCACGAGCGCGGGTGACAGCCGCGCCGGATTCCGTTACAAAATGTTGGGGCACCAACGGCTCATCAGAAGCCGGGCGCACCGAGGGAGGGAAACATGGACCTGCACAGGTTAGCCAAGGCTATTGCCTTGGCCGGCGCATTCGCGCTCGCTACCGTTTCGGCCAAGGCCGAAACCATCACGCTCAAGCTCTCGCACTTCGTTCCGCCGCAGCACGCTTTCCACAAGTGGGTCGTGCAGTGGACCCAGAAGATCGAGAAGGAATCGGGCGGCCGCCTGAAATTCGAGATCTATCCGAACGGCCAGCTCGTCGGGCCGCCCAATCGGCAATTCGACGCCGCGCGCAATGGCATCACCGACATCGCCTTCTGCCTGCATGGCGTGACGCCCGGCCGCTATCCGATGACCGAGCTCGCCAACCTGCCGTTCACCTGGCCGGGCGGCAAGGTCGATCTGGCCGAGATGGGCAAGCGCATGACGGAACTGGCGCCGAAATATCTCGCCGCCGAGCACACCGGCCTGCACATCCTGTTCATGTCGATGGCCAATCCGGTGGTGCTCTGGTCGAAAAAGCCGATCAATTCGGTCGCCGACTACAAGGGCATGAAGATCCGCTACGCCTCGATCACCAACAAGGAACTGCTCGACGCAATGGGCGCGGTGCCGCTGCTGATCCCGCCGCAGGAATCGTCCGACGCGCTGTCGAAGGGCATCGTGGAAGGCGCGACCTTCCCCTATGAGGCGGGCTTTGCCTACGATCTCGCCTCGGTCGTGCCCTATGCGATCGAGCCGGGCATGGCATCCGCCACCTTCGCGATGGTGATGAATCCGGCCAAGTACAATTCGCTGCCGCCGGACTTGCGCGCCATCCTCGACAAAGAGGCGGGCGTCAACGGAGCGATGAGCTTCGGCAAGGCGTGGCAGGACTTCGAGAAATTCGCGCGCAACTTCTTCATCACCAAGAAGGGGCTGAAGATCATCACCCTGCCGCCGGCGGAAGTCGACAAGATGCATGCGCTCGCCAAGCCGATCATCGAAAAATCGCTCGACGCGCTGGAGAAGCAAGGCAAGCCGGCCCGCGCGTTTTTCGCGGCTTATACGAAGTAGGTGTGGGTGCACTTGGCCGCAGCCTCACCTCTCCCCGCCGCGCGGAGAGAGGTCGACCCGCCGAAGCTTTAGCGAAGGCGGGACGGGTGAGGGGGCGAACCCAAGAGTCTGAGCGCTCAGCATCGCGGCAACGCCCCCTCACCCCGACCCTCTCCCCGCAAGCGGGGAGAGGGAGAACGGACGCCGACACGCAATGAACCGCACCCAAGCCTATCTCCTGCTCGACCGGCTGCGCGTGGCCCAGCTTCGGCTGGCCTCGGTGGCGCTCATCGTGATGATGGTGGTCACGCTGCTCGACGTGTTCCTGCGCTACGTGTTCAACAGCCCGATCCGCAGCTCCTACGATCTGGTCGAGACCATGATGGCGATCTTCGTCTTCCATGGCATGTCGACCGCGCTGCTGACACGGCGCAATATCGTGATCGACCTGGTCGATTCATTCGCGCCGCCGTTCATGGTCGCGGTGCTGATCCGCATCTCGGACGTGCTGACGATCGCGACGCTCGCGCTTTACGGCTATGCGATGATCACGCCGGCGTTGCAGGCCTACAACTATGGCGACCTCAAAATGGAGCTGGGCCTGCCGGTCTGGTATTTGTGGGCCGCTGCGCTCCTTGGCATGGCGGGCGGGATATTGTGCGCGCTCGGCGCGCTGATCGCGCCGGCCGATCCGCATCACGAACAAGAGCCGGCGTGATGGCGGCCTCGAGCATCGGCGCCATCGGCGTCCTCGCCATGTTCGCGCTGCTCCTGCTGCGCGTGCCGGTCTGGATTGCGCTCACACTGGTCGGCTTCATCGGCAATTGCGTGATGTCGGGCGTTACGCCGACATTCGCGCTTGCCGGCACGGTGCCGTTCGATACCGGCTCGGCCTATACGCTGTCGGTGCTGCCGCTGTTCATCCTGATGGGTGAAGTGGCCTCGGTGACCGGCCTGTCGTCCGATCTGTTCAAGGCGGCGCGCGTCATGCTCGCCGGCATGCGCGGCGGGCTGGCCGTCGGGGCGCTCGCGGCCTGTGCCTGTTTCGGCGCGGTGTGCGGCTCGTCGGTGGCGACCGCGGCCACCATGACGCGCATCGCGCTGCCCGAGATGCGCAAGGCAGGATACGAACCTGGGCTGGCGGCCGGCGCGCTCGCCGCCGGCGGCAGCCTCGGTATCCTCATTCCGCCCTCGATCATCCTGGTGATCTATGCGGCGATCGCCGAGCAGTCGCTGCCGAAGCTGTTCGCGGCCGGGCTGATGCCCGGATTGCTGCTGACGGCGCTCTACATGCTGGTGGTGGTCGTGGTCGCCTGGCTCAACAAAGACTACGCCCCGGTCGGCGAAAGCGCGACCCTGCGCGAGCGCCTGGCGGCGATGCGCGATCCCTGGCAGTTCCTGTTGCTATTCGTGGCGACCATCGGCGGGATTTATGCCGGCGTGTTCAGCCCGACCGAAGCCGCCTCCATCGGCGCCTTCGGCGCCATCGTGCTGGGCGTCACCGGTGGCCGGCTGTCGATAAAGATGTTGCTGCGCGCGATCGAGAACACGGTGGTGACCTGCGGGATCCTGTTCGTGATCATCTTCGGCGCGAATTTGTTCTCCTTCTTCATGGTGCAGACCCAACTGCCGAGCCTCTTGGCGGAAGGCGCCCATGCGCTGAATTTGTCCGGTCCGATGGTGATGGCGTTGATCATCGTCGCTTACATATTTTTCGGATGCTTTCTGGAAGCCATCGGCATGGTGCTGATCACCGTGCCGGTATTTCTGCCGATGGTGAAGCAGTTCGGCTACGACCCCGTGTGGTTCGGCGTGATCGTGGTGATCGTCGCCGAAGTCGGGCTCATTCACCCGCCGGTCGGGTTGAACTTGTTCGTGATCCAGGCGCACGCGCCCGACATCAAGATCACCAGCATCTATCGCGGCATCGTGCCGTTCCTGCTGGCGCCTTTGGCCTTGATTATTATGATGTTTTTGTTTCCTGGGATTGCGCTTTGGCTGCCCAGACTGCTGTACGGCTAATCGCTATCGCTCGCCGCGTCAGCCCTCGGCCGCCGCGGAGCGCCGCACGCCCAGCCCGCGCATGAAGCGCTCGCGGATCTGCACCGGATCGCGGTCGGTGGCGCCGACGCCCGGCTTGCCGTCGATGCGCGCGGCGATCAAGGTCGGTCCGCCGCCTTTGAGCGCGGCCACGACCTGGGCATCGAAATCGTCCTCGTCCGCCGCCCAATGGCTGTTGGCGAGACCGGACGCGCGCGCAATCGCGACCAGATCGGCGGTCGAGGCGCTCGCGGTCGGCTGCGAGCCGGTGATCTGGTAGAGTCCGTTGTCCCACACGATCATGGTGAGATTCTTCGGCGCCTGCATGGCGACCGTCGAAAGACAACCAAGCTGCATCAAAAGCGAGCCGTCGCCCTCGAGCGCGATCACATGCCGCTGCGGCTGCGCGATGGCCACGCCGAAGGCGATCGGGATCGCCAGCCCCATGCTGCCCAGCATATAGAAATTCTGCGGCCGCTGGCCCGCCGCCCACAAATCGAAATTGGTATTGCCGATGCCGCCGACGACGGCTTCCTCGTGCTTGAGCTGCGCCACCAGGCGCTGCGTCAGCTCGAAGCGGTTCATCACCTTGGCATTATGCGCGCTCACCGCGCCGGTTCCCGAAACGCTCATACCCGCCTCACGCCGCGAACACTTTGCCGCCGGTCAACAGCGGCGACAGGATGAAGGTGACCGGCGCCTGCGTCGCCACCGCCTGCTTGATCGAGCGGTCGACGATGAAGGCCAATTCGTCCTCGCGCGTGATGGTGTGGCTCTCGATGCCGATGGCATCGAGCACCGGCTGCACCGTGCGGCACACCATGGCCTGGCCGAGATTGAACTCGCCCAGCGTGCCGCGCTGCGATACGAACAAGAGCGCCGGAATTTGGCTCGGCACCACCAGCGATGCGAGCGCATTCGGCAGCGTGCCGAAACCGCTCGTCTGCATCAGCACCGCGCCGCGCATGCCGCCCATCCAGGCGCCGGAGACGATGCCGATCGCTTCCTCCTCGCGCGTGCAGGCGAAGGTGGTGAAGAAATCGTCCTCATGCGCCGCCTTGATCAGCGGCGTGAGCACGCGGTCGGGCACGTAAGTGACGAGTCTGACCTCGTTACGCTTGAGCGTCGCCAGTACGATTTCGTACCAGGCCGCCGGACGTGTCGGTGTGTCAGTCATGCGTGAAGCGGCCGGGTCGGCGCATTTTGATTAAGTGAAATTTCCGGACGCCCGATAGCCGGGGCGCCGGCGAGCGATGCCGTTGCTCCAATAATCGCAAAAGCCTACGATGACAACAATAACGGCATCGACGCGCTAACAAAGCCGACATTGAATGGGGAGGAAGATGACAAAATCGCAGGACAAATCCGTGTTGAGCAGGCGGCGCGTGCTGCAAGGCGCCGGCGCGCTGGCGGCCGGCGTGGCGGCGCCGGCGGTGATTGGCGTTCGCTCGGCCTTCGCCGCCTATCCCGACCGCACCGTTCGATTCATCGTGGCCAACACGCCGGGCGGCCCCTCCGATCTGGTTGGGCGCATGGTCACCGCCGCGTTGCAGCAGTCGACCGGCAAGACCTTCATCGTCGAAAACATCGGCGGCGCCGGCGGCAATATCGGCATGGGCCAGGCCGCCAAGGCCGCCCCCGATGGCTATACCTATCTGCTCGCCACCAATGCCTATTCGGTCAATGCCAGCCTTTATGCCAAGCTGCCCTACGATCCGCACAAGGATTTCGTCGGCGTCAGCGAGCTCGCCAGTTCGCCCAATACCTTCGTGGTGAAGTCGGACCTGCCGGCCAAGACGATCCACGAATTCGTTGCGCTCGCCCGCGCCAATCCGACCAAGTTCAATGTGGCGACGCCACCGATCGGCACCACGCCGCAATTGCAAGCCTCGGTGCTGAAGGCGCGCGAGAACCTGCCGCATCTGGAAGAGATCGTGTTCAAGGGCGGCGGCGACGCGCTGCAGGCGCTGCTCGCCGGCACCGTGCAACTGAGCTCGGGTTCGCTCGCGCCGGCCGCGCCGCACATCAAGGCCGGCACGCTGCGCTGCCTGGCGGTGTCGGCGGAAAGCCGTTGGCCCGATCTACCGAACGTGCCGACCATGGAAGAGGCCGGCTACAAAGATTTCGTGTTCCCCACCGACATGGTGCTGCTCGCGCCGGCGAAAACGCCGCCCGAGATGGTGAAGTGGGTCGAGGCCGAGACAATCAAGGTGCTCGCGTCGCCCGAGATGAAAGAGAAGATGTACAAAGCGGGATTCCTGGTGAAACCGAAGGGCGCCGATGTCGCCTGGAAGCGCGTGACGCACGAAATCGGGCTGTTCAAGGGCATCATCGAGCAGTCGGGAATCAAGAAGCTGTAGTTGCGGTGGACATCGACGACCGTTGCTCCGTCATCCTGAAGTGCGCGCCGCAGGCGCGCCTCGAAGGATGAACGGCCACTGCAGCTCCGTTTTGGCCGACTTGAATAGCCAATGTCGGTGCCCGTCGCCCGTCGAGGCTCGGCGCTATGCGCCGAGCACCTCGGGGTGACGGATCGACTCCGAGCCGGCTAGAGCCACATCATGCACATCACCACCATCGAACCCATCGCCGTCGGCCTGCCGATGAAGAAGCCCGTCATCATGGCGGGCGAGCAAGTGCGTCGCGCCGACAATGTGCTGGTGCGCATTGCGACCGACACCGGCCTCGTCGGCTGGGGCGAGGCGGCGTCGGCCCCACTGATGACCGGCGACACGCTGGAGAGCCTGATCGCCGCCGTGCGTTACCTGACGCCGGCGCTGATTGGGCGCGATCCTGCCGACATCGATGGCGCGATCGCCGCGATGGATGCGCGCATGTACGGCAATTTCGGCGCCAAGGCGGCGATCGAGATCGCGCTGCACGATCTTGCCGGCCTCGCCAGCGGCAAACCTGTGCACGCACTGATCGGCGAGAAGAAACGCACGGTGCTTCCACTGCTTGGCGTCATTGGCGGCGGCGATTACGCCGGCGACATCGCCGACGCCGCCAAGAAGAAGGCGGAAGGCTTCACCGCCTTCAAGATCAAGGTCGGCATCGACACGGCCGAGAAGGATGCCGCGCGCACGCGCGACATCTGCAAACTGCTCGGGTCTGAGTTATTGATCTCCGCCGATGCCAATCAGGGCTTCAGCACCAATGAAGCTCTCGCGTTTGTGCGCGCGGTCGAAGGCTCCGGGTTGGGATTTTTCGAGCAGCCAGTCGAATCGCACGATCTCGCCGGCATGGCGACAGTGGCGGCGGCGACCGCCATCGCCATCGGCGCCGACGAGGGCATCCATTCGCTCGACGACATCCGTTACCATCACGAGCGCAAGGCCGCGGGCGGCGTCAGCCTGAAGGCGATCAAGCTCGGCGGCATGCGCGGTCTCGTCGCGGCGGGGCGGCTATGCGACAGCCTCGGCATGAGCGTCAATATTTCATGCAAGACCGGCGAATCGAGCGTGGCCTGCGCGGCGGCGCTGCATGCGGCTTGCGTGATCCCGAACATCGCCTGGGCGCTCACGCTGACGCATACCGCGCTCGGCGCCGATGTGACGGCCGTGCCCATTACAACCGCGCGCGGTCATGTCGAGGCGCTGGACCGCCCCGGCCTCGGCGTCGCGGTCGACGAGGATATGGTGCAGCGGCATCGCGTGCCGATACCAGTGCGGGTCTATTGGTAGAATTTGTTGCCGCTACGCCGGCACCGGCTCGCGCGCGAGAAAATTGCGCCAACCGCCGAAGCTCGAAATGTCGCGCGCACCTTCGGTGGCGGCGGCTTCGACCAGAAAGCCCTTCACCGTATTGCCATCGGCAAGCGTGATGCTGCCGATCGACAGCGGCGCCGGCACCGCATCGACGAAGGCGCCGAAGGACGCCAGCGGCAGTGCCCACACTTCGACCTCGATGGCCGCGCCCTCCTCCGCGCCGACGCGCAACAAGCCCGGCCGTGCCGGCCCTGCGCCGTCGAGCGCGAACAGCCGGTAGAGCGGCGCTGTTGTCGTGGCCGCGAGCAGGCGGCCCCCGCCGTCGCGCAGTTCGCGATTGAGCGGCATGCCGGACAGATGCGCGCCGACGACCGCCAGCGCCGCTTCGCCGGCGGCCGGCGTCGCCGGCGCAGGCGCGAGCGCCGGCTGCGGAACATCGAGCGCGCCGAGCGGCAGGCCGGTGTCGGCATGAAACACGCGGCCGATCTCGGCAAGCCGCGCGTCCTGCCCGCCGGGCGCCAGCAACGTGATGCCGAACGGCACGCCGCGCTCGGTGATCGCGGCCGGCAAGGCCAGCCCGCACAGATCGAGCAGATTGACGAAATTGGTGTAGCTGCCGAGCCGGCTATTGAGCTCGATCGGATTGGCGAGCACCTGCGCGACCGTGTACGCCGTCGGCGCGGTCGGCAGCGCGAGCGCATCGATCTGCGTGAACACGGCGTCGGCGACGCGGCGCAGTTCTTCCAGCTTATAGAACGCGGTGAAAGCATCGATCGCGCTCGGGCGCGCGCCGCCAAGCACGATCTCGCGCGTCACAGGATGAATGGCGTCGGGATCGGAAGCGAGCAGCGCGCCGACCGCGATGGTGCGCTCGGCCACCCAGGGGCCGTCATAGAGCAGGCGCGCGGTTTCATAGAACGGCTCGATCTCGATCTCGACGATCTCGCAGCCGAGCCGCGTCAGCCGCTCGAGCGCGGCCCCGTAGGCGGCCTCAAAAGCACGATCACCGAAAAACAATCGCTGCCCCGGACGCGGGACGCCGAGCTTTACGCGCGGCGGCAGAGCGCCGGGCGCGCCGAGCGGACGGCGGCGCGAATAAGGATCGGCAACATCCGGGCCTGCCATGGCGGCGAGCGCGCTCCAGGCATCATCGACCGTGAGCGCGAACACCGAGACGCAATCGAGCGTGCGGCAGGCCGGCACCACGCCGCGCGTCGAGATGAGACCGAGGCTCGGCTTCAGCCCGACGATATTGTTGAGACCGGCCGGCACCCGGCCCGAGCCTGCGGTGTCGGTGCCGAGCGCGAGCGGCACCAGCCCGGCCGCGACCGCCACCGCCGAGCCCGAGCTCGAACCGCCCGGCACCAGCGCGGCATCGAACGTATTGCGCGGCGTGCCATAGGGTGAACGCACGCCGACGAGTCCGGTGGCGAATTGATCGAGATTGGTCTTGCCGATAACGAGCGCGCCGGCCGCGCGCAGCCGCGCCACCGCAGTCGCATCATGCGCCGGCTTGTAGGCAAAGGCCGGACAGGCCGCCGTCGTCGGCAGGCCGGCGGCGTCGATATTGTCCTTCACCGCGACCGGCACGCCATAGAGCGGCAAATGCGGGTCGCGCGACGCGAGCGCGCGCGCTTCCGCCGCAACCTCGGCCTCGTCGCGCAGCGAAATGAAAATGGCACTGTCGTCGCGTGCGCGGATGCGGGCGAAGGTGCGGGCGACGGTCTGTTCAGGCGTAGCCGCGCCGATCCGGTGCGCGGCTACGATCGAGGCGACAGTTTCAGCCAATGTGGCCCCCAGGGTGAACCGGATTGGCGCCGCCCCGGCGAGGGCGCATCGCTTCTTGTGCGAGAATTTGCGCGCCCACGCAACAGGCAAAGTCGCCGTTTGGGGGCCGCGCGGCCGGCGCCCGGAATCCGGCTAAAGCTAAGAATTTTCATCGATTTTTAAGGCGGCCGGCCGATCTTTATGGGGACCGTTTTACCTCCGCGCTCCGTCCTTTCCCCGACCTTCGCACCCATTGGCAGCCATGTCGTCCCTGGCCGAATTATCCCTGAAAATCGACACGGCGGCGGCCGAGCTTTCCTGGCCCGCGCAGGCGCGCAAGGACGCGATTGCGCCCGAGCAGGTGCTGCGCATCGCCGATACGATCAAGTCGGCCTCTGCCTTGATGGAAGGGCGCTTCCTGGAAATCGGGCAGAAGCTCACCGCCTCGGTCGAGATTCTGGAACGGCTCACCGCGCTGTTCGCGAAGCTGCGGATCGAGCTCGACAGCCCGGAGATGCAGAGCGCCATCGAGGGTTTCGCGCGCGTGGCTTCCGAAGTGTCCGCGCTCACCGGCGCGCAGCAGGGCGAACGCCTCGCGCTGGCCGAGCTGAGCAAGATCGCCGCCGGGCTCGGGCAGCGCATCGAGGAGATCCACAAGGAGATCCGCACCATCGAGGTGCTGACCATCAACGCCCGCATCACGGCCTCGGGCATCGGTCCGGCCGGCAGCGACTTCCTCACATATATCGGCGAAATCGGCCAGTCGCTGAAATTGACAGAAACGAATCTGCGCCAATTCCGTAACGACCTGATGCAGGTGAGCGAGCACCTGCGCGCCGCCAGCAGCAGCGAGGCCGAATTCGACGCCCGTCACGCCAAGACGGTCGCGGTCATCCCCGGGCAACTGGCGCAGAGCATCGAACTGATCGCCGCGCGCCGCCGCTCGGCCGCAACCGCCGCCGGCAACGTGATGTCGAGTTCGCAGCAGGTCGGCAACGGCATCGCGCGGGTGGTGATGGCGCTGCAGATCGGCGACGCGACCAGGCAGCGCATGGAGCACACGCAAGAGAGCGCGGAACTGATCGCGCAAATGCTGGCCGGCGGCGAGCATGACCGCCAGGGGCTCGCCGGCGTAGGCTGCGCGCTGCAAGCCGCGCAACTCGACGATGCGGCCAGCGAATTCCGGCGCGAGATCGCCTCGGTGCATGCCGCGCTGGCGCAATTGTCCGCCGACGCCAATGAAATCGTCGGCCTCGGCAAGCGCATTTTCGGCTCGGGCACGCACGGCGGCGCCTTCCTGAAGGAGCTGGAATCCGACGTCCATCAGACGCATAATCTGTTTCAAGGCTTCCACACCGCACGCGTAAACGCCGACCGCACCATGGGCGCGGTGCTCGAGATCGTGTCGCGTATTTCCGAGCACATCGGCACCGTGCGCGAGGTCGAAGCCAATATCCGCATCATGGGTGTCAACGCGATGCTGCGCAGCAGCCGGCTCGGCAATGTCGGCGCCGCGTTGAGCGTGGTGGCGCAGGAGGTCACCAATTCGTCGGCCCGCACCGCCGCCGAGGCCAAGGGCGCGACCACGGACGTGCAACGCATCGTGTCCACGGCGCAATCGCTCGCGAGCGAGGAGCAGTCGCGGCGATTGTCGGAAATCGCCGCGATCACCGACTTGATGACGCAATCGACCGGCCGGCTGCGCGGCGTCGGCGATGGTCTCGCCGGCGCGCTCGAACAGCTCGGGCGCGACGGCGTGACGGTCGCCAGGCTCATCGACCGCACGGTGGCGAGCCTCGCCGTCGCCGACGAGGTCGACGCTGAATTGCAGCGCGCCGCCGCAGACTTCGATGAGCTTGCGGCTTGCGCGCCGGCCTGCGACGCGCGGCAAGACGACGCCGCCCAGCGCATGTTCGGGCAGATGGCCGCGCGCTACACCATGGCGCGCGAGCGCGAGGTGCATGCGAAATTCGCGCCTTGGTCGACGATCGCCGAAGCCCCGGCGGCCGCGCAGACCGTCGACGATATGCTGTTTTGATATCACCGCGTCAGGAATTGCGGCGCCCGTCGTTGCGACAGAGCGCGCTCGGCTATCTGTTCCCCGCCCGCAATAATTCGTGCGACAGCATCCCAAGCGGCAGCACCTTGTCGGCGGCGCCGAGCGAGATCGCCTCCTTCGGCATGCCGAACACGACGGAGCTCGCTTCATCCTGCGCGACCGTATGCGCGCCCGCCTGCTTCATCTCGAGCAGGCCGCGCGCGCCGTCGTCGCCCATGCCGGTCATGATGATGCCGACGGCATTGGCGCCGGCAAAGCGCGCGGCGGAACGAAACAACACATCGACCGAGGGCCGATGGCGCGACACCAGCGGCCCTTCCTTCACCGACACATAATAACGCGCGCCGCTACGTTGCAGCAGCATATGATGGTCGCCGGGCGCGATCAGCACGCGGCCGCGCAGCGCGGTGTCGCCATCGGCCGCCTCCTTCACCTCGACCTCGCACAGCGTATTCAGCCGGCGCGCGAAGGCCGCCGTGAATTTCTCCGGCATGTGCTGCACGATCAGGATCGGCGGCGAATTGACCGGCAGGCTTTCCAACACCACACGCAGCGACTCGGTGCCGCCGGTTGAGGCGCCGATGCAAACGATCGTCTCGGTGGTGCGAGCCATCGACTGCCGGGAACTGGGCGCCGCGAGCATGACATCGGCGTTCAGCTTTTTCTCCGGCGCGTGCGTCGCGCCATCGCCGCGCGCCGACTTCGGCAAGCGCTTGAGCCGCGCGCGCGCGGCCGCCTTCACCACGTCGCAGACGCGCACTTTCGATTCGATCAGGAATTGCGCGGCATCGACGCGCGGCTTCAGGATCACGTCGACCGCGCCGGCCTCCAACGCCTGCATCAGCGTTTCCGAGCCGTCCTCGGTAAGCGACGAGCACATCACCACCGGCACCGGATGCTGGCTCATGAGCTTGCGCAGGAAGGTGATGCCGTCCATGTGCGGCATTTCGACATCGAGCGTGATGACGTCGGGCACCTCGCTTTGGATGCGGCGCGCCGCCACGAACGGATCCGACGCCGCGCCGATGACGTCGATCTCGGGATCGGAACTTAAAATGTCGGTCAGCGTGCGGCGGACCGAGGCGGAGTCGTCGACGATCAGCGCTCGAATCTTGTTGGCCATCGCCTCTCACGCCTTGCGGAAAATGGTGGTGGCAACCGGGCGTACCGGCAGATCGAAACCCGACAGCGATTCGGAATGTCCGAGCAGCAGGTAGCCGCCCGGTCTCAGGTGATCGCACAGCCGGGTGAGCACGGCATATTGAGTCGGCTTGTCGAAATAGATCAGGATGTTGCGGCAGAACACGATGTCCATGTCGCGGTCGAGCGGATAGTTCGAATCCATCAGATTGAGCCGCCCGAATTTCACGCGCGCGCGCAATTCGGGCACGATGCGGCAAGCCGACGACCTGCGATCCCTGGCCCGCATGACGTAGCGGGCGCGCAGCTCGCGTGTCACCGGCGCCAGCATCTCGGACGAATAGATGCCGAGCTGAGCCGTCTTCAGAACATCTGTGCAGATGTCGGTGCCGATGACGAGGCTGTTCGCGTCCGGGTGCTCGCGCTCGAATTCGGCCAGCACCATGGCGATGGTATAGGGCTCGGCGCCGGTCGAGGCCGCCGCGCTCCAGACCTTGATCGGGTTGCGGCTGTTGACGCGCCGGCTGGCGACGATCTCCGGCAGCACCGTCTCCGACAGCACGCGGAAATGCTCGGGCTCGCGGAAGAATTCCGTCTTGTTCGTGGTCACCACGTCGATCAGATGGATTTCTTCCGAGGCGAGGCCGTCGCGCTCGAACAGAAAGAAACAATATTCCGACAGTGTGTTGAGCCCGAGCGCGCGCACGCGCTTGCGCAAGCGGCCTTCCACCATGGTCATCTTGGTGGCCGGCATCTTGATGCCGCTGTAGCTATGGATGAAGGCGGCGAGCCGCCCGAATTCCTTCGGGGTGAGGCGATCGGAGCCGCCGGCCCACTTCGGTTCCGGCAGCTCCGCCTTGACGCAGGCACTATTCATGGCTTGCAACGCGCGGCCACGGTCACTTTAAGCCGCCTGCGACGGCGACGAGTGGGATTCGCCGTCGGACGGTGGAAAGCTCGATCGCGCGTTCACCAGATGCGCCGCGTCGCTTGAGAACAGCTTGGGCAGATCGAGCATCACGACGAAGCTATCCTGCCTGCGTCCGATGCCGCGGATGTAGTCGGAGTTCCAGCGCATGCCGATGTCCGGCGGCGGCTCGATCTGGCTGGCGTTGAAGGCGACCACGTCGAACACCCGGTCGGCGACCAGTCCGAGCGCGAGCCGGCGGCCCTCCATCGGCACGTCGAGCACGACCATGCGCGTGTTCTGGTCGGCCGCGATCGCCGGAATGCCGAGCTTGGTGCGCAGGTCGATCACCGGCACGGCGCGGCCGCGCACGTCGATCAGCCCTTTGAGATGGGCCGGGGCCTCCGGAATGCGGAAGACCGGACGCATGTCGAGGATTTCGATCACCGTCTCGACCGGGACAGCGAACACCTCCCGGTCGATACCGATAGTGACGAAGGAGGCTTCGTCCGCGATGGCTGCCGCTGCCATGGCTCAACCCGCCGCGCGCTCGAATTGAGCATCGTGGTGGTCGTGGCCGCCGCTGCTCAGGTCGAGCTTCACGCCGCCCTTGCCGTTCGGCTTGCCATAGGCCTGCTCGACCTGCGCCATCAGCTTCTTGGCGCCCTGCTGGGCCGGCTTGGCCACCGGTTTGGCGATGGGTGCCGCTTTGGCAACCGCGGCCGGCTTGGTCGTCGGGGCCGGTTTGGCGGCCGGAGCGGCGACCGCGTGCACAGCCTGCGCCGGCTGGCGCTGCTCGGCACTCGCATGCTGCTCGATGCGGAAGTAGGCGATGCTCGCCTGCAACTGCTCGGCCTGCGCCGCCAGTTCCTCCGAGGTCGCCGCCATCTCTTCCGAGGCGCTCGCGTTCTGCTGCGTCACCTTGTCGAGTTGCTGGATCGCCTGGTTGATCTGATCGGCGCCGATGTCCTGCTCGCGGCTGGCGGCGCTGATCTCCGACACCAGTTCAGCGGTCTTCTGGATGTCGGGGACCAGGCGGGTGAGCATTTCGCCCGCCTCTTCGGCGGCCTTCACCGTTTGCGACGAGACCGTGCTGATTTCGGCGGCCGCGGTCTGGCTGCGCTCGGCGAGCTTGCGCACTTCCGAGGCCACCACCGCGAAGCCCTTGCCGTGCTCGCCGGCGCGGGCGGCTTCCACCGCCGCGTTCAGTGCGAGCAGGTCGGTCTGCCGTGCGATCTCCTGCACGATGCCGATCTTCTCGGCAATGGTCTGCATCGCGGCGACCGCGCGCGACACCGCCTCGCCGCTCGCCTGCGCGTCCTGCGCCGACTGGCGGGCGATCTTCTCGGTCTGCGATGCGTTGTCGGCGTTCTGCTTGATGTTGGCCGCCATCTCTTCCATCGACGAAGAGGCTTCCTCGGCCGACGACGCCTGCTCAGTGGCGCCCTGCGACATCTCTTCCGAGGTGGCCGACAGTTCCTGGCTGCCGGACGACACGTTGTCGGATGCCGTCAGCGCTTCCGACACCACCTGGCGCAGGCGCAGCACCATCTCGTTGATATGACCGATCAGGTCGCCGACTTCGTCGCGCGAGACATTGTCGATGGTCCGGGTCAGATCGCCGCCGGCGACCGACTGCGCGAGCGAGCCGGCGCGGGCCAGCGCCTTGCTGATGCTGATGGCGATCCACAGCGCGGC
>DASZQT010000047.1:0-4085 GCA_035549515.1 Pseudolabrys sp. | reverse complement strand
GTGTCCTATTCGATGGACCCGGACGAGCAGGCGCTGCAGCGCGAAGGCTATGTGCGGGCGCTGACCTCGAAAGAATTTATGCAGGCTTTACGCGAGGGCGCCAACGGCAAGGTCGCCGTCACCTATGTCGAATGGGCCGGGCAATACGACCAGAAAATCCTGATGCCCTGGCGGCTGATCGAAGGGCCGGAATCGGCCGACGCGGTCGCGGCCGAGCTTGCGCGCGCGCCTTATCGGCGCGCCTCGCGCACGTCGATTTCCGGGGGCCTGCGCTTTTCCGCCGGCCTGTTCGAGCGTAGCGGCTATCGCGGCTTGCGCCGGGTGATCGATGTCTCCGGCGACGGCGCCAACAATTCCGGCGAACTGGTGGCGCCGACGCGCGACGAGGTGATCGCGCAGGGCATCACCATCAATGGACTGCCGATCATGCTCAAGCGCGCCTTCTCCGGCTCGCTCGATATCGAGCAGCTCGACATCTATTACGAGGATTGCGTGGTCGGCGGCGCGGGTGCGTTCGTGGTGCCGATCCGCGAGCGCGAGCAGTTCGTCGAGGCGACCCGCACCAAATTGGTGCTCGAAATCGCGGGACGCGAGCCCGATGCGCGTGTGACGCCTGCGAGCGCGGCGAAGGCGCGCATTTCCTGCACCATCGGCGAGAAGCTGTGGCAGGAGCGCTGGGGCGGCAGGGGATATGATTTTCAGTGAGCCGTCATCCTGAGAAGCGAGCGAAGCGAGCCTCGGAAGATGGCGGCCGCTCACCCTTCGAGGCCCGCGCTGCGCGCGGGCACCTCATGGTGACGGATCACCTCTCGAATTTCGCAACCACCTCGACGTGATGCGAATAGCGGAATTGATCGACCGGCGTGACCGCGGCGAGCTTGTAGCCGCCCTCCACCAGCAGCTTGGCATCGCGCGCGAAGGTGTTGGCGTCGCAGGAAACGGCGACCACCGTTTTGATTTGGCTCTTGGCCAGTTCGCGTGCCTGCGCTTCGGCGCCCTGGCGCGGCGGATCGAACACCACGGCATCGAAGGCTTTCAATTCGATCGGCACCAGTGGCCGCCGGAACAGGTCGCGCGCGGCGGCCTCGACCGGCTTTAATCCGGTCGTGGTCTGCGCGGCGCGCTGCAGCGCCTTGATCGCGCCGGCCTCGCTATCGAACGCGCTGACGCGCGCGCGCTCGGCCAGCCTGAGTGCAAAAGTCCCGATGCCGGCGAACAGGTCGGCGATGCGCTTGGCATTGCCGACGTGTCTTTCCACCAGGCGCGCCAGCGTCTCTTCGCCCGCGACGGTTGCTTGCAGGAAAGCGCCCGGCGGCAGCGGCACATGCGTGCGCCCGACGGCGACGGTCGGCTGAACGCGCTGCGCCACCAGTTCGCCGTGACGGGTCAGGCGCGCGAGCTTCAACTCCTCGACCAGCCGGGCGAGCCGCGCCATGCGCTCGGGCGAGAGCGGACCGGAGCCGCGCACGTCGACATCCATGCCGGCATCGGTCGCCGTCACTTGGATATCGAGCGGCTTTTCGGTGAGCTTGAGTTCAGCGGCGATGGCCCAGGCCGCTTTGATCGCGCCCGACAGCGCCGGCGACAGGATCGGGCATGCGTCGATGGCAACGATGTGGTGCGCGCGCGGCGCGGTGAAGCCTACTTCCATGACGTCGCGGGTCCCGCGCCGGGCATGCAGCGCGGCGCGGCGGCGGCCCTCGCCGTGCGCGTCGATCAGGTCGTCGACCGGCGCGATGAGGCCGGCCTGGGCGAGCGCCTCGACGAGCAGCGAACGCTTCCACAAATGGTATTCGGCGAGCGACCAGTGCTGCAGCGCGCAGCCGCCGCAGGTGCCGAAATGCTTGCAGATCGGCACCGCGCGCTCAGGGACCGTCTTGTCGACATGCACCAGATGGCGGCGGTCCGGGTGGCCGGCGACGCGCTCGACGGTCACGGTTTCGCCCGGCAGCGCATAGGGCACGTAGACGGTGCCGTCAGCGGTGTCGGCGGCGCCGTCGCCGCGATGGCCGAGATGGGTAATGGTCAGTTGTTCGGTCATCCACCCGCCTTAGCCGACAAGGTGGTGTCCGGCAAACCTTCAATGCGGCAAATCTCAGTGCGGCAAGAGGTGACCCGGAATCGCCGGCATATAGCCGCGCCGCGTGAGCAGGTTGAAACGCCAGACCAGCAGCGCGGCATAAACGCTGAGCCCGATGGTGAAGCCGATCCAGATACCCGGCGCTTCCAATCCGGCCTGAAAGGCCAGTCCATAGGAGGCGCAGAAGCCGATGACCCAGAAGCTGAGCGCCGCAAACAGCATCGGTACCCGCGTGTCGTCGAGACCGCGCAGGGCGCCGGCGGCAATGGTCTGGATGCCGTCCATGACGAAGAACGTCGAGCCGAGCGCCAGCAGCGTCGCGGCCAGCGCCGCCGTGGCATCGGCATCCGATGCGCTCGCCCCGAGATACAGCAGCGGGATCGCGTGGCGCAGCGCCATGATGACCAGCGCCATCGCCGCCATGAAGCCGGCGCCGAGCCCGATCGCGGCAAAGCCCGCCCGGCGCGACGCCGTGCTGTCGCTACGTCCGACCGCCTGCCCGACGCGCACGGTCGCCGCCATGGATATGCCGAACGGCACCATGAACAGGATGGCCGCCGTCTGCAGCGCAATCTGGTGCGCGGCGAGCGCGGTGGTGCCGATCCAGCCCATCATGATGGCGGCGCTCGCGAAGAAACCGAACTCGAGCAAGAAAGCGCCGGCGATCGGCGCGCCGATGGCGACCAGGCGGCCGAACAGAACCCAGTCGGTGCGCCAGAACCGGCTGAGCACGTGATATTTCTTGAACGGACGCTGCGTATAGGCGATCCAGAATCCGGCCCCGCACATGCCGATATTGACCAGCGTGGTGGCGATGCCGGCGCCTAGCATTTCGAGGCGCGGCAGGCCGAACGCGCCGTAGATCAGCGCATAGGCGAGCAATACGTTGAGCGGGATCGCGGCAAGCGTGATCCACAAGGCCGGCTCCGGACGGTTGACGGCGCTCATGAAGCCGCGCAACGCGATGAACCACCAAGCCGGAACCAGGCTCCAACTCAAGCCGGCGAGGTATTGTCCGGCAAGATGCGCGCTCACGGTATTCTGGCCGAGCGCCAGCAGAATGTTTTCGCCGATGTACTGTACGCCAGTGAGCGGCGCGCCGAGGATGACGGCCGCCCATAATCCGACGCGCAGCGCGCGGCGCACCATGCGCGGCTCGCGCGCACCGAAGGCTTGCGCCGCCAGCGGCGCCACGGCGGACACGACCCCCATGCCGACCACGAAAGCGGCGAACAATACCGTCTGCGCCAGCGCCGAGCCGGCGATCGCGTCGCCGCCGAGATGGCCGATGAGCGCGAGGTCGCTTGTCATCATCGCGACCTGCCCGAGTTGCGTCAGCGCGATCGGCAATGCGAGCCGTATCGTGCCGATGAATTCGGCGCGCCAAAAATTCGTATGCGCCGGAGCGGCTGCGCCGGCGGCGTGACTTGCGTCATCGGTGGTCATGCGCGGCACCATAGGGCGACTTGTGGCGAGAGGAAGGCTCGCTCTTGTCGCGGTGCGTAATTAGGCGCTCGAGGTGGCCGAGCGGTCACACTCATTCCGCGGGGTCATGTGGCGGATCGGATTTGTTGATAGCGTCTTAACCGTGCTCGGCGCCGAGCAGGAACTCGATATTGCCGTCGCCGCCTGCGATCGGCGAGGGGATGATGCCGGTCACGCGCCAGCCGAGCGAGGTAACGAAAGTGCCGATGTCGTCGCAGACGGCGGCATGCACAGCGGCATCGCGCACCACGCCTTTCTTGAGCGCAGCGCGGCCGGCTTCGAATTGCGGCTTGATCAGCGCCACAAGCCCGGCCGGTTTGCTCGTGAGTGCGAGCGTGGCGGGCAGTACGAGCTTGAGCGAGATGAAGCTCACGTCGACGGTCACCAATTGCGGCGGCTCATCGACCTGCGCGGCCGAAAGCGAGCGGATGTCGGTTGCCTCCAGCGATACGACGTCGGAACGTTTGCGCAAGGAGGCGTGCAATTGCCCGCGCCCGACATCGACCGCGTAGACTCGCTT
>DASZQT010000046.1:0-10894 GCA_035549515.1 Pseudolabrys sp. | reverse complement strand
GATGCGTTCCTTCTCGGCCATCGCGGCTTCAAAGCGCGCGCGCTGCTCGGCGACGTCGGTCAGTTCGCCGAAGGCATTGCCGAGCTCGACGCCGCAGGCATAAAGTTCGAAGCGCTCGGCCACCTTGTCGCTGCCGGGCTTGGCACGCGCCAGCGCCGCCTGCGGCAGCGGGTACTCATATAGGATGGTGGCGCGCCCGTTGCCGAGATGCGGCTCGACCCGCTCGGCCAGGATGCGGCTGAAGATGTCGCCCCAGGCGTCGTCCTCGGCGATGCCGACCCCCGCCCTGCTCGCTTCCGCCGCCAGCACGTCGCGATCGCCCTTGCCGCCCGCGATGGTGCCCAAGAGATCGACCCCGGCATGGCGGGCGAAGGCCTCCGCCACCGTGACCCGCTCGGGCTCGACGTAGGGGTCGATGCTGCGGCCCCGGAACGAGAACGCGCGCGCGCCGGCGGCTCGCGCGGCGTCCGCCAGCAAGGCCGCGCAGTCCTCCATCAGCCGCTCATAGGGTTCGCCCGCCCGATACCATTCCAGCATCGTGAATTCGGGGTGATGCAGCGCCCCGCGCTCGCAGTTGCGGAACACGCGGGCGAAATCGACGATCCGGGTCTCTCCCGCCGCCAGGAGCTTCTTGCAGGCGAATTCCGGCGAGGTGCGCAAATAGAGTTCCCGCTCCTCCCCGCCCGGGCCGATCAGGCCGGTCGCAAAGGCATGCAGATGGGTCTCATTGCCGGGGGACACCTGCAAAGCGGAGGTCTCGACCTCGAGGAAGCCCTCACGCGCGAAAAAGGCCCTGAGCGCGGCCGCGATCCGGGAGCGCTTCAAAAGGTAGGGCCTGCGGGCGGCATGGACCCCGGGCAGCCAAAAAGGCGGGCTTTTGGGCACGTTTACCTCGAAAAACGGACCCGGCGGAAGGGCTGGCGTCGGGCGTCAAGATCGTTATGTTGCAGCCCGAATCCGCGGCTCCCGGCCGCCGCCAGCTCAAGGATATTGATCGTGAAAGTCATCGCCTCTTCAATCCGCAAGGGCAATATCGTCGACCTCGACGGCAAGCTCTATGTCGTCATCAGCGCGGAAAACTTCTTTCCCGGCAAGGGCACCCCGACCACCCAGATCGATATGCGCCGGATTTCGGACGGCGTGAAGACCCAGCAGCGCTACAAGACCACCGACCAGGTCGAGCGCGCCCATGTCGAGGACCACGAGTTCTCCTATCTCTATTCGGACGGCGACGGCTTCCACTTCATGAACCAGGAAACCTACGACCAGGTCGCGGTGCCGGCCGATGTGGTGGGCGACTACGACAAATACCTGCAGGAAGGCATGGTCGTGAGCATCGCGCTGCACGAGGGCACGCCGGTCTCGATCGACATCCCGCAGAAGGTGACGCTGGAAGTGGTCGACACCGAGCCGGCGATGAAGGGTCAGACCGCGTCGGGCTCGTTCAAGCCGGCCATGCTCTCGAACGGCGTGCGCACCATGGTCCCGACCCACATCGTGACCGGCACGCGCATTGTGGTCACGACCGCCGACGGGTCTTACGTCGAGCGCGCGAAGGATTGAGTAGCGACCCGCTCGTCCCCGCGAAAGCGGGGACCCAGCGCCGGATTCCCGCTTTCCCGGGAATGCGCGGAGTGTGGGCTACACCCTCACCCCGCCCCGCATCTCCTTCGGAAACAGATCGTCCGGCGTGAGCCGATTAGCCGTCACGCCCTGGTCGTGCGCGAAGCGGCAGAAGGCGTCGAGCGTCTTGCGGTTGGCTTCCAGCCCATAGGGAAACGGATCGGCGCCGAAACGCGCGCTCGCTTCACCCGCGAGCGCCTCGGCCCAGGGCAGTGGAATGCGCGAGGCGGTCAGGTCACGCACGCGTTCCAGGCTGCGCTGTTTAGCCTCATCGAAGGCTTTGAAAAGATTCATCGCGACCCAGGGATAGCGCTCGAACAGCGCGCGCCGCATCGCGATCACATGCATGATTGGGAAAATGCCGGTGGCGTCGTAATAGGCCATCTCGGCGGCGCGATAATCCGGAAAGAGCCGCACGATCTTGCCGCCACTCGTGGCGAAGGCGTCGGGCGGATGCGCCGAAATGGCGGCGTCGATCTCGCCCGACAACAGCATCGCGCCAAGATTATTGTCGAGGCGCTGCTGGTACTGAATGCCGGGCGGCAGTTTGAATTCCACTTTCTCCTCGCGCCCCGCCTGATTGACGCCGGCCTGAACCCATTTGATTCTTGTAAGATCGACGCCCGCGCTCTCGGCCAGGAAGCCGCGTGCGTAGATGCCGGCGGTCTGCGCCCATTCCGGAATGCCGACGGTCTTGCCTTCCAGATCCTTGGGCGTCTTGATGCCGCGGTCGGCGCGCACATAGAAAGCCGAATGGCGGAATACGCGCGAGGGAAACACCGGAATGCCGACGAAGGGCGAGTTGCCCTGCGAGGCATAGCCGATGAACTTGCCGAACGACATTTCGGAGACATCCCACTCCCGGTTCTTGATAAAGCGGAAGAAGATTTCCTCGACCGGCAGCACGAAGCCGGTAAGCACCACGCCGTCGGCGCGCACCGCCCCGCTCATGACATCGCGCACATGGTCGTAATCGGCGGTGGCGAGCGTCAGGTGCAACCGTGCGGTGCCGCCCGCCTCCACGATCTCCGGCGCGCGGTCCGCGCGCGCGCCGCCCATGCCTTCGCCCAAGCCTTCGCCCAAGCCTTCGCTCAACTGCCCAGCCATGCCGCAAGCCTCCCTTTATCCTATTGCTGCTTTTCGCCCAGCACGGCGCGGCTTTCCACACCAGAGTGTGGCTCGGCCCTTGTTTGCCAATAATTCATGACGTTATCTCCTGGAGGCCGCAATTCGTCGGCCCGGGGTGCAGGCAAACGAGGGAACCGCGTTGCTACGTGCCGTCGCCGGATGCCTGGCGCTTCTGATCGCCCTGCCCGCCGCCGCGCAGGAACTGACGCTGCCGCGCATCACCGTCGCCAAGATCGACTGGAAGGCCGCCGCAGCCGGCCTTGCGGCGACCGGTCTGGCCGCCGCGCCCGACGCAGCGCCCGCGCAAGCGCTTGCCCCGCTCAATGCCGCCGCCGGCGCGCTGTTCTCCGACATCGCCAAAAGCCCGGTGCCGGTGCTGCTGCCGTTCGATGCCGAGGGCTTCGCCAAGGCGCGCACCGCCGCGTCCCCCGATGCGCCAGCAACGGCCGAAACTTTCCTGCAAGGCGGCTTTCAGCCCACGCGGTTTTTCCTGGCCGGACCGGGCGGCTACGACACCGCCTTCTCGCTCGCGACCGGTGACGTCAAGGAACTCTCCGACATCCGCTACCGCGATCCGGTCTATGTGATGTTTTCGGGGCTGGCCGCGCTCTACGAACTCGATGGACCACCGTTGCCTGGGGGCGATCCGGTCAAGGACCTCGACGCCGCCTTCCCCGGCATCCGCCGCTATCTGCACGAAAGCTATGTGCGCTATGCGTTCGAACGTTACGGGGTGACCTATGTCGCCTCGATCTATTGCCTCGACCGCAGCCCGCGCGCGCGCATCCTCACCTGCCGGCAGGCAGACCGGATCCTGGTGCGCTTCCTGCAATCGCTGAAACTGGCCGGCGGCGCGCCGCAGCCCGAGACCTTCGCGCCGGCGCCGCTGGCGCGGCCGGAGAAAGTCTCGCCCGACTTCACCTATTACAGCCCCGGCTTTCTGATCCCCGGCACCGGTGTGAAGGGGAACGCCGGCGTCGCCGACTACACCGTCTACGCCAATCTGCGTTACCCGATGAAGGAGGCGCCGTCCTTCGCCAATTCGCAGTCCTTCAATAATTGGGGCAATTGCGATTTCACCGGCCGCTCGCCGCGCCGGCTTGGCAAGAAGGGCATGAGCTATTCCTGCAAGGTGAACGGACTGCCGCTCACCTTCGACGAATCCGCCGGCGCCAATTACTCCTATCCCTGGCGCGATAATTTCTGCGAGCACCGCTTCTTTCTGGTCGGTCAGTGCCCGGCCGGCCGCGGTCATCAGGGCCAGGACATCCGCGCGGGCTCCTGCAAGCAGTTCAACGAGGGCGCCGACCGCTGCCTGCCCTACCAGCATGACGTGGTGGCCGCGCACGACGGCATGGTGCTGCGCGTGCGCAAGCAGGAGGCGCTCTATCTGTTCGTCAACGGCGCCGATGCGCATTTGCGCCTGCGCTACATTCATATGAATCCCAAGCGGCTCGATGCCGATGGCGTCGTCACGGGCCGGCAAATTCGCGAAGGCGAGGCGATCGGACAGGTCGGAACCTACGAACGCTTCGAGCGCGGCACCACCTATCATCTGCATTTCGACATGCAGGTGCCGACCAAAGTCGGTTGGGTGTTCGTCAACCCTTACATGACGCTGGTCGCCGCCTATGAACGGCTGATCGGTGCGCGCGGCAGCGAGATCAAGCCGGGCGACCCTGTTCCGCCGCTCGCCACCGTGCCGCCGGTAATCGAGCACGCCCCGCCGCTGCCGACCGGTTCCGCCGTTCCGCTGCCGCCGCTACCGCCTGCGCAAATTCAGCAAAGCACGGCCGAGAGCGCGAAGGCGCTGGAATTGCCCCGGCGCAAGCACCGCTATGCGCGCCGCAAACGGGCCGCCCGCCAGGTCGAGTAGCGGACCTCGCCCGTTAACCTGCGGCGCTTTGGCGCGACGCGCCCGTTAGCCAATCGCGAAAATGTCGCGATTGCGCCGATTGTTTGCTCCGGCCCGCGTTTTAGAATGCCGGAATGGGACGAATCTCCGATGGAACGGGCGGAGCCTTGCTCAGCCGCCGCGCGGCGCTCATCGGCGCGCTCGGCGCCGGCGTCAGCCTCGCTTTGCCACCGTCGGCGCTGGCGAAAGCCGGCGCCTTCGACCGCTGGGTCGCGGCCTTCCGCGCGCGCGCCATCAAGCGCGGCATCGCGGAGGCGACCTATGACCGCGTGATGAGCACGGTGAAACCCGACACCAGCGTGTTCGCCGCCGTGCGCGCGCAGCCCGAGTTCACCGAACAGCTCTGGCAATACATCAACCGCCGCTGCTCCGACTGGCGCGTCATCACCGGCAAGGAACGCGCGAAGGAATACGCGCATCTGCTCAAGCGCGTCGAAGCCGATTACGGCGTCGACCGCTATATCATGCTCGGCCTCTGGGGCATGGAGTCCTCGTTCGGCGACGTCATCACCAACCGCAAATACATGCGGCCGGTGATCCCGGCGCTCGCCGCGCTTGCCTGGGGCGAAGCGCGCCGCCGCCGCTACTGGGAAGCCGAGCTGCTCAATGCGCTCGTCATCGTCGATCGCGGCTGGGCGCAGCCGAAGGACATGATCGGCTCCTGGGCCGGCGCCATGGGCCATACGCAGTGGATGCCGGAAGTCTGGCTGCATATGGGCGTCGACTACGACCGCGACGGCCGCGCCTCGCCTTTCGGCAAGCCCGACGATGCCTTCGCCGGCACCGCGCGCTATCTGGTCGAACGCGGCAAGTATCGGCGCGGCGAGGCCTGGGGCTGCGAGGTGATCATACCGGAGGGCCGCCACCGCCTCGCCGACAACCGCGCGTGGCGACCTTACGCGCAGTGGCACGAGCACGGCCTCAAGCGCGCCGACGGCGAGCCGTTCGCGCGCCCGCACGACCAGGTGAAGCTGTGGCAGCCGGTCGAGGACGGCCCGGCCTTCCTGATCGGGCAGAATTTCCGCGCGGTCCATTCCTACAATCCATCGACCGCCTATACGCTCGCGCTCTGCCATCTCGGCGACCTCATCCGCGGCGGCGCGCCGTTCCACAAGCAGTTTCCGGGCGGCGAGCGCGTCCCGACCATCGACGAAGTGAAGGAAATCCAGCGCCGCCTGATCGCGCATGGATTCAAAACCGATGGCGTCGACGGCCGCACCGGCAGCGACACGCTGCGCGCGGTGCTGGCCTTCCAGAAGAAGGTCGGCATGGACCCGGCCGACGGCTATGCGGGGCTCAAGGTTTTGGAGAGGCTGCGCGAGGGCGGGTGAGCGCTTTCTTTATCTCTCCCCTGCCAGGGGAGGGTCGTCCGCCGAAGCAAAAGCGAAGGCGGACGGGGCGGGGTTTACTCCCAGCATCGAATGCCCCCACCCGGCCGCTTGCGATCGCTCGCGTCCACCCTCCCCCGCTTTGCGTGGGAGGGACAAGAAAGTCACTCCGCCGCTACGCGCGCGGGACGTTGAAAATCCTGCTCGGAAATCCAACCCTTGAGGAACTCGACAAAAGCCTCGACCTTGCGCGGAATGATCGGCGCGCGCGGATAGACCGCGAGCAGCGGGCGCGGCGCCACGCGATAACGCGGCAGCACCGTCGCGAGGCGGCCCGCGGCGAGATCGGCAGCCACGCTATAGCGCGGCACCAGCGTCACGCCGAGCCCGGCCAGTGCCGCCTTGCGCAGCGCAAGCGCGTGATTGGAGAAAAACGCGCCGCGCACCTTCACCTGCGCCGGCCCCTTCGGTCCCTCGAAACGCCAGAGCGTGTCGCTCGGCGCGACATCGACATGCACCAGGCAGGCGTGCTCCGACAAATCGGACGGCGCCGAAGGCTTGCCGGCGCGCGCGAGATAATCCGGCGCCGCGCACAGCGCCCAGTCGAGCATGGCGATCTCGTCCTCCACAACCGAGGCATTGCGCATAGTGGAGAAGCACAGCACCACGTCGAGCCCGCGCTCGGCGAAATCATAGGCGCCGCGATAGGGCGTGTTCTCCAACAGCAGCGACACACGCAGGCGCGGCTGCGCCTTGGCGAAGGCGATCACCGCATCGGTCAAATGCGTGCTGCCGAAGGATTTCGGCGCCAGAATTTTCAGCGCGCCGGATGGCTCATTGCGCGTGCGCGCGATGGCGCGCTCGTTGGCCTCGATGTCGCGGAACACGCTCTCGCAGAATTCGAGATAGCTCGTGCCCTCGTCGGTCAGGCTGAGCGAGCGCGTGGAGCGGTTCAACAGACGCACGCCGAGCCGCGCCTCGAGATCGCTGACGTGGCGAGAGACCAGCGCGCGCGACAGCCCGAGCTGGTTGGCGGCGATGGTGAAGGAGCCGGCACGCACCACGCGCACGAAG
The DNA here is from genome assembly GCA_035549515.1 of Pseudolabrys sp. GTDB lineage: Bacteria > Pseudomonadota > Alphaproteobacteria > Rhizobiales > Xanthobacteraceae > Pseudolabrys. Next base: position 3,826 of record DASZQT010000046.1, on the reverse strand, counting down.
CTCTCCATGGTGCGGAAGCGATCCAAAAAGTTCCTCGGGGTTGCCCTCAATTGTTGCAATAAGCGCAACAATGTTGTTCGGATTTAGCGGCTTCTATGCGCTAATTTCAAGCCCTATAGTGCCGCTCCGAAGAGCCAGGGGCGCCGGGCCCAACCGCCGCCGCAACAGTGGGAGGACATCGTCCGGCACACTCCCTGCCGGGCGCGCAATCGCAATGTCGCAATCCAAAACAGCCAACGCCTCGGCCGCCGCGCGCGCCGAAACCGCCGATATCGCCTCGCTCGACCGCCCCGTGCCGGCCGGCGTCAACGATGCCGCCTTCGGCAGCGACGTGGTCGCGGACGCGCTGCGCGCCACCGACATCCCCTATATCGCGCTCAATCCCGGCGCGAGCTATCGCGGCCTGCACGACAGCCTGGTGAACTATCTCGGCAATTCGAACCCGCAGATGCTGCTCTGCCTGCACGAAGAGAGCGCGGTCGCCATCGCGCATGGCTATGCCAAGGTCACCGGCAAGGCGATGGCGGCGGCGGTGCATTCCAATGTCGGGCTGATGCATGCCACCATGGCTTTCTTCAACGCCTGGTGCGACCGCATGCCGATGGTCGTGCTCGGCGCCACCGGCCCGGTCGATGCGACCAAGCGGCGCCCGTGGATCGAATGGATTCACACCGCGCGCGATCAGGGCGCACTGGTGCGCGGCTATACCAAATGGGACGACCAGCCGGCGTCGCCGGTGGCCGCGCGCGAAGCGCTGCTGCGCGCCAACTGGATCGCCAATACGGCGCCGCGCGGGCCGACTTACGTCAATCTCGACGTCGGCATCCAGGAGATGAAGCTGCCCGAGCCGGTCGCGCCCATCGACACGCAGCGCTACATGCCGCCGGTGGAGGTTGCCGCCCCGGACGACGTGATTGCCAAGGCGGCCGAGCTTTTGCGCCACGCCAAGCATCCGGTCATCCTCGCAGGCCGCGTGTCGCGCAGCCTCGACGCCTGGAACGAACGCGTGGCGCTCGCGGAGCGGCTCAATGCGCGTGTCGTCACCGACCTTAAAGTGGCCGCCGCCTTCCCGACCGATCACCCGCTGCATGCCGGCGCGCCCGGCGGCACCGTGCTTGCGCCGGAGGCGGCCGACGCCATTCGCAACGCCGACGTCATCCTCAGCCTCGACTGGCTCGACCCCGCCGGCACCTTCAAGAATGTCGGCAATGTCACCGCCAAGGTCGTGCAGGTGTCGGTCGACTTCCGCCTGCACAATGGCTGGAGCATGGACTATCAGGGCCTGCCGCCGGTCGACGTGCTGGTCGCCTGCGAGCCGGACGCCGCTGTGCCGGCCTTGCTGGCGGCGCTCGGCCCCGGCGGCCCGCGCGCCGTCGCGGACGCCACGCATGAATTGCCGCAAGTCACCGGCGAAAAGCTCACCGTCGATCACATGGAGGATGCGCTGCGCCGCGCCGTCGGCGAGCGCGCGGTATCGCTCACCCATGTCTCGCTGTCTTGGAATGGCGCGCTCTGGCCGTTCCGCCATCCGCTCGATTATCTCGGCAGCGACGGCGGCGGCGGGGTCGGCGGCGGCCCCGGCATTTCGGTCGGCGCGGCGCTCGCGCTGAAAGGCTCCGGCCGCCTGCCGGTCGCGGTCTGCGGTGACGGCGATTTTCTGATGGGCGTCACCGCGCTGTGGACCGCGGCGCATTACCGCATTCCGCTCTTGGTCGTGGCCGCCAATAACCGCTCCTTCTTCAACGACGAATTGCACCAGGAGCGCGTCGCGCGCGTGCGCAACCGGCCGGTCGAGAACCGCTGGATCGGCCAGCGCATTTCCGAGCCGGACATCGATCTCGCCGGCATGGCGCGCGCGCAAGGCGCGGTCGGCTTCGGCCCGGTGACGGAAATCGGCGAACTCGCCGGCGTGTTCGCGCAGGCGATTGCCGCCGTCGAAGCGGGCAACGTCGCGGTGGTCGACGTGCGCGTGGAGCCGGGCTACACCGCTGCAACGACGGCGGCGATGACCCGTAAAAGCGACTAGGACGAGCGATCAGGATCGAGTTGATGTCTACTTCAGCAAGCACGGCCGCTAACGACATTCTCACGGTCGACGACGTCACCGTGCGTTTCGAGACCGCGGAGGGTCCGGTCGTCGCCGCGGACAATGTCTCGTTCAAGGTCCGCGACGGCGAATTCCTCTCCATCATCGGGCCGTCGGGCTGCGGCAAGTCGACCGTGTTCAACGTGATCGGCGGGTTGCTCACGCATCATCAGGGCACCGTGCAGGTCGCCGGCGAGACCATCAACGGGCCGCACAAGTCGATCGGCATGGTGTTCCAGGAGGAATCCACCTTCCCCTGGCGCAACGTCACCGACAATGTCGCCTTCCCGCTCGAACTGACCGGCATGGTGAAGAAAAAGCGCATCGAGCGCGCGCGCCACTTCATCAAGATGGTCGGGCTCGACGGCTTCGAGAACCGTTATCCGGGTGAACTGTCCGGCGGCATGCGCCAGCGCGTCTCGCTTGCGCGCACGCTCGCCTCCGAGCCGAAAATCCTGCTGATGGACGAGCCTTTCGCCGCGCTCGACGAGCAGACCCGGCTGCTGCTCGGCGACAAGGTGCTGCAAATCCAGCAGCAGCTCCAGCAGACCACGCTGCTCATCACCCACAACATCACCGAGGCGGTGCAGATGTCCGACCGCATCCTGGTGATGACTTACCGCCCCGGCAAGGTGAAGCGCATCGTCGACATCGACCTGCCGCGCCCGCGCACGTCCGAAATCGTCGGCAGCGAGGCGTTCGGCCGCTATGTCGCCCAGATCTGGAACGACCTGCGCGAAGAAGCGAGCCGCGGCCTGCGCGACGAGGAAGAGCACGTGCTGCATCACGAGGCGGCCTCGTCATGAGCGCTGCCGCGCCCGCGCTTAAGGCAAGTCTCGCGCGTTTCGCGCCGGCGGCCACCGGGATTGCCACGCTGGTCGCCTTTTTGCTGGTCATGGAGGCGCTGATCCAGAGCGGGGTGATCAACCGCTTCATCGTGCCGCCGCCTTCCGAGATCATCGAGAGCTTCTGGCGCGTGATCGTCGAGGAGCACGTGCCGCGCCGCTTCCTGCTCACGCTGTCGGAATGTCTGACCACCGGCGTGATGATCACGGTCTTCGGCGTCGCCGGCGGCGTGCTGATGTACCGCTACAAATTGTTGCAACAGGCGATCGAGACCTGGGTGGCGGCGCTCGCCGCCGCGCCCGTGGTACTGGCCTATCCCCTGTTCATGGTGATTTTCGGCCGCAGCGCCTGGACCATCATCATGATCGGTTTCGTTGCGGCATTGCCGCCCGTGATCTTGAAGACGCTGGAAGGTTTGGCCGGCACGCGCAAGGTGCTGGTCAATGTCGGCAAGAGCTTCAATCTCACGCACACGCAGCAGTTCTGGAAGATCCTGTTTCCCGCGGCATTGCCGACGATCTTCGTGGGCATCAGGCTGGGCTTGATCTTCGCGCTCATCAATATCGTCGGCGTGGAGTTCCTGATCAATTACGGCGGGCTCGGTCAGCTCATCAACGATCTGGCCGAACGCTATGACCTGCCCGGCACCTATGCCGCGATCTGCTTCGTGATCCTGGTCAGCGTCGTGTTCTTCATGTCCCTGGAAAAGGTCGAGCGATGGCTGAGACCGGTCGATTGAGACAGGCGGCAAGTGCCGCACCGGCGTTAAGCCCGGTCACGCTCTTGCGCGTCGCCATCGTGCTGGCGGCGGCGGCGGTTTGGGAGTTCCTCGCCCATTCCGGCTGGCTTTATCGCGATGTGGTGCCGTCGCTGTTGCGCATCGGCGCCGCGCTG
>DASZQT010000045.1:0-15656 GCA_035549515.1 Pseudolabrys sp. | reverse complement strand
CGAGTCGGCGTATTTGGTTTTCGACAGCGACTTGAGTTTGAATTCCGGCGCCGGCAGGTTCGGCTGGTGCACCTTCATGAAATTGACGCTCATGAAGAACGGCTGCCCCGACTTTCCGTTGCGGTCGAGATAATCGATGGCTGCCTTTTCGATGTACTGATCGAGGAACGGAATGCCGACCACGCCTTCCTTGCCGTCGATGACCGGCGTGTTCACGTATTCGCCGTTGACCTTGAAGTCCTCGTGCGGCGGCTGGCCGGCATTGCCCGATAGCGAACCCTTGGTCACACGGTCGAACATCGCGCGCAGCTCGGGCGACATGTCCGGGAACCAGTTCGGATCGCCATAGGTGTAGGCATTGAGGTGGTACAGGAAGGCATACTTCATCTCGTCATAGCCCTGCGCGTTGGGAAGCGCGTAGTCGGCCTCGCCGAGATGCCACTTGCCGGTGAAGAAGGTCTTGTAGCCGGCGGTCTTGAGCAGCGAGCCGAGCGTCCATTCCGCATGCGGCAGACCGCCGCCCTGCCCCTGGAACGCCACCGTGGTCATGCCGCTGCGGTTGGGAATACGGCCGGTCTGCATGGCGGCACGCCCGGGCGTGCAACTCGGCTGCGCGTAGAAGGACAGGAACAACATGCCCTCGGCCGCCAGGCGGTCGAGATTGGGCGTCGGCATGCCGCGGTTCTCGCCGCCGCCATAGGCTCCGGCATCGCCGTAACCGAAGTCGTCCGACACGATCATGACGATGTTCGGCTTCTGTATTTGCGCCTGCGCGCAGGCCATGGCGCCCAGAAAGGTCGCCGATGCGATCGCCACTACGCTACCGCACCCGATAAGCCCGCGACCCATGACATGGCTTCCTGTGTGTGTCCGCCAACGCACCGCTCGTTCGAACGTTCGGGCGGCCAACGCGCAAGGAACCGGCCGGGTTCACCCATAGGCTTGGCGTTACGTAATACTGCGATGAAGCCCGCGCCGCGCCGGTACGACGATGGGCCTGCGCGCCGCGCGAGCGGCCGCCGCCGCGCGCGCATAGCCGCGCGATACGTCGTCGCGGTGTCATGCCCCGCCGGCCGACGGCTCCCGCGAGCGACTGTCTGAATTTTTATCTGGCGTTGCCGCGACTAGCTTCGCGTCTCCCGGCGGGCGAGGCCGCCGATCTCAATACTGCCGGCTGAGCTGGCTTTCTTCGGCCGTGCGCTCGAAGGTCTCGGACTGGCTTTTGATGCGGTAGACGATCCGGTTGTCGCGTTCGACGGGCAATTGCCGCACGATCTTGTAGACGCCGCGCGCCCCGCCACCGGGGACGCCGCTTTCGAAATACACGGCCGCACCGACCGCGAATTTATGGGACATCGCCTTCTCCGTTGCGTTGGACGCCAATAAAAAACGCCCGGCCTGGGCAGCCGGGCGTCGCATTAACTGACGAGCGGCCGCGCTCAGGCGTTCTGCAGATTGCTCGCCGCCTGCTTGCCGCGCTCGGTGACGATCTCATACGAGACGCGCTGGCCTTCGTTGAGTGTGCGCATGCCGGCGCGCTCGACGGCGCTGATGTGCACAAAGACGTCGCGCGATCCGTCCGACGGGGTGATGAAGCCGAAGCCCTTTTGCGTATTGAAGAACTTCACGGTACCTGTTGCCATCTGGCGATATCCTTGAGAGTGAGCTGAGTTAAGCGTAGTGCGCCGACGCGAATTCCCGCCCCGGCGATCGAAACACGTGCGATTTTTCAGGGGTGGCTTGCGGACCCGTTCGCGGGCGGCGGCAAGACAAGACTAAAAAAACTTGTTTCAACGAACCGCTCATACGCGCTTATGCCATTGGCGTCAACGCACAAATGCGTGCGCGCTTTTTCGCGCACGGTAGTCGGGTCCGCCGGCCGGCTGTGTTCGCGCCGCATCGCCGTCGCAGGCGCGCGCGCTCACTGTGCCGAGAAACGGATCGGCACATTGAAGCTGCGCGAGCGCCCGCTCATGCTGTCGGGAAACGGCGGCAACGGCTCCGCGCGCCGCAGCATGGCGAGCGCCTCGGCATCGAAGGCCGATAAGCTCGAACTCCTGGCAATGTGGCGGGCCAGCACGCGGCCGTCACGGCTCACGGTGAAGGCGAGCATGACCACGCCCTGCTCGCCCCCCGTATTGTCCGGACGGCGCTTGTAGCGGTTGAGATGCGCCAGCAGCCGACTGATCCATGACGGCGCGACGCTGCTCTGGCTTTGGCTGCCGGCGCGCGCCGCCGCCGGCTTGCGCGCCGCCTGCCGCGTCTTGGGTGGGGCGGTCTGCGCTGGCGAGGGCCGCGATGTCTCCTTGCGACGGTCGAGTGGCTTTTGCTCGGGCTTCGGTTCTGGCTTGGTTTCGGGTTTGGCTTCGGGTGGCGCGGGCGGCTTCGGCTCGGGCAGCGTGACGAGCGGCGCCACCGGCGCGGGCTCGATCTTCGCGGTGATCTCCGTCTTCGGCGTTTCGACGGCTTCGCGTCTATGAGGCTCCGCTTGCGCTTGCGTCTGCGGTGGCGGTGTCGGCGGACCGGGCGCGAGGTCTTGCACCTGCGGCGTCGGCGCAACCGTCAGCGGCGCAAGCTCGATGATCACGGCCGGCGCTTCCTCGACGCCTTGCACTTGCAGGGGCCGCAGCAAAAAGAAACCGGCGGCAATCGCCAGATGCGCCGCCAGCACCAGCGCGCCGGCCACCGACCAGCGCAACAGGTCCGACCGCGACCCGCGCAGGCTCGGCAGGATGGCGGTGGCGCTCATGGACTGTCGCGGCTTTCCAGGCCGACCAGCGCGACCTTGAGATAGCCGGCCGCGCGCAACGCGTTCATCAAATCCATGATGTCGCCATAGCTCACCGCGCGATCGGCGCGCAGGAAAATGCGCTGATCGCGATTGCCATGCGTGGCGGCATCGAGCCCGGCGCCAAGCGCATCGCGCGCCACCGTCGTTTCGTCGACGGACAGCGAGCGGTCGGCCTTCATGGTGACGAAAAGCGGCTTGTCCGGGCGCGGGCTTTGCTCGGCGCTCGATGACGGCAGATCGACCGGCACGTCGACGGTGGCGAGCGGGGCCGCGATCATGAAAATGATCAGCAGCACCAGCATCACGTCGATGAAGGGCGTGACGTTGATCTCGTGCTTCTCCGCAAACTCGCCGTCATCGCGTGAGCCGAGCCGGATTGCCACTGGCGCTACTCCGCCGCCTGCGCCATCAGCGCGGCCGGTTGCTCGCAGTCGCGGCTGACCAGCCGCATCACCAGCGCGGTGCCGTCGCCCAACAGGCCGCGATAGCCGCCGATCGCGCGCGCGAACACGTTGTAGACGACCACGGCCGGGATCGCGGCGAAGAGGCCGAGCGCGGTGGCGAGCAAGGCTTCCGCAATGCCGGGCGCGACCACCGCGAGATTCGTGGTGTGCGCGTTCGAGATGCCGACGAAGCTGTTCATGATGCCCCAGACCGTGCCGAACAGGCCGACGAAGGGCGCGGTCGCGCCGATGCTGGCGACGATCCCCATGCCGCGCCCGATGCGGCGCTGCGCGCCCGCTTCGACGCGCTCCAGGAGCCAGGCCACGCGTTCCTTCAGCGCGGCCGGATCGGCGCGGGTCGAACTGCGCACTTCGTTGACGGCGGTGGTAACCAGAACGGCGAGCGCGTCGCGGCCGTGACCGAGCCGGGCCGAGGCGTCCGCCAATGTGCGCGCCTCATTGAGGAGTTTGAGCGCCGCGCGCGCGCGCCGGCTGGCGCGCCACAATTCAAGGCTCTTGGCGAGCCAGACCGTCCAGGTCACCAGCGAAGCGAAGATGAGGCCGACCATCACGACCTTCACCACGATGTCGGCATGCATGAACATGCCCCAGGGCGACAGGTCGCGCGGCAGCGCGGCGATACCGTCGACGGACGGCACATGCTCTTGCGCGCCGGCTTGCGAGAGCCCGGCCGCCAGCGCGGCAAGGCACACGGCGCCTGCCCGCACGCAGCGGCCCGGCCGCGCAGCGACAGCGCGCGCACGCGAGTTCCCCATCCGCCCGATAACCGTCCGTCCCATGCCGGCATATCAGCGTCGCCGGTGTCCGCACGTCAATAGCCGCCCCGCACGACCGCTCAGTTCGGCCGGAGGGGGCGGCCGGAGGTCAGACCTCCCAGCGCACCGGGCACCTGCCGAGCAAGGCGACAGCGCCCTTCGTGGACTTTCTCACATTGCGAGACTTTGTTGCAATCACGAAGGCCAATCACGGAGCCAAAGCGCGGACGGCGTTCGCCAATGACATATTTTATTGTCATTCGTCGCAACATCGTCATTCGTCGCAATGGCGAAACGCTAACTGTGCGGCACTGCATTCAAAGGTCGGCGAGGCGCGACACTCAATCAATCGAAGGCATCGATGCGCCCCAACAAGAGCAAGTTGCGTCTTCGCGTTTGCACGACGCGCGACTGCGATGCGATGGGCGACTTCCCAGTTGCTTTCACCAAGACCGGGTGTAATCCTGAAATTCGTTGCCGGGGCACTTTCAAATGACATCGTCTGCCGAAGACCGCGTCGCCTTCACCAAGCGCAATTGGATGGGGCGTTTCCTGCGCGCTGAAGTGAGTTATGGCGACGTCCAGCGCATCATGGATCGCATCAAGACCTGGGGCGATTGGCTACCGGCCTGGGCCGAAACCGCGCAACAATACGAGCAGCGCGCGGAAGCCGCCGAACAACGCGGCGCGCGCCGCACCGCGGCGGAAGCCTGGCGCCGCGCCGCCTTGTGCTGGCACTTCGGCAAGTTCAATTGGCACGACGACATCGACAAAGCCGAGCACGCGCAGCACCGGCTGACCGCCTGCTTCGATCGCGCGCTGTGGTCGCTCAAGCCGCCCGGCGAGAAAGTGCGTATCCCTTATGGCAACGCGATGATGGCGGGCATCCTGCGCAAGCCGGCCGGCATCGACAAGCCTCCGGTCGTGATCGTGATGGGCGGGCTCGATTCGGTGAAAGAAGAACTGCAGCAGGTCGCCGACTATTTTCTCGATCGCGGCATGGCCACGCTCGGCATGGATGGACCCGGTCAAGGCGAAACCGGGCTCACGCTGAAGATCGAAGCGGCGTCGGAGAAACCGGTCGGCGCCGCGATCGACTTCATCGAACGGATCGACGGCGTCGATGCGTCCCGCGTCGGTCTTTATGGCCAGAGCCTCGGAGGCTACTACGTCACACGCGCCTGCGCCTTCGAGCCACGCATCAAGGCGGCGGTCGCCAGCGCCGGCCCCTACACCATCGCCGATCATTGGGACCATCTGCCGCCGATGACACGCATGGGTTACGAATATCGCACCGGCGCCGGCAGCCCGGAGGAAGCGCGCGCGCGCGTTGCCGCGCTCGACCTCACCGGCGTCGCGGAGCGCGTGACCTGCCCACTGCTGGTGCTGCACGGTACCGCCGACGAGATCGTGCCCTTTGCGCATGGCGAGCGCATCGCGCGCGAAGCCAAGAACGCCACCTTCATGAAATACGAGGGCGGCAATCACTCGCTCTCCAACCGGCACTTCGAGGTGCGCACCGGCCTGTCCGACTGGATGGCGCGCATGCTCGGGGGCACCTTATAGCGCATCGCGCCACTTACGGAGGACGAAAGCATTGACCGTCGATTATGAAACCGCGGAAATGCTGGCGGACCGTCGGCGCGTCGAGGACGGCTACGCGCTCGTCAACGCGATCTGGAAGACGCAAGGCGCCGCCGCCGCACTGCGCTACTGCCACCATGTCCCCTACGGACGCGCTTTGCCGCTCGGGCTCGATCTCGCGGAGATCGACCGCGTCATCGCGACCATGAACAGCTTCTATGGCGGCTCGCGCGATTGGCCGACGCAATGGTTCAAGGCCGGCGACGACTACATGGCGCGCGCACGCAAGGCCGAGGCGCAGGGCTACCGCGAAACGACCACGCAGATGCTGTTCACCGCAGCCTCCTGCTATCACCTCGCCGGCTACATGCATCACGATGTCGGGCGCTTGCTGCCGGTCGCGCGGCAGTCGATGGCGCGCGCGGCTGAAGTCTACTGGGAGGCGGCCCCGCATTTCGATCCGCCGGCGCTTCGGATCACGGTGCCGTTCGGCGACACGACGCTGCCGGCATTCCTGCGCCTGCCGCCCGGCGTACAAAATCCGCCCTGTGTGCTCATGCTCGGCGGCGCCAATTCGAACAAACTCAATATGCACGCTGTCTCGGACTATTACCTCGAGCGCGGCATTGCCTGCCTGGGCTTCGACGGTCCCGGTCAGGGCGAATTCCGCGCCCACAACGAGCAGCCGGCGCGGGTCGAATCGTTCGACAAGGCGATCGGCGCCGCGATCGATTGGCTCGAACAGGACGGCCGCATCGATAAGAACCGTATCGGCATCTATGCGCGCGCGACCGGTGCGTTGCTGTCGGTGCACGCCTCGGCCGGCGACAAGCGCATCAAGGCGATCGTCGCGCATCCGGCCTCGTTCGACTGGGCGAATTTCTACGAGACGAACTTCGTGCCGACCTTGGTCACGCACCGCCTGGAGCTGTGCAGTTTCCTTGGCGCGCGCACGCTCGCCGAAGGCATCACGCTCGTGAAGCAACAACTGACTCTTGCGCCCGTGGCCGATCAGGTGACCTGCCCGATCCTGACGGTGTGCTCGGCCGACGACGAGACGATGCCGGCATCGGAATCCGAGATCCTGCGCGATCGCGTGCCGGCACCGGTCGACGTGGTGATCTTCCCGGGCAAGGGCCACGGCGGCCCCTCGCGGCTGTCGCTGCCGCTCGAGGCCGACTGGATGCGCGACAAGCTGCGATAACGGCTCATCGGCGCCGCCGTGCGCCGAGAGACCAGGAAAAAATCAAAAAACGATCCGTCACACGTCAATGGCGGACCATCAAAGGGAGGATAACATGCTTCGTAAGGCCATCATCGGGCTAATTGCGACCCTGTCGATCTGTGCAACGCGGCCGGCGCTCGCCGTCGACTATCCGACGCGCCCGATCAAGATTGTCGTGCCGTTCGGGGCCGGCGGCATCACCGACGTCTATGCCCGCGAGGTCGGACACCGGCTGGAAGCGATCCTCGGCAAGCCGGTCATCGTCGAGAACAAACCGGGCCAGGGCGGCAGCTTCGGCGCGGCGGCGGTCGCGCATGCGGAGGCCGACGGCTACACGCTGCTGATCGGCAGCAATGCCAACACATTCGGACAGACGCTCTACAAGAATCTGCCGTTCAACATCCTGACCGATTTCGTCCCGATCGCGCGCGGCGGGACCATCGTCAACGTGTTCGTGGTGCATCCGGATTTTCCGGCGCACTCGATCGAGGACGTGATCAAGATGGCGAAGGAGAAGCCGGGCAAGGTGACCTACGCGTCGTCCGGCTATGGCGGCGGCTATTTCATGGCCATGGAGATGTTCAAATACATGAGCGGCACCGACATCTTTCACGTGCCTTATCGCACCGAGGGCGCCGGCCGCACCGATGTGATTGCCGGCCGCGTGAACATGATGATTACCGCCTATGCGCCGGCCTCAGCCAATCTGAAGGCCGGGCAATTGCGCGTGCTCGCAGTCACCAGCACCAAACGCTTTTCCGTGCTGCCTGACGTGCCGACCATCGCGGAAGCGGGCGTTCCCGGCTACGACGGCGATACCTGGATCGGCCTGTTGGCGCCGAAGGGTACGCCGGCCGATGTCATCGATCGGCTGCACAAGGCCATGGCGCAGATCGCAAAGCAGCCGGATTTCCGCGACAAGCTGGCGGCGGTCGGCATGTCGATCGTGCAGGATACGCCGCAGGAATTCGCCGACTACATGAAGACCGACGTCCAGCGCTGGAAAAAGATCATCGAGGCGGCGAACATCAAGGTGAAATGACCGGGGATCGAAAAGAGCCGCCCCCCTACTCCACATCCTCCACCTCGACCGGCCCGCCGCCGAAGGCCTTCTGCGCGAGCGCTGCCTGCATGAATTCGTCGAGATCGCCGTCGAGCACGCCCGCGGTATTGGACGTCGACACGCCGGTGCGCAGGTCCTTCACCATCTGATAGGGCTGCAAGACGTAGGAGCGGATCTGGTGGCCCCAGCCGATGTCGGTCTTGGCGGCCTGCTCGGCTTCCGCCTTGGCCTCGCGCTTCTTGACCTCGATCTCGAACAGCTTGGCGCGCAGCATGTCCCACGCCATGGCGCGGTTTCTGTGCTGCGAGCGGTCCTGCTGGCACTTCACCACGATATTGGTCGGGATGTGCGTGAGGCGCACCGCCGACTCGGTCTTGTTGACGTGCTGGCCGCCGGCGCCGCCGGAGCGCATCACGTCGGTGCGCACATCCTTCTCGTCGATCTCGATCTTGATGCGGTCGTCGATCACCGGGAACACCACGACGCTGGCAAACGAAGTGTGCCGGCGCGCGTTGGAATCGAAGGGCGAGATGCGCACCAGCCGGTGCACGCCGTTCTCGCTCTTGAGCCAGCCATAGGCGTTGTGGCCCTTGATCTGCACGGTCGCCGATTTGATGCCGGCGCCCTCGCCTTCGCTCTCTTCCAGCCAGTCGACCTTGTAGCCGTGCTGCTCGGCCCAGCGCACATACATGCGCATGAGCATGTTGGCCCAGTCCTGGCTTTCCGTGCCGCCGGCGCCGGCATGCACTTCGAGATAGCAGTCGTTGGCGTCGGCCTCGCCCGAGAGCAGCGCCTCGAGCTCGCGCCGGGCCACTTCCGCTTTGAGTTTCTTCAGCTCGGCCTCGGCCTCCGCGACGGTCGCGTCATCGTTTTCGGATTCGCCGAGCTCGATGAGCGTCAAATTGTCGTCGAGCGCCTGCTCGATGCGGCCGAGCGCCTTGAGCCGATCCTCCAGCGCGTCGCGCTCGCGCATCGCCCGTTGCGCGCGCTGCGAGTCGTTCCAGAAGTCGGGATTTTCGGATTCTTTGTTCAGTTCGGCGAGACGGCGCGTTGCGGCATCGACGTCAAAGATGCCTCCTCAGCAGCCGCACCGACTGCTTGATTTCCTCGACCAGATTCTGAGTTTCCGCGCGCATTCAATCGATTCCTTCATCCGAACGGTTCCACAGGTAGCGTTCCTCGGCCGTGTCCGCAACCCCGTCAGTGCGCGCCCTGCATGGGAAGTATCTTTCGCGGCCGGAACCGCGCGCGTTCCAGGAACCATGCTCAGCGTCGGGAATTGGTTGGACGAGCGAGCGCGCTCCCATCACTCGCAGACGAGGAGGAACCACACATGGGTCTGTTCACCCGGGACATCAAAACATTCAACGATCTGTTCGTGCATACCCTACGCGACATCTATTACGCCGAACAGCAGATCACCAAGGCGCTGCCCGACATGATCGAGAAGGCGACCGATCCGCGGCTGAAGCAAGGCTTCAAGTCGCATCTGGAAGAGACCAAGGGCCACGTCAAGCGACTCGAGCAAGTGTTCAAGCTGCACGGCGTCGAGGCCAAGGGCGTCGACTGCCCGGCGATCGACGGCATCATCGAGGAAGCCGACGAAGTCACCGGCGAAGTCGCCGACAAGAAGGTGCTCGATGCCGCCTTGATCGCGGCCGCGCAGGCGGTCGAGCATTACGAGATGACGCGCTACGGCACGCTGATCGCCTGGGCCAAGCAGCTCGGCCGCGACGATTGCGCGAGCCTGTTGGCGGAGAACCTGGAGGAAGAGAAGGCGGCCGACGCCAAGCTCACGGCGATGGCGGAATCGAACGTCAACGCCAAGGCGGCTTAGGCCCTTCCTTCGTTCGACGCAAAACGAAAGCCCCGGCTTCACGGCCGGGGCTTTCTTTTATTTGCCTGCGGCCGGAAGCCGGCTCAATACAACCCGCCGGTCCCCGAGCGCACGGCGCGGGCGGCGTCGGGCGAGACGCCCATGCCCCAGGGCCGGCCGGGGCCGGACGGGGCGCCGGGGCCACCCGGGCCGTTGGTGCCGTCCATGGTGCCCACCACCGCATAATTGTCGGGCGGCGCGGTGCCGGGCTTGAAGGCTTCCAGGATCGCCTTCTGCGTCTCCGGTCCGGCGCGCGTGCCGGTCTTCAGGTCGACGCGGATCAGCTTGATGCCGGGCGGCACGCGGAACGGCACCGCCGGCTTGTCGGCGAGCGCGACCTTCATGAAGTCCTTCACGATCGGCGCCGCCACCCGGCCACCGGTCTCGCCGCGGCCGAGCGATTTCGGCTTGTCATAGCCGATATACACGCCGACCACGATGTCGGGCGTGAAGCCGATGAACCAGGCATCCTTGTAGTCGTTGGTCGTGCCGGTCTTGCCCGCCACCGGCTTGCCGACCTCGCGCTGGAAGCCGACGCCGCCGGCGGTGCCGCGCTGCACGACGCCTTCCATGATCGAGGTGATCTGATAGGCGGTCATCGGGTCGAGCACCTGGCGGCGTCGATCGATCAGCGACGGCTCGGGCTGGTCCTGCCATTTCTTGGCGTCGCAGCCGATGCATTCGCGTTCGTCATGCTTGTAGACGGTGTGGCCGTAGCGGTCCTGGATGCGGTCGATCAACGTCGGCTTGATGCTGCGGCCGCCATTGTCGATCATGCCGTAGGCGGTGACCATGCGCAGCAGCGTGGTCTCGCCGGCGCCGAGCGCGAACGACAGATACGGCGGCAGGTCGTCATAGACGCCGAAGCGCTTGGCGTAATCGGCGATCAGCGGCATGCCGATGTCCTGCGCCAGCCGCACCGTCATCACGTTGCGCGAATGCTCGATGCCGAAGCGCAGGGTCGAGGGACCGTAGAAATCGCCCTCGTAGTTTTCCGGCTTCCAGACGCCGAGGCCGGGGCCTTGGTCGATCTCGAGCGGCGCGTCGAGCACCAGCGAGGACGGCGTATAGCCATTGTCGAGCGCGGCGGCATAGACGATCGGCTTGAACGAGGAGCCGGGCTGGCGCAGCGCCTGCGTGGCGCGGTTGAACTGGCTCTGATCGTAGGAGAAGCCGCCGACCATCGCGAGCACGCGGCCGGTGAGCGGGTCTTCCACCACCATGGCGCCGGAGACGTCCGGCACCTGCTGCAAGCGGTACTGGCCGTCGTTCTTGAGCGGCGAAACATAGACAACGTCGCCCGGGTTCACGACCTGGCCGACCTTGGTCGGCGCCTTGCCGTGGACCTTCGCCCACTTCACGCCTTCGAGCGGCAGGATGCCGATGGCGCGCTCCTTGCTGACAAAACCGCCGGGATCGCGGCCGGGCTGCAGCCCGATGCGGGCGGACTGATCGCTCACTTCGAGCACCACCGCGAGCCGCCAGGGCGCCACATCCTGCAACGCCTTTACGTCGGCGAGCTTGACGCCCCAGTCGCCGGCGATGTCGATCTGGGAGAGCGCGCCGCGCCAGCCGCGGTTCTCGTCGTAATGCACCAGACCTTCGCTCAGCGTCTTGCGCGCCAGCAATTGCAGCTTGGGATCGAGCGAGGTGCGCACCGACAGGCCGCCCTCATAGAGCTTCTTTTCGCCATAACGCTCGTAAAGCTCGCGCCGCACTTCCTCGGCGAAATATTCGGCCGCGACGGTGTGCACGGTGGCGGGCTTGGTGGTGACGCCGAGCGGCATGCGCTTGGCCTTCTCGCCGTCGGCCGCCTTGATGAAGCCCGACTCCGCCATGCGGTCGATCACCCAGTTGCGGCGCTCGAGCGCGCGCTCACGCGCGCGGAACGGATTGTAGTTGTTGGGCGCCTTCGGCAGCGTGGCGAGATAGGCCGCTTCCTGGATGGTGAGCTCGTTCACCGACTTGTCGAAATAAACGAGCGAGGCGGCGGCGATGCCATAGGCGCCCAGCCCGAGATAAATCTCGTTCAAGTAAAGCTCGAGGATCTTGTCCTTCGAATAAGTGCGCTCGATCTTGAGCGCGAGCAGCGCCTCCTTGATCTTGCGCGTGAGCGAAACCTCGTTGGTCAACAAGAAGTTCTTGGCGACTTGCTGCGTAATGGTGGAAGCGCCCTGCGGCCGCCGGTTGGAGCCGAAGTTCTGCACATAGTTGAAGGCGGCGCGCGCGATGCCGGTGAAGTCGAGCCCGCCATGTTCGTAGAAGTTCTTATCCTCGGCCGCGAGGAAAGCGTTGATGACGAGCTTGGGCACCGCCTGGATCGGGATATAGAGCCGGCGCTCGCGCGCATATTCGGCCACCAGCGAGCCGTCGGCCGCGTGTACGCGCGTCATCACCGGCGGCTCGTAGTCCTGCAATTGCGAATAATCCGGCAGATCCTTGGAGAAATGCCAGAGCAGGCCGGCCACGCCGGCGACGCCCACCACGAACAGGATGGTGCCCGCCGCGAACAGGAAGCCGAGGAAGCGCAACATTAGCTTCATGTAAAATCAGTCCCGCTTCGATCCCGGCACGCCCGCGCCAGCGTGCAAGGCGTCCCCCACCCTGCCGGTCCGGCCGCAGCCGGGCCGCCGCCAAATAGCGCAAGCCTTGCGGCGCCAGCCTTTGGTCGCGCGGTTTTATGTTGAAACTGAGGCCGGTTGTTGCTTCCGCGCCACATCTAATTGGCTCCTGCGCGTCCGGCCAGCCGGCGCGCGAAAAAGTCGTCGACCGCGTGCGCCACCGCCGCCGCGGTGCGGGCGCGCCAGTCCGCCGAGGTCAGATTCTTGAGATCGTCGCGGGTCGACATATAGCCGAGTTCGACCAGAACGGAAGGCACGTCCGGCGCGCGCAGCACCACGAAGCCGGCTGACTTCAGAGGGTGCTTGTAAAGCCGCGCGGTGCTCTTGAGTTCGCCCACCACCGAGCGGGCGAATTGCTGCGAGAAGGTCTTGGTCTCGCGCTGCGCGAGATCGACCAGGATATTGGCGACCTCGTCGGAGGCGGCGGTGAGGTCGACGCCGGCGATCACGTCGGCGCGGTTCTCCGCTTCCGCCAGCCGCGCCGCCTCGGCATCGGAGGCGTGCTCGGACAGCGTATAGACGGTGGCACCCTCGGCTTGGCCCTCGCGCGGCGGCACGTAGTCGGCATGGATCGAGATGAACAGCGCGGCATTATGCGCGCGCGCGAAGCGCACACGCTCGTTGAGCGGAATGAAAGTGTCGTCGCTGCGCGTCATGCTCACGCGATACTTGCCGCTGGCCGCGAGCTTGTCGCGCAGCACCTGCGCGAAGGCGAGCACGACATCTTTTTCCAACGTGCCGTTCTTACCCTTGGTGCCATTGTCGATGCCGCCATGGCCGGGATCGAGCACGATCATGGGGCGCGTATCGCCGTCGTCCTTGGCCGGCGCCGACGTGGTGCTGGTCGGCGTGCGCGCCGGATGGTTCGCGAGCGAGATGGTGCGCAGGAAGCTGGCGCGGTCGGTGGGCGAGAGATCGACCACCAGGCGGGCGGGCATGCCGTTATTCGCCGGCAGCGCGAAGGCCTTGTCGACCCGCACCGGCCCCTTGGTGTCGATCACGATGCGCGAGCCGCCCTGCATGATGAGGCCGTAGCGGAAGCCCTTGATCAGCCCCCGCCCCTGCTCGCCGACATCGGCCGGCAGCTTGAACACGACCTGCGGCAGATCGATCACCACCCGATAGGGATCGGCCAGCGTGAAGGCGGCGAGGTCGATCTTCTGCGAGAGATCGATGACGAAGCGGGTGGCCTTGTCGTCGCCACCGATGCGGGCGCCGCTGGCGACCGGGAAGGCATCCGGCGCCGGTGCGGCGGCGGGCGTCGCAGTGGGGCGCGCGGGGGCAGCCTCGGCGGCCTGCGCGGTGGCGGCAGCCAAAGGCGCCGAGGCGACAAAGCAGACCGAGCCCAAGGCCAGGCCAACGGCGAAGCCACCGGCCAACCCTAAGACGCGAATGAGAAAATTGCTGCGCACAGCCACGAATCCGGACCCTTTGCGCTTGTTCTAACGCATTAGGGGACCGGAAGGTTAACGGAAGTTGAGCGGGGGCGTCGCAAGCGCGATGACGTCGTCAGGCTTGTCCCGGTGACCCCGCTTGGGTGAGCATGGTGTCCGCCTCAGCGGGATGGCCGGGACAAACCCGACCATGACAACCTAGCGCCGCCCGGCCATGGCGGGAGAGGCCACCACCCGCCCCCCTCCCCCGCTTGCCATTGCCCGATTCAGCCCGTATGTATCCCCTTGCTGACGGTCATTTAGTTCCGGTTGTGCCGCGTTCGGGCCTCCGGCCCGCTGTTAACCCAAGGATCGGCCCCTCGAGGAGGTAGCCGAACGGGCAGCGGTCAAGCCGAAACCCTTGTGAAGGACACCCGGAATCAGCCTGCGGCCTTCAAAAGCCGTGTGCAAGTTCGGCCGTAAGCGATTGACAAAACTGGGCCGCCGTCTGCGAAGGCGCGGCCGCATGCCGATACGGGTCGCAATGTTTACGCTGCCAATGACGCAGCAAAGGCACTTCCAGGTTCCCCGCTTTCGCGAGACCATCGTGACTGCGCGCTTTGCCATGGGATCCGCCGAAGGCCGGCGTCGCCCCGCGACCCCCTCCCTCCACACCTATCAGGCCCGCTCCGTCCCGCCTCGCCTTGCGCCCTTCGTGCCGCGCGAGCCCATGGCCGAGCCCGCCTCAGTGAGATCCTACAATGGCCGACAAAATGCTCATCGACGCGACCCATCCGGAGGAAACCCGGGTGGTGGTCGTGCGCGGCAACCGCGTCGAGGAATTCGACTTCGAAAGCGCCAACCGCAAGCAGCTTCGCGGTAACATCTATCTCGCCAAGGTCACCCGGGTCGAACCGTCGCTGCAGGCGGCCTTCGTCGATTACGGCGGCAACCGCCACGGCTTTTTGGCCTTCTCGGAAATCCACCCCGACTATTACCAAATCCCGGTCGCCGACCGGCAGGCGCTGATCGAGCAGGAAGAGCGCGACCAGCGCGCCGCCGAGAACGAAGAAGAGCAGCAGCAGCGGCGCGGACGGCGCGGCGGACGCCATCGCCGGCGCGGCGCCGAGCGCCATCGCGGACGCGACCGCGACGCGGTGCAGCAGAGCGAGCCGCTGCCGCCGGAGGAATTGAACGCCGAGGCCGGCGAAATGCCGGCCGCCGAGCTTCCCGCCACCGAAGGCACGACAAGCGAGGCCGCCCCGCTCGCTTTGGCGGAATCGATCGAGCCGGTGCCGAGCACGGAAGCCGCCCCCGAGGCGCCCGTTGCCGAGACCGCGAGCGAGCCCGCGCCCGCGCCGACGGTCGAAGCGCAAGCCGTTCCGGTCGAAGACGTCGCGATCGCGCCGGAAGGCGGCGACGACCATGCCGAGACCGGCGACATCATGGCCGAAGCGGCCGAGATCGAAGCGGAAGCCCTGCCGCTTGCCGCCGAAGCCGCTCCGGAAGAACAGCGCCAAGCCGCGCCCTCCGAAGGCGACGACGACGCCGACGAGACCGAAGAGAACGGCGAGGACCACGAAGAACACGAAGAAGAAGTGGTCGAGTCGGTCGGCGGCGCCGATGCGCTCGAGGAAGTGCAGGAGCGTGTGCCGCGCTTCCGCCGCCAGTACAAGATTCAAGAGGTCATCAAGCGCCGGCAGGTCATGCTGGTGCAGGTGGTCAAGGAAGAACGCGGCACCAAGGGCGCGGCGCTCACCACCTATCTCTCGCTCGCCGGCCGCTATTCGGTGCTGATGCCGAACACCGCGCGCGGCGGCGGCATTTCGCGCAAGATCACCTCGTCCGAGGACCGCGCGCGGCTGAAGGAAATCGCGCAGGACCTGGAAGTGCCGGAGGGCATG
>DASZQT010000044.1:0-3382 GCA_035549515.1 Pseudolabrys sp. | reverse complement strand
ATGTCGTGGACCAAGAAGAACGTCCACCCCGGCAAGATCGTCTCCACCTCGCAGGAAGTGGAAGTGCAGATCCTCGAGGTCGATCCGGTCAAGCGCCGCATCTCGCTCGGCCTCAAGCAGACCATGCGCAATCCGTGGGAGCTCTTCGTCGAGAAATATCCCCCCGGCTCGGTGGTCGAAGGCGAAGTCAAGAACAAGACCGAATTCGGCCTGTTCCTCGGCCTCGACGGCGATGTCGACGGCATGGTCCACCTCTCCGACCTCGACTGGAAGCGCGCGGGCGAGCAGGTGATCGACGACTACAAGAAGGGCGACATGGTGAAGGCGCAGGTTCTCGACGTCGATGTCGAGAAGGAGCGCATCTCGCTTGGCATCAAGCAGTTGCAGGGCGACATCATGTCGACCGGCGCGGCCGGCGAACTCAAGAAGGGTTCGGTGGTCACCTGCGAGGTGATCGAGGTGAAGGAAGCCGGCATCGACGTGAAGATCGCCGGCACCGACCTCACCGCCTTCATCAAGCGCGCCGAACTGGCACGCGACCGCGCCGAGCAGCGCCCCGAGCGCTTCGCGGTGGGCGAGAAGGTGGACGCCCGCGTCACCCAGTTCGACCGCAAGGCGCACAAGGTCGCCGTCTCGATCAAGGCGCTGGAAGTGGCCGAGGAGAAGGAAGCCCTGGCGCAGTACGGCTCGGCCGACTCGGGTGCTTCGCTTGGCGACATTCTCGGCGCCGCGCTCAAGCAGCGGGCGGGCGAGAAGGCGGAAGACTGATCCGCTCGGCCGTTTATCGGTTCGAAACCACGAAACCCCCGGGCCAGCCCGGGGGTTTTGCTTTGCGACATGATCGTGCCAAAGTCTTTAGGATAGGGAATAGCAACCGATCTGAGTTTATCCGTCATCCTGAGGCGCGAGCGAAGCGAGCCTCGAAGGATGACCGGCCCGCGGCCGTGCATCCTTCGAGGCTCGGCCTTCCGGCCGAGCACCTCAGGATGACGGGTTGGATACCTAGATAAGGACAAACCATGTCGCTCGATGCCGATGCCGTCGTCGATCGCCGCCGCCTGCGGCGCAAACTCACTTTCTGGCGCGTCGCCGCCGTCGTCATTGCCCTGGTTGCGATCGCCGGCGCGGCGCTGCTGCTGGTACCGGGCAGCCGCCTGGCAGCCGGCGGGGATTACATCGCCCGCATCAGGATCGACGGGCTGATTCGCAATAATGAGGACCGCGTCACGGCACTCGCCCGGCTGGGGCGTTCTTCGCGCGCCAAGGCGGTCATCGTGCACATCGACAGCCCCGGCGGCACGACCGCGGGCTCCGAGCAGCTCTACGATTCGCTGCGCGAGTTGCAGGCCAAGAAGCCGATGGTGGTCGTGGTCGACGGGCTGGCCGCCTCCGGCGCCTATATCGCCGCGCTGTCCTGCGACCACATCATTGCGCAGGATACCTCGCTGGTCGGCTCGATCGGCGTCCTGTTCCAGTTTCCGAACTTCACGCAAGTCCTGAAAACCGTCGGCATCCAGGTCGAATCGATCAAGTCCTCGCCGCTGAAGGCGGCGCCCTCGGGCTTCGAGCCGACCAGCCCGGAGGCGCGCGCCGCCATCGAATCGATCGTGCTCGACTCCTATGCCTGGTTCAAAAACCTGGTGCAGACCCGCCGCCACATGACCGACGCGCAACTGGCGGCGGTCGACGACGGCCGTGTCTTCACCGGCCGGCAGGGCATGCCGCTCAAGCTGGTTGACGGGCTCGGAAACGAGAAGACCGCGCTCGCCTGGCTGGAACGGGAAAAGAAAGTGCCCGCCACCACGCCGGTACGCAACTACTCGCTGCAACCGAGCTTCCGCGAGTTTTCCTTCCTGCACATGGCGGCCTGGACCTTCGACGCCGTCGGCCTGGGCGCGGTCGCCCGCCGCATCGATGAATGGGGCGGCAGCGCGGCTTTGGAACGACTAAATCTTGACGGTCTGCTGGCGCTTTGGCACCCTGCAACAACCAACTAGCCAATCGCGGGCAAGGCTGCCTCAATGATCAAGTCCGAGCTGGTCCAGCGTATTGCCGCGCAAAATCCGCATCTCTACCAGCGCGACGTTGAGAACATCGTCAACGCCATCCTGGGCGAGATCACCAACGCCATGGCACGCGGTGACCGTGTCGAGTTGCGCGGCTTCGGCGCCTTCTCGGTCAAGCACCGCCCGGCCCGCACCGGCCGCAATCCACGCACCGGCGCGCATGTCTCGGTCGACCAGAAGTCGGTGCCGTTCTTCAAGACCGGCAAGGAAATGCGCGAGCGCCTGAACAAAACCGACGGCGAATAAGCGGAACCCGGCGCGCTGGCGAACGGTTGGCAATCGAGGCGTCATGGCCGGACATAGCCGCCTGAAGGACGGCATCGCTTCGCTCGCCTATGTTCCGGCCACCCACGTCTCTAGGATCGACCACCGAAAAAGATGAGTGCCTGGTACAATTCCAGGGACACGAGGCCCGAGGCCCATATGTTTCGCAAGATCGTCATCGCAGTGATCGTCATCCCGCTGGCGATCGTCATCGTCGCCTTCGCGGTCGCCAACCGGCAGAGCGTGACGGTGTCGTTCGATCCATTCTCGGCCACCGCTCCGGCCTATACCGCGATACTGCCGCTGTTCCTGCTGCTGTTCATCGTGCTCATTGTCGGGGTGATCGTTGGCGGGGCGGCGGCCTGGATCCGGCAGTCGCCCTGGCGGCGCACCGCGCGCCAGCTCGATTCCGACGTGCGTGCGCTGCACCAGGAAATGGAAAGCCTGCGCCGCCATCTGAGCGCGGCCGAGGCCGCGCGGACGCGTGACGCCGCACCCGCGCGCGAGCCGGTCCCCATGGCGGCGATCCCGCCGCCGGCCTCTTGAACAGCCCGCAGTCGTTCCGCTTTGCGGCGGACGCGGTAAGGCGGTAGAACGCGCCCCACCATGGCTCTGACCGTCAAAATCTGCGGCCTGAAGACCCCGGATACGCTCGACGTCGCGCTCGAGGCCGGGGCCGATCTGGTCGGCTTCGTGTTCTTTGCGCCGAGCCCGCGCCATCTCGGGCTGGAGGCCGCGCGCGCGCTCGGCTCCCAGGTGCGCGGGCGGGCCGGCAAGGTCGCGCTCACGGTGAACGCCAACGACCACACCATTCACGACATCGTCGAGGCGCTGAAGCCGGACATGCTGCAACTGCACGGCAGCGAGCCGCCCGAGCGCGTGGCGGTAGTGCGCTCGCGCTTCGGTCTGCCGGTGATGAAAGCATTGCCGATCGCGACGCGCGCCGACCTCTCGCCGATCCGCGTCTATGCCAAGGTCGCCGACCGGTTGATCTTCGACGCCCGTGCGCCGCAGGACGCCACCCGCCCGGGCGGCCTCGGCAAGCCGTTCGA
>DASZQT010000043.1:0-1991 GCA_035549515.1 Pseudolabrys sp. | reverse complement strand
ATCCTCGTCGCCTTCCTCGCGCGTCACAATCCGCTTGCGATCATTCCCGTCGCCATTCTGCTCGGCGGCATCAGCGCGAGTGGCGGCCTCTTACAGCGTCATCTCGGCCTGCCCGACGCCGCGACGGTCGTGCTCCAGGGCATGATCTTCGTCTGCATCCTCGCGAGCGACGCCGTCTATGGCCGCATCCCCTGGCTCCAAGGCGCGGGGGCGCGCGCATGACCGTCGAAGCGATCGGGTGGTGGAGCGTCCCGCTCGCCGTGCTTGGCGGTGCCGTTCGGGTGAGCACGCCCTTTCTGTTCGTCAGCCTCGGCGAATGCATCACCGAAAAAACGGGCCGCATCAATCTCGGCCTCGAAGGCACGCTGGTGATGGGCGCCATGTGCGGCTACGGCGTTTCGTATTTGACCGGCTCGCCCTGGCTCGGCGTGCTGGCGGCCGGACTGTCCGGCATCCTGATGGGCGGGTTGCACGCCACCATCTGCGGTCTGCCGCGCGTCAACGACATCGCGGTCGGCATCGCGCTGATGCTGTTTGGCACAGGGCTCGCCTTCTATCTCGGCAAGCCGCTGATCGAGCCGAACGCGCCGATGCTGCCGGCGATCGATCTCGGCGCCTGGAGCGGCGTGCCGCAGGTGCGCGCCGCGCTCAAGATCAACGTGCTGTTCATTATCGGCGTCGCGCTCGCGCCATTCCTATTGTGGGCGCTGAAATCGACCCGTTGGGGCCTCATCTTGCGCACCGCCGGCGAAAGCGCCGACGCCGCGCGCGCCATGGGCTATTCGGTCAATGCGATCCGCATGCGCGCCACCATGGCGGGCGGGTTTTTGGCTGGAATCGGCGGCTCGTTCCTGTCGCTCTACTATCCGGGAAGCTGGAACGAGGGCCTGTCGAGCGGGCAAGGCATCACCGCGGTCGCGCTCGTCATCTTCGCGCGCTGGAATCCGATGTTGTGCTTTGCCGCCTCGCTCCTGTTCGGCGGAGCGGCGGCACTGGGACCGGCGCTGCAATCAATCGGCCTGACGCAGGGCTATCAGCTCTTCAACGCGGCACCCTACATCCTCACCCTGCTCATCATGATCATCACTTGCTCGCCCAAGCGCACTTTGGTCGGCGCGCCGGCCGAACTGAGCATCACGCGCTAAGCAAGGCTCGCAACAAGGACCCGCCAAAAGGACTTGCAATGCCGGAACGTTACGTCGCCGCCGATCCCTATCCCTGGCCCTATGACGGTAGCCTGAAGCCGCACAATACCGCGCTCATCATCATCGACATGCAGACCGATTTCTGCGGGGTCGGCGGCTATGTCGACAAGATGGGATACGATCTCTCGCTCACGCGCGCGCCGATCGAGCCGATCAAGCGCGTGCTCTCCGCGATGCGCGGCAAGGGCTTCCATATCATCCACACGCGCGAGGGCCATCGCACCGACCTGTCCGATCTGCCGGCCAACAAGCGCTGGCGCTCGCGCCGCATCGGCGCCGGCATCGGCGATCCCGGACCGTGCGGGCGCATCCTGGTGCGCGGCGAGCCGGGCTGGGAGATCATCCCCGAACTGGCGCCGTTTGCCGGCGAGCCGATCATCGACAAGCCGGGCAAGGGCTCGTTCTGCGCCACCGATCTCGAACTGATGCTGCGCCTGCGCGGCATCAGCAACATCGTGCTCACCGGCATCACCACCGACGTCTGCGTGCATACCACCATGCGCGAAGCCAATGACCGCGGCTTCGAGTGCCTCATGCTCGAGGACTGCTGCGGCGCGACCGACAGGGGCAATCACGAGCACGCGGTCAAGATGATCAAGATGCAGGGCGGCGTGTTCGGCGCCGTGTCGAATTCCGCCAGTTTCGTGGAGGCGATTGCATGACCGCACCCGGCCCGATCGGCGCGCCCGCGCCGCTTCCGCCCGATCCCTCCGGCGCTCTCGGTCTCGAAGCCATCGGCATGACCAAGCGCTTCGGCGATTTCGCCGCGCTCGACGATGTGTCGGT
>DASZQT010000042.1:0-7026 GCA_035549515.1 Pseudolabrys sp. | reverse complement strand
GCCATCGCCATGACCGAGCCGGGGACCGGCTCCGACCTGCAAGGCGTGCGCACCAAGGCCGAGAAGTCCGGCAATGGCTACGTGCTCAACGGCTCCAAGACCTTCATCACCAACGGCCAGCACGCCAACCTCATCATCGTGGTCGCCAAGACCGACGCCAGCATGGGCGCCAAGGGCGTTTCGCTCATGGTGGTGGAGACCGACCAGGCGCCCGGCTTCCGGCGTGGGCGCAAGCTGAAGAAGCTGGGCCAGGATTCCGCCGACACCTCGGAATTGTTCTTCGAAGACGTGCGGCTGCCGGCCGAGAGCCTGCTCGGCACCGAGGAGGGCCAGGGCTTCTACCAGCTCATGAAGGAATTGCCGCAGGAGCGGCTGATTGTCGCGGTGCATGCGGTGGCTATGATGGAGCGCGCGCTCGCGCTCACCGTCGACTACGTCAAGCAGCGCTCAGCCTTCGGGAAGAAGATCATCGAGTTTCAGAACACGCAGTTCGAGCTCGCCGACTGCAAGACCGAGGTGACCATCGCCAAGGTGTTTCTCGATCACTGCATCGGGCAGCATGTCGAGGGCAAGCTCGACACGGTCACCGCCTCGATGGCGAAATACAAGCTCACCGACACGCAAGGCAAAGTGATCGACCGCTGCCTGCAACTATTCGGCGGCTATGGCTATATGGACGAATATCCGATCTCGCGCCTCTACCGCGACGCCCGCGTGCTGCGTATCTATGCGGGGACGAACGAGATCATGAAGATGCTGATCGCGCGGAGTTTGTGATTTCGTCGTGACGCGCGTGTTGCTGTCGCCCCCGCGAAGGCGGGGGCCCAGTAACCCCGGTGGTCAAGATGCGGAAAGATCGGGATTACTGGATCCCCGCCTGCGCGGGGATGACGGCCGGGAGCTAGGCGACAGCCGAGAGGATGGAGACTTAACCCATGCCCGACGCATTCATCTATGACGCCGTCCGCAGCCCGCGCGGGCGCGGCAAGCCGGACGGTTCGCTGCACGAGGTGACCGCGCTCAATCTGGCGGCGCAGACGCTGGCCGCCGTGCGCGACCGCAACAAGCTCGATCCCAACGAGATCGACGATGTGGTCATGGGCTGCGTCGACCCGGTCGGCGAGGCGGGCGGCGACATCGCGCGCGCCTCCGCGCTGGTGGCGGGCTTCGGCAACGGCGTGCCGGGTATTCAGCTCAACCGCTTCTGCGCCTCCGGGCTCGACGCGGTGAACTTCGCGGCGGCCGAGATCATGTCCGGCCAACACGACATGGCGATCGGCGGCGGCGTCGAATCGATGAGCCGCGTCGGCATCGGCGCGTCGGGCGGCGCCTGGGCGGTCGATCCGACCATCGCGGTCGAGCACTATTTCATGCCGCAGGGCATTTCGGCCGATCTGATCGCGACCAAATACGGCTTCTCGCGCGACGATGTCGATGCCTTCGCGGTCGAGAGCCAGCAGCGCGCGGCGACGGCCTGGGCCGAAGGGCGTTTCAAGAATTCCGTGCTGACGATCAAGGATGTGAACGGGCTGACCATCCTCGACAAGGACGAGCACATGCGGCCGTCGACCACCATGCAGTCGCTGGCGGCGTTGCAGCCGTCCTTCGTGCAGATGGGCGAGATGGGCGGCTTCGACGCGGTTGCCGTGCAGGCCCATCCGGAAGTCGAAGCGATCAATCACGTGCATCACGCCGGCAATTCGTCCGGCATCGTCGATGGCGCCGCCGCCGTGCTGATCGGCAGCAAGGAGGCGGGCGCCCGCAACGGGCTGAAGCCGCGGGCGCGCATCAAGGCCTTCGCCAATATCGGCTCGGAGCCGGCGATCATGCTCACCGGCCCGGTCGATGTAACCAAGAAGGTCTTGAAGAAGGCCGGCATGAAGCTGTCGGACATCGACCTGATCGAGGTCAACGAGGCTTTCGCTTCGGTGGTGCTGCGCTTCATGCAAGCGTTCGACATCGACAATTCAAATCTGAACGTGAATGGCGGGGCGATCGCCATGGGGCATCCGTTGGGGGCCACCGGCGCCATGATCCTCGGCACCGCGCTCGACGAGTTGGAGCGAACGGGCAAGTCCACCGCATTGATCACCTTGTGCATCGGCGCCGGCATGGGAACCGCGACGATCATCGAGAGGGTTTAGGCGCGCTTGTCCCGGACGCGGCGCAGCGCGAAGTGGTGCGACGCCGATCCGGGACCGCCAAGACGTTGGAACGATCCCGGGTCTCTGAGCCGCATCACTTTGTGATGCGATCCACGCCCGGGAAAAGCTGAGAACCCAGGCCAATGCCCAAGATCGACATTCCTAATATCCCCCTCGACACATCGACCAACTATCCCGCGCCGTTCAACAAGGCGGTCGAAGGGCGCGCGCGCAAAAGGCTCGGGCGCGCCGCCGGGCTCACGCAATTCGGCGTCAATATCTGTACGCTCAAGCCGGGCGCGGCATCGTCGCAGCGCCATTGGCACGCGAACGAGGACGAACTCGTTTATGTGCTCGAAGGCGAAGTCGTGCTGTGCGAGGACGGCGGCGAGACGGTGCTGAAAGCCGGCGATGCCGCCGCCTGGAAGGCCGGTGTCTCCGACGGGCACTGCATCGTCAACCGTTCGTCCAAGGACGCCGTGTTGATGGAGGTCGGCACCCGCGCGCCGACCGAGCGTGTGGATTATTCCGACATCGACATGATGGTCGTGCGGGACGAGAGCGGCTTCCGTTACACGCGCAAGAACGGCGAACCCTACTAAAGGACCCCGTCATGACCGACTTCACGCTCGACATCGACACCGACGGCATCGCGCTCGTCACCTGGGACATGCCCGGCCGCTCGATGAACGTCATTACGATGGGCGTCATCGAGGAGCTTTCCGGGATCGTCGACAAGGTGACGACCGACGCCTCGATCAAGGGCGCGGTCATCACCTCCGGCAAGGAGGCCTTCTGCGGCGGGGCGGACCTGACCATGCTCGAACGCATGGGCGCGATCTATGCCGACATGGTGCGCACACAGGGCGAAGAGGCCGCGGCGCAATTCGTGTTCGAGGAAAGCCGCAAGCTCTCGCTGCTCTATCGTCGCCTGGAGACATGCGGCAAGCCGTGGGTCTGCGCGCTCAACGGCACCGCGATGGGCGGCGGCTTCGAGCTCGCGCTCGCCTGCCACCAGCGCATCGCCGCGGATAATCCGAAGACGCGGCTCGGCCTGCCCGAGATCAAGATCGGTCTGTTCCCCGGCGCCGGCGGCACGCAGCGCGTGGCGCGCATGCTGCCGCCCGCCGATGCGCTGCAATTCCTGCTCAAGGGCGACCAGCTCAAAACCGATCGCGCCAAGGCGATGAAGCTGATCGACGCGGTGGTGCCGGCCGGCGATCTCGTCAAGGCAGCGAAGGATTGGATCAAGGCCGGCGGCAAGGCGGTCGCGCCCTGGGACGAGAAGGGCTTCAAGCTGCCGGGCGGGCTCGTCTATTCGAAGGCCGGCATGATGACTTTCCCGGCCGCCAACGCGATCTATCGGCGCGAGACCTACGACAATTATCCGGCCGCGCGCGCGATCATGCAGGTCGTGTACGAAGGCCTGCAGTTGCCTTTTGATACGGCGCTGCGCGTCGAGTCGCGCTGGTTCGCCAAGATCCTGCGCTCGCCGCAGGCGGCGGCCATGATCCGTACGCTGTTCGTCTCGATGCAGGAACTGAACAAGGGTGCGCGCCGGCCGGCCTCGGTGCCGCCGTCGAACCTGAAGAAGATCGGCATCGTCGGCGCCGGCTTCATGGGCGCCGGCATCGCGCAAGTGACAGCGGCGGCAGGATTGCAGGTCGTGCTGATCGACCGCGATCAGGAGGCGGCGGACAAGGGCAAAGCCGGGGTGCACAAGTCACTCACCGACCGCGTCAACAAAGGCCGCATGAAAAGCGCCGAGCGCGACGCGCTGCTCGCGCTCATCACACCCACCGCAGACTACGGCGCGCTTGCCGATTGCGATCTGGTGGTCGAGGCGGTGTTCGAGGACCGCAAGGTGAAGTCGGATGTCATCGCCAAAATCCAGGCGGTGATCCGCGACGACGCGATCTTCGCTTCCAACACCTCGACACTGCCGATCACGTCATTGGCCACCGAGTTCAAGGACCCGGCGCGCTTCATCGGCATCCATTTCTTCTCGCCGGTGGCGATGATGATGCTCACCGAGATCATTCTCGGCAAACAGACCGGCGACAAGGCGCTCGCGGTGGCGCTCGACTTTGTGCGTGCGATCCGCAAGACGCCCATCGTGGTCAACGACACGCGCGGCTTCTACGCCAATCGCTGCGTGCTCAACTATATCCGCGAAGGCCATCTGATGCTGCTCGAAGGCATCCCGGCCGCGCTGGTGGAGAATTCCGCGCGCATGGCCGGCATGCCGGTCGGCCCGCTGGCGCTCAATGACGAGACCGCGCTCGATTTGGGGCTCAAGATCGTGCGCGCCACCGAAGCGGATCTCGGACCGAGCGCGGTCGATCCCGGCATGAAGAAGCTGTTGGAAGACATGGTCGAGAAGGAAGTCCGTCACGGCCGCAAGAACGGCAAAGGTTTCTACGACTACGCGCCGGGCAAGCCGAAGCGGCTGTGGCCGGGGCTTGCGGAGCTGTTGCCGAAGAAGCTGACGCCCGACGAGATCGATGCGATCTCTGTCGAGGAACTGAAGCAGCGCTTCCTGGTGGTGCAGGCGGTGGAGGCCGCGCGCACCTTCGAGGAAAAGGTGGTCACCGACGTACGCGAGGCCGATGTCGGCTCGATCCTCGGCTGGGGCTTCGCGCCTTATACCGGCGGCACGCTGTCCTATATCGACCTGATGGGCACGCGCAAATTCGTCGACCTGTGCCGCGCCTTCGAGAAGAAATACGGCGCGCGCTTTGCGCCGCCGAAGCTGCTGATCGAGATGGCCGAGCACAACGAGACGTTCTACGGCCGCTTTGCGCCCGCGAAGCGGCAAGAGGCGGCGTAAGGTTTCTCGGCATTGTCATTGCCGGGCTTGACCCGTCAATCCATCATGCCGCGCAATGCATGTTGCATTGCGTAAGGCTGCCGCACGCTGAGATTCATCATGGATGCGCGGGTCATAGGCGAGCGAAGCGACGCCGTTCTTCGAACGGCTATGCCTGCGCATCACGCCGACCCGGTCCGCCATGCCTAACCCAAGCGCTTCCCTGTTCCGCTGGCGCGAGATTCCCGGCAGCGTCTGGGCGCTCGGGCTCGTGTCGCTGTTCATGGATACGTCCTCCGAGCTGATCCATGCGTTGCTGCCGCTCTATCTCGTCAGCGTGCTCGGCGCCTCCACGCTGACCGTCGGCATCATCGAAGGCATCGCGGAGGCGACCGCCTCGATCACCAAGGTCTTTTCCGGCGCGCTCAGCGACTATCTGGGTCAGCGCAAATGGCTGGCGGCGGCCGGCTACGGCCTGGCCGCACTCACCAAGCCGGTGTTTCCGCTCTCAACGGGCATCGTTATGCTCACGGCGGCGCGCTTCGTCGACCGCATCGGCAAAGGCATTCGCGGCGCGCCGCGCGACGCGCTGGTTGCCGATCTCACGCCGGCGGATCTGCGCGGCACCGCCTTCGGCCTGCGGCAATCGCTCGACACCGTCGGGGCATTGCTCGGCCCGCTGCTCGCCATCGTGTTCATGGCGCTGCTCGCCGACAATTTCAAAGCGGTGTTCTCGATCGCGGTGGTGCCGGCCTTCGTCTCGGTCGCCATCATCGTGTTCGGCGTGCGCGAGCCGGAGCACGCGGCCGCCGCGCGTAGAGTGCGCGCGCCGTTGTCGCGTGCTGAGCTTTCCCGGCTCGACATCGCCTATTGGATGGTGGTCGGCGTGTCGGCCGTGTTTACGCTGGCGCGCTTCAGCGAAGCCTTCCTGCTCCTGCGCGCGCAATCGGTCGGACTGGCGCTGACCTTCGTCCCGGCGGTGATGGTGATCATGAATGTGGTCTACGCCTTCTCCGCCTGGCCAGCCGGCGCGCTATCGGATTCGATCGGGCGCTATCGCCTGCTCTTCGCCGGCTTCGCGCTCCTGATCGTGGCCGATCTGGTGCTCGCCTTCGGCAACAGCGTATGGGCGGTGATGGCCGGCGTGGCGCTCTGGGGTCTGCATATGGGCCTGACGCAAGGCCTGCTCGCCGCGCTCGTCGCCGACACCGCGCCGGCGGAACTGCGCGGCACCGCTTTCGGCATGTTCAACCTGGTGAGCGGTGTCGCGCTGCTGGCGGCGAGCGTGATCGCGGGCGAACTATGGGACCGCATCGGCCCGGACGGGACGTTCCTGGCGGGCGCGTTGTTCACGGCTGTCGCGCTTGCCGCGCTGCCTTTCGCGCGCCGCGCGTCGACCGTGCCGGAGCCACCCGCTCACAACCGATAAAGCCTCACGGCATTGTCGTGCAGCACCGCGCGCTGGTCGCTCTCCGAAAGTTCCGCGAGCGCCGCCCTGATCGCGTTCACGATCGAGGCGTAATCGGTCCACAATTTCTCGATCGGGAAATTCGACCCCCAGACGCAGCGTTGCGGGCCAAATAGTTCCAGCGTCTCGCCCACCACCTCGGCGATGTGCTGCGGATCGTTGCGGCGGATGAAAGTGCCGAGCCCGGAAAACTTGGTGTGCATGTTGGGTTGATCGGCGAGCCGTTTCATGCCGTCGCGCCAGGCTGCACGCCCGCCCGGCGACAAGTCCTGCAACATGCCGGCGTGCTCGAGCACGAAAGTAATGCGCGGAAACGCCTTGGCGAGCGCGGCGCCGTCCGCCATCTGGGAAGCGAATACCTGCAATTCGAACAGCCAGCCGCGCTCTTCCAATAGCGCGAGGTTCTTGCGGAAGGCGGCCGTGTTCATCTGGTCGGGCGTCGGCGCGAAGCGGTATTGCGCGTTCTCGTGCCAGTGCAGTTGCTGGCGCGCGCCGCGCATCAACGGCGATTTCGCCTGCGCCGCCATCACGCTCGGCGCGTCGTCACTCTGGAAATCGACGAAGGATACAATGGCGTGCGGCCAGCCGGCACGGTCGGCTTGGGC
>DASZQT010000041.1:0-6407 GCA_035549515.1 Pseudolabrys sp. | reverse complement strand
CGAGAAGGCGCAGCCGTGTGAGCTTCATACTTTCAGGTCTCGCTTGCCCGCGCCGAATGGAGCATGACGCCCGCGCGTTCGTTCACATGAACGGGTGAGCAATCCGTCCCGACGCCCATGCGGGCCATCGTTTTCGGTGCCATATTGGCCGGAAGGATGAACAGCCGAGCGCGGCTTTAGCAACAGGCCGGCGCCATCTGGATGCGGTTTTCCAGACATTTCGAAGAGTCGCGCGGCGAAATTAGGGCAAAAAATACGGGAAAACCGCGCGCGAGGCGGCAAAAATGCTTGCGTTGCAGCGGTTCCGGAGTCGGGGGCGCAACCCCGCGGAACCGGATTGGGTTGCCGCCGCCCGTCAAGGGCGGCGCGCAAGTAACGGCGGGGCGGCTCAGCTCTTCAGCAGCGGGTCGATGATCTTGGCCATTTCGTCGATCGACATGGCGCCGGAATAGGAATTGCCATTGATGAAGAAAGTCGGGGTCGAGCCGACCTTGAACTTGTCGATGGCGCGCTGGCGCACCGCTTCGATGCCGTCCAGCACTTTCTGGTTCGACAGGCAGGCATTGAAGCTCTGCTCGGTGAAGCCGGCCTGCTTGGCGATCGCCATCAGCGGCGGAATAGGCTTTTCCACGGCCCAGGTGCGCTGCTGGTTGAACAGCGTGTCGACCAGCGCGAAATATTTGTTCTTGTCGGTCTCGCCGGCGCAGCGCGCCAGCATGGAGGCGGCGGCGGCGAGATTGTCGAGCGGGAACTCGCGGAAAATATAGCGGATCTTGCCGGTATCGATGTAGCGCTTCTTGAGATCCGGGAAGGTGGTTTCCTGGAAATGCGCGCAGTGCGGGCAGGTCATCGAGGCATATTCGATGACGGTGACCGAAGCCTTTTCGTTGCCCATGACCATGTCGGGCAGTGCTTCGGGCGCCATAAGCTCGACATCGGGAACGGTGTCGGCGCGAGCCGCCTGCGAGAATGACAACAGCGAGGTGCCGAAAGCGGCGGTGGCGAGCGCCACGGCCGCAGTGCCCTGGCAGAATTCGCGTCGGTTGATCGGCAAGGCAAGCTCCGTAGGCTGAAAGCGGGGTCCGGCCCGCCCGGACGGGCAATTGGCTACCCGGACAGAGCGATTGTGGCAATGGCCCGCGTTTTTTCCAAGGCGAAGGAGAGCGTCACTTTCGCTTGATCGCGGCGCCCAGGCGGGCCAGCGCCTGGCGCAAATCGTCGTCCTCGACCTGCGGCAGCGCCTCGGCGATGCGGGCCGTGGTCGCCGGATCGGGCGGGGCAGGGCGTTTGGCCGCCACACGCCGGCGCAACGGCGCCTGGCGCAGCGAAATGCGGCCGATCGCCTGCCAGCCGAAGAAGCGGTTCACCCGCTCCAGGATAACGGCCGAGAGGTGCTGGATTTCGAGCGCGGCCGGGCCTTCTACCCGCAGCACCAGCGTGGCGGGGTCGGGCAAGTCCTCGCCGACCGGGCGCGGCCAGTTGATCTTGATCGGCTCGCTGTGGGCGGCGACCTCCGGTCCGACGATGTCGCCCCAGCGCGACAGGATTTCGGTGTTTGCGAAGCCTTGCGCCTTGAAGGCGCCGCTCAAGGTGGCGCCGGTGAGCTCGGCGAGAGGCCGGGGAAAACTGCGCGCGGGGCTGCTCATGCGGGATGTCTCGTGCCAAGGTCGGCGGCATGAAGGTAGCAGTCCGCAAGCCAAGACGAAAGAAAGCGGTCGATGCGCCCGACCCGGCCGATCTTCTCGCCTGGTATGACCGCCATGCGCGTGTGTTGCCCTGGCGAACGAAAACCGGCGAACCGCGCGATCCTTATCGCGTGTGGCTGTCGGAAATCATGCTGCAGCAGACCACCGTGAAGACGGTCGCGCCTTACTACGCCAAGTTCCTGGCGCGCTGGCCGACGGTGACGGCGCTCGCCGAAGCGAGCCTCGATGACGTGCTCGCGGCCTGGGCGGGGCTTGGCTATTACGCGCGCGCGCGCAACCTTTATGCCTGTGCGAAAGCGGTGGTCGAAAATCACGGCGGCACCTTCCCCGACGATCTTGTGGCGCTGCGCGCGCTGCCGGGCATCGGCGATTATACCGCCGCGGCGGTCGGCGCTATTGCCTTCGATGCCGATGCGGTGCCGGTCGATGGCAATGTCGAGCGCGTGGTGACGCGGCTGTTCGCCGTCGAAGAGGCGCTGCCGGCGGCCAAGCCGCTCATCAAACAATTGGCGACGTCGCTATTGCCGCAACGGCGCTCCGGCGACTTCGCGCAAGCGCTGATGGACCTTGGCGCGACGCTGTGCTCGCCGAAAAAGCCGGCTTGCGCTTTGTGTCCGTGGAGCGAGCCATGCGCGGCGCGCGCGCTCGGTCGCCAGGAGGAGTTCCCGCGCAAGGCGCCCAAGCGGGAAGGGCGGCTGCGGCGCGGCGCGGCCTTCGTCGCGCTCCGCGCTGATCAGCACGTACTGCTGCGCAAGCGTCCCGAAAAGGGCCTGCTCGGCGGCATGGCCGAGGTGCCCGGCAGCGAATGGTCGCATGATTTCGACGTCGCCAATGCACCTTCCGCCGCGCCCTTGAAAGCCGAATGGCGCAAGTTGCCGGGCGTGGTGACCCATGTGTTCACCCACTTTCCGCTTGAACTGACGGTGTTCACGGCGCAGCTCCCGCGCAGCGCGAAAGCGCCCAAGGGGGAGCACAAGGGAGAGCCCAAGGGAAAGCCCAAGGGAAAGCCCAAGGGAAATCCCAAGCGCGCGCGCTGGGTCAAGGTTTCAGAATTGCATGCCGAGGCACTGCCCACGCTCATGCGCAAGGTGCTTGAGCACGCGCTCGGTACGCGCGCCGGTAAGGGAGCAAAATGACGCCATGTCCGAATGGTCGCCCAGCCTGCGCTATCCCGATCCGCTGGTCGTTTCGCTCGACAGCCGCTTTGATAGATACCGCTTGGCGCTCGCCAGCGTCGAGCGGCTGTGGACCGGCGCGCGCTGGGGCGAGGGGCCGGTCTGGTTCGGCGACGGCCGTTACCTGTTGTGGAGCGACGTGCCCGGTAATTGCATCCGCCGCTGGGACGAGGAGACTGGCGCGGTCTCGATTTTTCGCAAGCCGTCGAACAACGCCAACGGCAATACGCGCGACCGCCAGGGCCGTTTCGTCACCTGCGAGCATCTCACCCGCCGCGTGACCCGCACCGAATATGACGGCCGCATCACCGTCATCTGCGACCGCTTTGAAGGCAAGCGGCTGAATTCGCCCAACGACGTTGTGGTGAAGTCGGACGGCTCGATCTGGTTCACCGATCCGCCCTTCGGCATCCTGGGCAATTACGAGGGCGAACGCGCCGAGCCGGAATTGCCGACGAATGTCTATCGCGTCGATGGCGCGACCGGCGCGGTCAGTGTGGTGGCGGACGGCATTCAGGCGCCGAATGGCCTCGCTTTTTCGCCCGACGAGAGCAAGCTCTATATCGTGGAGTCGCGCAGCACGCCGCGGCGAATTCTCGTCTACGACATGATCGGCGAAGCCAAGCTCGCTAACCGCCGAGTCCTGATCGACTCCGGTCCGCAGGGCACGCCGGACGGCTTCCGCGTCGATGTCGACGGCAATCTCTGGTGCGGCTGGGGCATGGCGCCTGAACTGGATGGCGTGCGCGTGTTCACGGCTGAGGGCGAGCCCATCGGCCACATCGCGCTGCCGGAGCGCTGCGCCAATCTCTGCTTCGGCGGCCTGCACCGCAACCGGCTGTTCATGGCCGCCAGCCACTCGCTCTATGCGCTCTACGTGAACGCGCAAGGGGTGGCGGGCGGATAGCTTGGTGCCGTCATCCTAAGGTGTCCGCCGAAGGCGGGCCTCGAAGGATGATCGGCCCAAGACTGCCCGCCGTCGCCCTTCGAGGCGCGCTTCGCGCGCACCTCAAGGCGACGGCTCAATTCACCCCAGCGCCGGAATACCGGCCGCCGTCACCAACATGGCGTCTTCCGCCTGCTCGATCCGGCCCGGCCGCTTGTTGTTGCTGCGGGCGAGCGCCTTCTTGTTGATCTTGCGGGTGGCGATGCCGTTCAGCTTCTTGTCCGTCGCCTTTTCTTCCTTGAGGTTCATGGCGAGCAGCTTGGCGACGTCGTTGTGCCCGAGCAGCTTGGCCCAGGCCGCCAGCGTGCCGTAGCGGGTGATCTCGTAGTGCTCGACCGCCTGCGCCGCGGCGATCAGGGCGGCGTTGAGCACCATCTTGTCGTCCACCTCGCCGGCGATCTCATTGGCTTCGTCGATGATGCCGTCGATGGCCGGGCAGCGGGTGCCCTTCGGTTTTTCCTTCAGCAGCTTAAAGGCGCGGTCGAGCCGCTTGATCTGGCCCTTGGTCTGCTTCAGGTGCATCCGGAAGCCCTTCTTCAGCTCGGCGTCGGACGCCTTCTCCACCATGTCGGGGAGCGCCTTTTCGATCTGGTGCTCGGCATAGTAGATGTCCTGCATCGAGTGCAGGAACAGATCCTTGACGTCGTGAATGTCGGATGAAAACCAGCCCATTCGTGCCTCCCGTTTCGGCTTGAATCCGCTGCGATAATTCGGCCGAGGCGTGCGGGTTCCCAAAGCCGATAAAGATCGCTAGGGAAGTGGCGAGAGCAGAAACACCCTTGAGGGAGTGAACATGAGCATCCAGCGTATCGAGGTCGGCGCCCGCATGAGCAAGGCGGTGGTGCACGGCGACACGGTCTATCTCGCCGGCATCGTCGCCGAGAGCGCCAAGGGCCGGAGCGTCACCGAGCAGACCAAGGACATCCTGGGGCAGATCGACGGCCTCTTGGCCAAAGCCGGCAGCGACAAGAGCAAGATCCTGACCGCCAACATCTACATCACCGACATGGCGAATTTTGGCGAGATGAACGCGGTGTGGGACACCTGGGTGGTGGCCGGCCACACGCCGGCGCGTGCCACGGTCGAGGCCAAGCTCGCCGCGCCCGATTACAAGGTCGAGATCATGGTGGTGGCGGCGAAGTAGACCCTTTCCTTGTCATCACGGGGCCGGCGCGGAACGCGCCGTGTCCCGGTGATCTCGCTCAGGAGGGCATTGCGTCCCTAAGCGGGATGGCCGGCACAAGGCCGGCCATGACAAGCGTTTGCCGGAGAAATGCACGATGTCATTCGACTTCGGCCCACTTTTTCCCGCGAGCTTGCCGCCGCCGGCCGCGAAATGGACCGGCTCGCCGCGCTATAATTTCACCGGCGGCAACAACGATCCCGACGCGGTGCCGCTCGACGGCCTGATGCAGGCCGCGCAAGCGGTGCTTGCGCGCGAGGGCCGCACGCTGTCGCATTACGGGCTCTCGAGCGGGCCGCAGGGCTATCGACCCTTACGTGAATTCCTCGCGCTCAAGCTCAAGCGCGACGCCGGCATCGTCTGCACGGCCGAGGACATCCTGATCGTCTCGGGCTCGCTGCAGGCGCTCGATCTGGTCAACGGCGCGCTGCTCACGAAGGGCGACACCGTCATCGTCGAGAAGGATAATTACCAGGGCACGCTGACGCGCCTCGCGCGGCTCGGCGTCAACGTTGTCGGCATTCCGCTCGATGAAGGCGGCATGCGCATGGACGCGCTGGAAGCCGCGCTCGCCGAACTCAAGGCGCGCAACGTGCGGCCGAAATTCATCTACACCATCCCGACCGTGCAGAACCCGACCGCCACCATCCTCGACGATGCGCGGCGCGCCCGCATGCTGGCGCTGGCGGAGCAATACGGCGTACCAATCTTCGAGGACGACTGCTATTGCGACCTGATCTGGGACGGCACGCGGCCGCCCGCGCTCTACGCCATGAGCAAGTCGGCGAACGTCATCCACATCGGCTCGTTCTCGAAGTCGGTGGCGCCGGCCTTGCGCGTCGGCTTCATCGTGGCGCCCTGGCAGATCATGGCGCGCATGCTCGCGCTCAAGACCGATGCCGGCTCGGGCGCGCTCGAGCAGATGGTGCTGGCGGAATATTGCGCCCCGCACTTTGCCAGCCACTTGCCGGAGTTGCGCAAAGCGCTGCGCGCCAAGCTGAACACACTGATGGAGGCGCTCGCCGAGCAGTTCGGCACCGCGGCCGAATTCGACGAGCCGAAGGGCGGCATCTTCCTGTGGGTGAAGCTGCCGGACACCGTCGATACGCTGAAACTCTATCAGAAGGCGCTCGCCGCCGGTGTCGCCATCAATCCGGGTCCGGAATGGTCGACCGACGCCGTGCACAGCAAGAGCCGCATGCGGCTGTGCTTCGCCAGCCCGTCGCACGAGCAAATCCGCGAAGGCATTGCGATCCGGGCCGACATTTGCCGCAAGGAATTCGGCGTGCCCGCGCGCAGCGGCAATATCGAACAGCGAGGGTGACATGAAGCTGCTCATCCCGATTGCGGAGCAAATCGCCCAGCGTCTGATCGACCGCAAGGAGACGATCGCGATC
>DASZQT010000040.1:0-8442 GCA_035549515.1 Pseudolabrys sp. | reverse complement strand
GCTCGGCCGCGTGGAAATCCCCGACGACCGCATCGACGATACGCCGCGCACCTATTCCGGCGGCATGCGGCAGCGCCTCCAGATCGCCCGCAACCTCGTCACCGCGCCGCGGCTGATCTTCATGGACGAGCCGACCGGCGGCCTCGACGTCTCGGTGCAGGCGCGCCTGCTCGACCTGTTGCGGCGGATCGTGTCGGAGATGCGCATCGCGGCCATCGTAGTGACGCACGACCTTGCTGTCGCACGGCTGTTGTCGAACCGGATCATGGTGATGAAAGACGGCGAGGTGATCGAGCAGGGTCTGACCGATCAGGTGCTCGACGATCCGCACGAGCCTTACACCCAGCTTCTCGTCTCCTCGATCCTGCCGGCGTGAGGCATGTGATGATCTCTGCACGCGCACGACACTCCGCCCGTCCCCGCTTTCGCGGGGATAAACTCCTGCGGGACCCAGCGCTGGATTCCCGCTTGCGCGGGAATGAGCGGGGTGCGTGGCACTGCCAAGGACAAAAGATCACATGATCGCACTCGAACTGTCCGACGTCGCCAAGACCTTCACCATGCATCTGCAGGGCGGCTTGCGGCTGCCGGTGCTGCGCGATGTCGGCTTTGTCGTCGAGCCGGGACAGTGCGTCGCGCTCACCGGGCCGTCCGGCGCCGGCAAGTCCTCGATCCTCAAGCTGATCTACGGTAATTACCGCTGCGACGAAGGTCACATCCTCGTTCGCGACGGCAAGACCTTGGTCGATGTGGCAGCCGCGCCGCCGCGGCAAATGCTGGCGCTGCGCCAGCGCGCGCTCGGCTATGTCACCCAGTTCCTGCGCGCGGTGCCGCGCGTGTCGGCGCTCGACATTGTCGCGGAGCCTCTGGTGATGAAGGGCGAGCCGCGCGAGTCCGCCACCGCGCGCGCCGCCGACATGCTGCGCCGCTTCAATGTGCCGGAGCGGCTGTGGAGCCTGCCGCCCGCCACCTTTTCCGGCGGAGAGCAGCAGCGCATCAATCTCGCGCGCGGGCTTCTGCCCGAACATCCGATCCTGCTGATCGACGAGCCGACCGCCTCGCTCGACGCCGCCAACCGCGCCGTCGTGATCGAGCTCGTGCGCGAGCGCAAGCGCGCCGGTGCCGCCATCGTCACCATCGTGCACGACGACGATGCGCGCGCGGCCATCGCCGACACGAATATCGACGTCACCCAATTCGCCATCGCCGCCTGAGCCGCCATCCGGACCGCCATGACCGAAACCGACCACGCCATTCTCGAAAACGCCCGCATCGTGCTGGCCGACCGCGTGATCGAGCGCGGTTATGTCGCGGTCGCAAACGGCGCGATCGCCGAAATCGGCGAAGGCGATGCGCCCGAGCGCGGCGTCGATTTCGCCGGCGATCTGCTGCTGCCGGGGCTGGTCGAATTGCACACCGATCACCTGGAAGCGCACTACATGCCGCGCCCGAAAGTGCGTTGGGACACCGTCGCGGCGGTGATTTCCTACGATGCGCAGATCGCGACCAGCGGCATCACCACCGTGCTTGATTCGCTGAGGGTCTGGCGCGAGGAAGGCGCCGAGGACGCCGACGGCCAGGCCGCGCATCTGTCGCAGGCGATCGCACAGGCACGCGACGCCGGCCTGTTGCGCATCGACCATTTCCTGCATCTGCGCTGCGAAGTGCCGATGCCGAATGTGGTCGAGGACGCCGCCGAATTGATCGCGCGGCCCGACGTGCGGCTGCTCTCGCTGATGGATCACACGCCGGGGCAGCGCCAGTTCCGCGATCCGGTCAAGCTGCGCGACTATTATCGCGGCAAAGGCGGGCTGACCGATCCCGAACTCGATGTCCTGTTCGCGCGGCGATACGAAAATCACGCGCGCCACGCCGAAAAGAACTATCGCGGCCTCGTCGAACTGGCGGGCGCGCATAACAAGCCACTCGCGAGCCATGACGACACCACGCCCGAGCATGTCGCACAGGCGGTGACGGACCGCGTGGCCATCGCGGAGTTTCCGGTCACCGTCGAAGCCGCCGCCGGGCTGCACGAGGCCGGCATCAAGGTCTTGATGGGTGCGCCCAATCTCATTCGCGGCGGTTCGCATTCCGGCAATGTCGCGTCTGCGGAACTAGCCCGCGCGGGCATGCTCGACATCATGTCGTCGGACTATGTGCCGTCAAGCCTGTTGATCGCGGCGCTGCGCCTTCCGCGAGCGGCGCCGAACTTCGATCTCGCCGCCGCCATCCGCACCGTGAGCAAGACGCCGGCCGAAGTCGTCGGGCTGACCGACCGCGGCGAGATCGCTACGGCCAAGCGCGCCGATCTCATTCGCGTCCACCTGGCGGAAGGGGCAGCCGCCGTGCGCAGCGTGTGGAGCGCGGGACGCCGGGTCGCATGAGCGCTTCGACGCATGAAGCCGATTTGGCCGCCGGTCAGCGCATCGGTCCGGGGCGGCTGGTGCTGGTGGTGGGGCCGAGCGGGGCCGGCAAGGACACGCTGATCGCTCACGCGAGAGCGGCGTGTTCTAGCGACTCCGGCATCGTGTTCCCGCGCCGCGCGGTGACGCGGACGGTGTCGGGCGCCGAGGATCATGACTCATTGAGCGACGACGCTTTCGACCGCGCCGTCACCGACGGTTCGTTCGCGTTCCACTGGCAAGCGCACGGCCTGAAATACGGCATCTGGCGCACGGTCGAGGACGACCTGCGCGGCGGGCGCACGGTCGTCTGCAATGTCTCGCGCACGGTCGTCGCCGGTCTGCGCCAACGCTATGCCCGCGTCGATGCCGTGCTGATCACCGCGC
This sequence comes from Pseudolabrys sp., assembly GCA_035549515.1. Lineage (GTDB taxonomy): Bacteria > Pseudomonadota > Alphaproteobacteria > Rhizobiales > Xanthobacteraceae > Pseudolabrys. The sequence goes on along the minus strand of DASZQT010000040.1, from coordinate 5,653 downwards.
CGGCCGAGGTGCTGGCGGCGCGGCTCGCCGGCCGGGCACGCGCGAGCGACGGCGCATTGACGCAGCGGCTCCAACGCAACGCGGCGTTCGAAACATTCCGCGCCGATCACGTGATCGATAATATCGGTGCAACCGAAATCGCGGCGCGTCATTTGCTTGCGGTGATCCGGCCCATTGCCGCCGGCGCATAATGACAGCGATGCGCTGAAGGCGCCAAACTGACGCTCCGCTCAGGCCATCCGGCAATGGCCTGAGCGCATGGTGTCAGACAGTGGCTGCTCGCTTACGCCGCCTTCACGTCGATGGTGCGTTCGGCCTTCATAGCCTCGGCCGTTTTCGGCAGCGTGACGGTGAGCACGCCGTTGGCGAAGCTCGCCGCGATCTTATCGCGGTCGACGCCCTCGGGCACGCGGAAGGTGCGCTGGAACGAGCCGTAGCGGCGCTCCGAAATGTGCACGCCCTTGCGTTCCTCATCGGACTTGTCTTCCTTCTCGCCCTTGATGGTCAGCCGCTCGTCGGCCAGGCGAACGTCGACATTGCCGGCCGGAACGCCCGGCATTTCCGCGGTAATGACGTAGTCCTGATCGCGCTCGACGATATCGACGGCGGGCGCCGCACCCCAGATCGCCTCGCCCGGCCACACCGGCCCGACATCGAAAGCGGTGCGGCTGAAAGGCAGACGCCACGGCCCACGATAGAATTCGTCGAACACGCGTTCGACTTCGCGACGCAGGGTCTCGAGCGGCCACCATTCGCGTGCCGCCAGCGCTGGCGCTTCGCTCTGCTTGGCTTCCTCGGGCTTCGGCTCGGTCGCCTGCTCTTCGGTAACGGCAACTTTCACGGCTTCTTCGGACATGGGGGTTTCTCCTCGCGCTGACAAAGATCGCGGTGACGTGAATGGCCGGCAAAATTGAAGCACAGCCGGCGCGCGTCACATTGATGCGTGTCAATAACGCTTGAATTACGAATCCGTGTCGCGGCGGCGATGAGATTGCAGGCGGGCGCTGTCACAAAGCCGACGTGGCCCCGACCGGCCGCGCTTTTCCCTTGATGACGATCAAGACGGCGCGCGAAATTTCCGTGTGAAGTGCGGTCGGGAGTTCGAAAATGGGGGAACCGTAGCGGCTTGGCGCGGTGTCACCGGATTGTCATCAAAATAGCCAAGATCGGCACCGCCACGCGTCGTCACCGTTATGTCCGTTATTGAATTCGAAAACCCCGCGCCGTCGAGACGAAATGCCGAGCGGCAGCATGTGCGGCGGCCGCGGCGATCTCAGGACGTGGCCGAAATTCTGCATGCGGCCGTCGAGGGCCGTATCCGTATACGCCATCCCGGACTGATCGCGCGCGAGGATCGCGTGCGCGCGGTCGAGATCGCGCTGCGCGCGGTGCCGGCCATCGCTTCCGTGCGCGCGAGCACGCTGACCGGATCGGTGCTGATCGAATACCGGCCACCGATGACCGTGCGGCGTCTTATCCGCATGGTCGAGGCCGCCGTCGCGGGCCGGCCGCTGCATCCGGCGCGGCGGCGGGCCGCGCATGCGCTGTCGGCGGCGGCGGCCCCGGGCATGCCACCGGCTTACGATCATGGTCAGGCATGGCACGCCCTGCCCTTCGACCAGGTCGCCGACCGGCTTGGCAGCCAATCTTCGGTCGGGCTGACGGCCGAGGAAGTCGCGCACCGGCTCTCGCTCTACGGTCGCAACGAGTTGCGCAAGGGCGAGCCGCGCAGCCTCGCCTCCCTGTTTGCCGAGCAATTGACCAGCCTGCCGATTGCGCTGCTTGGCGCGTCGGCCGCCCTGTCGCTCGCGACCGGCGGCATCGCCGATGCCGTCATGATCGCCGCCGTCGTGCTGCTCAATGCCGGCATCGCCACCGGCACCGAACGGCAGGCCGAGCGCACCATCCTCGGCCTGTCCAATTATGTGCATCAGCCGGTCACGGTGGTGCGCGGCGGTCAGCGGCTCGCGGTCGATCCGAGCGAGGTGGTGCCGGGCGACCTGCTGCTGCTGGAACGCGGCACGCTGGTGCCGGCCGACGCGCGGCTGGTGAACTGCGACGATCTCTCGGTCAACGAGGCGCCGCTCACCGGCGAAGCGCTGCCGGTGCACAAGGACGCGCATGTGCTGTTGCCGCCGGAGATCGGGCTGCCGGAGCGCGTCAACATGGTGTTCCGCGGCACCGCCGTCACCGGCGGCACCGGCGCCGCCGTCGTCACCGCCACCGGTCCCGTCACCGAGATCGGCCACGTCCAGGAACTGCTCGGTTCGCTGCGCCCGCCGGAGACGCCGATCGAGCGGCAGCTCGGCGATGTCGGCCGCGAACTGGTGATCGTCAACGGCCTGGTCTGCGGCGCCGTGTTCGCGCTCGGCCTTTGGCGCAACCAGGGCCTGGTGCCGACGCTGCGCAGCGCCATCTCGCTGGCGGTCGCCGCGATTCCGGAGGGCCTGCCGGCGGTGGCGACGACGACGCTGGCGCTCGGCATCCAGGACATGCGCAAGCGCAACGTGCTGGTGCGCAAGATCGACGCGGTCGAGACACTCGGCGCGGTGGAGGTGATCGGCCTCGACAAGACCGGCACGCTAACCGAAAACCGCATGGCGACGGTTGCGCTGCACGCCGACGGCCTGCTGCTGGCGCACGATTCCGGCAGGCTGACGCATGACGATGCGGAGGCCGGCACGCAAACGCGCTCCGTCGTCCGCCGCCTGCTCGAAGTCGCCGCCCTGTGCAACGAAGCGATCGTGCGTCCCGATCTGCAAGGCGTCAAGATCGAGGGCACGCCGACCGAGAGCGCGCTGGTGGAAGCCGCCATGGGGCTCGACGTCGATGTCGCCGCGCTGCGCCTGTCGGCGCGCGTGTTGACCACCATCGGGCGAGGCGACGGCCGCAAGCGCATGAGCACGCTGCACGAGACGGCCGAGGGCGGCCGGTTGCTTTGCGTAAAGGGCGATCCGGTCGAGGTGCTGGCACTCTGCACGGCCTATCGCTCGGCCGACGGCATCGCGCCGCTCGACGACAATGCGCGCGCGAACGTCCTGAAGGCCAACGAGCGTATGGCGGCGCAGGCGCTGCGCGTGCTCGGTGTCGCGGTCGACGAAGCGGGCGGCGATCCGCGCGCCGAACGCGAATTGATCTGGCTCGGGCTTGCCGGTCTCGCAAACCCGATCCGCCCCAGCGTGGTGCCCGCGCTCAAGCGGCTGCGCGGCGCCGGCATCCGCACCGTGATGATCACCGGCGACCAGAGCGCCACTGCCTATGCCATCGCCAAGAACCTCAACCTCAACGGCGATGGCGGCGAGTTGAAAGTGCTGGAAGCCGGCCAGATCGCCGGCGTGCCGCCCGATGTTCTGGCCGCGCTGGCGGCGCAGCCGCAAGTGTTCGCGCGCGTGAGCCCGGTCGACAAGCTCAACATCGTGAAGGCGCTGCAGGCCGACGGCCATATCGTTGCGATGACCGGCGACGGCATCAATGACGGGCCGGCACTGCGCGCGGCCAATGTCGGCATCGCCATGGGCGGCGCCGGTACCGATGTCGCGCGCGAGGTCGCCGACATCGTGCTGGCGCAGGACGATCTCGACGGCATCATCGAGGCGGTGCGGCTCGGCCGCGCCACCTACGCCAATATCCGTAAGGTCTTGCGCTATCTCGTCTCCACCAATGCATCGGAGACAATCACCATGTTCGGCGCCGCCCTGGTCGGCGCCCCGGCGCCGCTCACGCCCATGCAGCTCTTATGGCTCAATCTTGCTTCCGATCCCTTGCCCGCGCTCGCGCTCGGACTGGAGCCGCCCGAGCCCGATGTGCTGGACGCGCCGCCGCACAATCCGCGCGCGCCGATCCTGTCACCGGGCGACTTCCGCCGCCTGCTGCTGGAAGGCTCGGTGATGGGCGCGGCCTCACTCGCCGGCTACGCCTTCGCCGGACCGGGACCGCGCGCCAGCACCATCACCTTTCACGCGCTCACCTTGACGCAATTGCTGCACGCCTTCACCAGCCGCTCGGAGCGCCACGGCATCCTGTCCGAACTGTCGCGGCCGGCCAATCCGGCGCTCTATGGCTCGTTTATCTTTTCAGCCGCGCTGCAGGTGGCGGCGCAAGCCTTCCCGGTCACGCGCCGCCTGCTCGGCTTGAGTCCGATCGGCGTCGCCGATGCGATGGCGATCGGCGGTGTTGCCTTGGGCAGCACGCTTGTGAACAATTTGATTGGAGCCGTCCTCAACAGGCATGTGGCACCCTTGCTGACGCCGCGGCGAAATTGAGATGAGGCCATGGCAGCGGACATGATCTTTACCTCCGAGTCGGTGACCATCGGCCACCCCGACAAGCTGTGCGACCGCATCAGTGACGCCGCCATCGATGCCTTTCTGCGCCAGGATGCGGGCGCGCGCGCAATCGTCGAATGCGCGGTGGCGACCGGCGTGGTCTTCCTGGCGGCGCGCTTCGCGGCCGACTCCGTGGTCGATCTGCCATCGCTGGCGCGCCGGGTCATCGCCGAGGCGGGCTATGTCGGCCCGCAATTCAACGCGCGCAATTGCTCGATCCTGACCAGCATCGCCGAAGTGCCGTTCGAGACGCGCGAACCGACGCCCGAAGCGCCCGACGATGAAACGATCGAGCGGCGCGTCGCGCATGAGCAGGCCAATGCCTTCGGCTACGCCTGCCGTGAGACACCCGAACTGATGCCGTTGCCGATCAGCCTGGCGCACCGGCTGGCGCGCGCCATCGACCATGTGCGCGGCGACGGCATGCATTGGCTGTCGCCGGACGCCAAGACGCAGGTTTCCGTGGAATATCGCAACGGCAAGCCGGTACGCGTTCACGGCATAACATTGACGGCGGCGGTCGATCCCGATCTGGCGGGGGTCGATGTCGAAGCGCGACTACGCCAGCTTGTCTTCGACACCTTGAGCGGCGACGGGCCAGTGCCGGACGCGCAAACCACGGTGGACGTGATCACGGGCGAGCTCTACGACATCGGCGGTCCGACACGGCATGCCGGCCTCACCGGCCGCAAGAACGGCATCGACACCTATGGCGAGATCGCGCGCCAGAGCGGCGCGGCACTCTCCGGCAAGGACCCCTCGCGCATCGACCGGATCGGCGCCTATGCCGCGCGTCATGCCGCGAAGAACATCGTGGCGGCTGGCCTCGCCGAACGCTGCGAGGTGCATCTCGCTTATGCCATCGGCCAGGCCAAGCCGCTCAGCCTGTCGGTCGAAACCTTCGGCACCGGCAAACGTGCGGATGACGTGATTGCTCAGCGCGTGGCAGCGGTGCTCGACTTCCGGCCGCTGGCGATTACGCGTCGTTTCCAATTGCGCACGATGCCGGGCCTCGCCGGCGAAGCCGGCTTCTATCGCCGGCTCTCGGCCTATGGTCATTTCGGGCGCGGCGACCTCGACCTGCCGTGGGAAGCGACCGACGTCGCCGACGCGCTGCGGGGCTGATTAGGGCATAGCGGCTGCGCGGCGAGGGGCGCTACTCGTCGCCATCGCCAACATCATTTGGATCGCCGCCCACCATCAGACCGGCGAGATGCGCGGCGTACCAGCCAAGCGTGATCGCCGGCGGCAGGATCTTGCCTTCGGTCAATTGCCAGAGCCCGAGCGCGGCGAGCCCCAGACCGACCAGCATTTTCGGATTGAACTCG
>DASZQT010000039.1:0-3476 GCA_035549515.1 Pseudolabrys sp. | reverse complement strand
CGCATCCCGCGACCATGCCGAAATATGCCGCTTCGGCCTTCCCCACCATCTGGTGGTGGGACAAGGACAAGGCGGCCAAGGTGCCGCCGCGCTCGTGATGGATTTAGCGAAGACGAAAGCCCCCGTGTCCCGGGCGCAGCGTAGCGCGTTAGCGGTGCGCTGCAGACCCGGGACCGTTCCAGCATTTGGCGGTCCCGGATCAGCGGTGCACCACTTCGCTCCGCTCGTGCTGCACCGCGTCCGGGACACGAAGCCCGAGGGTCTGGCATGATTAGCCGCCGGCATGCTCTCCTGCTCGGCGCCGCGACCGTTGCGACCGCCGGCCTGCCTCGAATCTCGTTCGCTCAAGCCGCCCAGCCCGCCGGGCGCCATGGCATGTCGGCCTTCGGCGATCTCGCGCTGCCGGCGGATTTTTCGCATTTTCCCTATGTCAATCCGAAGGCGCCCAAGGGCGGCACTTATTCCGAGATGGTCTCGAGCCGCGGCTATAACGGCTCGTTCTTCACCTTCGACTCGCTCAATGTCTTCATCCTGAAGGGCACCGGCGCCTTCGGCGTGGAGATGACCTTCGCCACGCTGATGGCGCGCTCCGGCAACGAGCCCGACGCCATGTATGGGCTCGCCGCGCGCGCGGTGCGCATCTCCGACGACGGGCTGACCTACACGTTCCTGCTGCGGCCGGAGACCACATTCCATGACGGCACGCCGCTCACCGCGCAGGATGTCGTCTGGTCGTTCTTGACGCTCAAGGACAAGGGCCATCCGATCATCACGCAGCTCTTGCGTGACTTCAAAGGCGCGGAAGCGCCGGACGATCGCACCGTTGTCGTGCATTTCGCCGACAAGCGCGGCCGCGACGTGCCACTGTTCGTCGCCGGTCTGCCGATCTTTTCGCGCGCCTATTATAGCAAGCAGCCGTTCGACCAGTCGACGCTCGCGGTGCCGCTCGGCAGCGGTCCCTACAAGGTCGGCCGCGTCGATGTCGGCCATTCGATCGAATTCGAACGCGTCAAGGACTGGTGGGGCGCCGATCTGCCGGTGTCGCGCGGCGTGAACAATTTCGACGTGCTGCGCTACGAATATTATCGCGACCGCGATGTCGGCTTCGAAGGTTTCACCGCCGGCAATTATCTGTTCCGCGAGGAATTCACCTCGCGCACCTGGGCGACGCGCTACGACTTCCCCGCCTTCAAGGACGGCCGCGTCAAGCGCACCGAGTTGCCCGACGATACGCCGTCGGGCGCGCAGGGCTGGTTCATCAATACGCGCCGTGCGCAGTTCAAGGATCACCGCTTGCGCGAGGCGCTGATCGACGCCTTCGATTTCGAATGGACCAACAAGAACATCATGTACGGCGCCTATAAGCGCACGCAGTCGGTGTTCGAGAATTCGCCGATGAAGGCCAAGGGCAAGCCGGATGCGGCCGAACTTGCGCTGCTCGAGCCGTTCCGCGGCAAGCTGCCGGACGAGGTGTTCGGCGAGCCCTATCTGCCGCCCGTGACCGACGGTTCGGGCCAGGACCGCCGCTGGCTCAGGCGCGGCGCGCAGCTTCTGAACGAGGCCGGCTTTGCGCTGAAGAACGGCAAGCGCGTGATGCCGGACGGCCGGCCGATCACCATCGAGTTCCTGGTCGATGAGCAGGCGCTCACGCCGCATCATCTGCCTTACATCCGCAATCTGGCGGTGCTCGGCATCGACGCCACGCTGCGCATCGTCGATCCGGTGCAATACCGCAAGCGCGTCGACGATTTCGACTTCGATCTCGCAATCGAGCGCATGAGCTTCTCCTCGACGCCCGGCGATTCGCTGCGCACCTATTTCTCGTCGCGGGCCGCCGCGACCAAGGGCTCGCAGAACCTGGCCGGCATCGCCGATCCGGCCGTCGACGCGCTGGTCGACACCATTATCGCGGCCAAGACGCGCGACGACCTGGTGACCGCCTGCCGCGCGCTCGACCGCGTGATCCGCGCCGGGCGCTATTGGATTCCGCACTGGTATCTGCCGGCGCACCGGATCGCCTATTGGGACGTGTTCGGCTTTCCCCCGCAGCAGCCGCGCTATTTCCGGGGAATCCCGGATACGTGGTGGCATGACGCGGCGAAGGCCGCGAAGATGGAGAAGAAGGGGTGACGCAAGTATCGGGCTATCGCCGTCATCCTGAGGTGCGAGCCGCGATTGCGGCGAGCCTCGAAGGATGATCGGCCGCAACGTTCGGGCCGTCGCCCTTCGAGGCGCGCTGCGCGCGCACCTCAGGGTGACGGTGAGAGAATAACGCGCTAACAGGGTGCCATGACCGCTTACATCATCCGCCGCGTGCTGTTCATGATCCCGACCATGTTCGGGATCATGCTGGTCGCCTTCGTCGTGGTGCAATTCGCGCCCGGCGGTCCGGTGGAGCAGGTGATCGCCAAGCTCTCCGGCGCCGACACCGGCGCGACCTCGCGCATTTCCGGTTCGCCCGGCGGCGACTTCGGCGCGCGCGGCATGGCGCCGGGCGCCGCGCAGGGCGATGCCGTCAATTCGAAATATCGCGGCGCGCAGGGGCTCGATCCGGAATTCATCAAGAAGCTGGAAAAGCAGTTCGGCTTCGACAAGCCGGCCTATGAGCGCTTCGGCATCATGCTGTGGAATTACATCCGCTTCGATTTCGGCAAGAGCTATTTCCGCGACGTCAGCGTGCTGCAGCTCATCAAGGAAAAACTGCCGGTGTCGATGTCGCTCGGCATCTGGATGACGCTGCTCACCTATCTGATCTCGATCCCGCTCGGCATCCGCAAGGCGGTTGACGAGGGCTCGCGATTCGACATGTGGACCTCGAGCGTCATCATCATCGGCTACGCCATTCCAGGATTTCTGTTCGCGATCCTGTTGATCATTCTTTTCGCCGGCGGCTCGTTCTTCGACTGGTTCCCCTTGCGTGGACTGGTATCGGAGAATTTCTGGTCGCTGCCCTGGTACAGCAAGATCATCGATTACTTCTGGCACCTGACGCTGCCGATCATCTCGATGGCGCTGTCGGCCTTCGCCACCATGACGCTGCTGACCAAGAACTCGTTCCTGGAAGAAATCCGCAAGCAATATGTACTGACCGCGCGCGCCAAGGGCTGTTCGCGCAATCAGGTGCTGTACGGTCACGTGTTCCGCAACGCCATGCTCATCGTGGTCGCGGGCTTTCCGGGCGCCTTCGTGTCGGCCTTCTTCGCCGGTTCGCTCTTGATCGAGACGATCTTCTCGCTCGATGGGCTCGGGCTGCTCGGCTTCGAAAGCGTGCTCAACCGCGACTATCCGGTGGTGTTCGCGACGCTCTACATCTTCTCGCTCATCGGCGTGGTGGTGAACCTGATCTCCGATCTCACCTATACGTGGATCGATCCGCGCATCGACTTCGAGACGCGGGAGGTGTGACGGTGGACGCGCGGTCTGAAGACAAAGACGACGAACTGACCGAACGCGCGGTTGCCACGCCGGCCGGGAAC
>DASZQT010000038.1:0-2694 GCA_035549515.1 Pseudolabrys sp. | reverse complement strand
CGATTTCCAGAACCTGCATCGTAACAAGCGCTCGATCACGCTCGACCTGAAATCGCCGCAGGGGCTCGCGGCTTTCAAGCGCCTGGTCGAGAAGGCCGATGTCGTGGTCGAGAACTTTCGCCCCGACGTGAAGAACCGGCTTGGCATCGATTACGACGAACTCAAGAAGATCAATAAGCGCATCGTGCTCGCCAGCATTTCCGGCTTCGGCCAGGACGGCCCCTATCGGGACCGGCCCGGCTTCGACCAAATCGCGCAGGGCATGGGCGGGCTGATGTCGATTACCGGCCTGCCGGGGCAAGGTCCGGTGCGCGTCGGCATCCCGATCGCCGATTTGACCGCCGGCCTGTTCTGCGCCATCGGCATCCTCACCGCGCTGCTCGAGCGCGAATCGTCGGGCGAAGGCCAGTGGGTCTCGACTTCGCTGTTGCAGGCGCAGATTTTCATGCTCGACTTCCAGGCCGCGCGCTGGCTGCAGGCGCATGAAGTGCCCAAGCAGGCCGGCAACGATCATCCGACCAGCATTCCGACCGGCGTGTTTGCGACCAAGGACGGCTATATTAACATCGCCGCCGCCGGCCAGGTGATGTGGGAGCGCACCTGCCAGGCGATCGGCGCGCCCGAACTGATCAATCATCCCGATTTCGCGACCAGCGGTTTGCGCTCCAAGAACCGCGTGGCGGTGAATGCCGAAATCAGCAAGCGCACCATCGACAAGACCAGCGCCGAATGGATCGCTATCTTCAACAAGACCGGCGTGCCCTGCGGACCGATCTATACCATCGACCAGGTCTTTTCCGATCCGCAGGTCGAGCACCTAGGCATCGCGCAGAGCGCGAAGCGGCCGGACGGCAGCGAGCAGGTGTTCGTCGGCCAGCCGGTGACGCTCTCGCGCACACCGAGCAAGATCGTCGTCACGCCGCCGGCGCAGGGCCAGCATACCGACGAGGTGCTGAAGGAATTCGGCTTCGCCGACAACGAGATCGCGGACCTGCACAAGGCGCAGGCGGTGTGACTCTCACCGTCATCCTGAGGTGCGAAGGCGCACAGCGCCTGAGCCTCGAAGGATGACGGGCACTGAATCCAGGGCCGTCGCCCTTCGAGGGCCCCCTGCGGCGGCCACCTCAGGGTGACGGGCCGTAGCCAGAGAAGGAACTGTGCAATGAACGTCGTAGCACGCACCGACAAAATGCTGTCCCGCAAAGAGGGAAGCGTCGGCTATCTCATCTTCAACAATCCCGAGCGCCACAACGCGGTGTCGCTGGAAATGTGGGAAGCGGCCTCGGATTATCTCGCCGACTTCGGCAGCGACAAGAATATTCGCGTCGTCGTGCTGACCGGCGCCGGCGGCAAGGCCTTCGTGTCGGGCGCCGACATTTCCAAGTTCGAGAGCGAGCGCTCCTCGAAGGAGGCAATTGATCGCTACAATGTCGTGGTCGACAAGGCCAACACCGCAATCTACGAATTTCCGAAACCCACCATCGCCATGATCCGCGGCTACTGCATCGGCGGCGGCGTCGGGCTGGCGCTATGCTGCGACATGCGCATCTGCTCGGACAATTCCAAGTTCGGGGTGCCGGCAGCCAAGCTCGGCCTCGGCTACGGCTACACCGGCATCAAGAAGCTGGTCGACGTGGTGGGGCCGTCCTTCGCCAAGGAGATCTTCTACACCGCGCGCCAGTTCACCGCCGCCGAGGCGCAGGGCATGGGCCTCGTCAATCGCGTGCTGCCGGACGGCGAGGTCGAGGCCTATGTGAAGAACTATGCCGAGACCATCGGCGGCAATGCTCCGCTCACGGTGGATGCAGTCAAATTCATCGTCGGCCAGACGCTGAAGGACGAGTCGAAGCGCGACTTGCAAAAATGCGCCGACCTGGTGTCGGCATGTTTCGCCAGCAAGGACTACATCGAGGGCCGCACGGCCTTCATGGAAAAGCGCAAGCCGCAGTTCAAGGGCGAGTGAGGCTGCCGAACGACCCTCCGCCGTCATGCCCTGCCTTGTGCCGGGCATCCCGCTTAGGCGGGCGATGTGTGCCATCCTAAGCGGGATGCGCGGGTCAAGCCCGCGCATGACAGCGGAGAGGGGCCCCGCGCCGCAGTCGGCGCCAGTGGCCGCCTTGGCCCGAAAGTGCTAATCCATCCGCCGAAATTCATCCGGGTAACCAAGAGGTCTGCATGTACACCGATCTGGCGCTGTTCATCGACGGAAAATGGCTGAGCGGCGAGGGCCGCAAGAGCGAGGACGTCATCAACCCGGCGACCGGCAAGGTGCTGGCCAGCCTGCCGCACGCCTCGACCGCCGATCTGGAAGCCGCGCTCGCCGCCGCCGACAAGGGTCTCGCGCTCTGGAAGGCGACCTCGGCCTATGACCGCTCCAAGATCATGCGCAAGGCCGCGGACCTTTTGCGCGAGCGCTACGATCACGTTTCCAAGGTGATGACCCAGGAGCAGGGCAAAGTCTATCCCGAGTCCCGCGCCGAGGTGCTGACCTCCGCCGACATCATCGACTGGTACGCCGAGGAAGGGCGCCGCGCCTATGGCCGCATCATTCCAGGCCGCCAGAAGGGCGTGCGCCAGATCGTGACGCAGGAGCCGGTCGGCGTGGTCGCGGCCTTCACGCCGTGGAATTTCCCGACGCTTACGCCCGTGCGCAAGATCGCGGGCGCGCTCGCGGCCGGCTGCTCCCTCATCATC
>DASZQT010000037.1:0-23357 GCA_035549515.1 Pseudolabrys sp. | reverse complement strand
CGCGACATCAAACGCCTGTTCGCCTATTCCTCGATCGAGCACATGGGCATCATCGTGTTCGCTTTCGGCATGGGCGGCCCCATCGCGAATTTCGCCGGGCTTCTGCACATGACCATGCATTCGCTCACCAAGTCGGCGATCTTCTTCGCGGTCGGCCACATCGCGCAGGTCAAGGGCACGCAGAAGATCGGCGATCTCGGCGGACTGACGGTGACGCATCCGGTGCTCGGCTGGGGCCTGGTGCTCGGTGTGGTCGCCATCGCCGGCCTGCCGCCGCTCGGCATCTTCATGAGCGAGTTCCTGGTGGTGTCATCGACCTTCGCGCGCCAGCCGTGGCTGGCCATGCTGCTGGCGCTTGGTATCCTGGTCGCGCTGGGTGGCCTGTTCCTGCAGCTCAACAAAGTCGCCTTCGGCGAGGCGCGCGGCTCGACCGAGCCGGCGCATGCGTCCTACGTGCCGATGTTCGCGCATTTCGCCATCGTGTTCGTGGCCGGCATCTATATTCCGCCGGTGCTGGTCTTAGGCTTCGAAAACGTCGCCAGGCTGTTGGGATAGGCCATGATCCTGCCGCGCCAAACCGTGACCGAAGAGGAATGGCTGCAAGCCATCGACCGTCTGGCGGCGGGCGAGTGCAGCCTGCTCGGCCTGTGGGGCGACGACGGCTGCGTGCACATGGCGCTGCTGACGGGCAGCGACATCGCGGTGCTGACTTATGTCTGCAAGGTCGGCACGTTTCCGAGCGTCGGTGCGCGCCATCCCGCCGCCATCCGGCTCGAGCGCGCCATTGGCAGCCTGTTCGGCTACGAGGCGGTCGGCGCGCCCGATGCGCGGCCGTGGCTCGACCTCGGTTTCTGGGATGTGAAGCATCCGCTCGGAAAACCGGAGCCGGCGCAAAGGCCGGCGCCTTACCAATTCCTCCCCGCCGAAGGCGAGGCGCTGCACCAGATTCCGGTCGGACCCGTGCATGCCGGCATCATCGAGCCTGGCCATTTCCGCTTCAACGCCAATGGCGAACATGTGGTGCGGCTGGAGCAGCGGCTCGGCTATGTGCACAAAGGCATTGAGTCTCTGATGCGCGGCGCGCCGCTGGAGCAGGCAGCAAAACTCGCCGGCCGCGCCTCGGGCGACAGCACGGTCGCCTATGCGCTTGCTTTCGCGCAGGCGGTCGAGCGCGCTTTGCAAGTGCAGGCACCGCCGCGCGCGGTCTACTTGCGCGCGCTGATGGCGGAGCTGGAACGGCTGGCCAATCATTTCGGCGACATCGGCGCCATCTGCAACGACGCTTCGTTCGCGCTCATGCATGCGCAGACCGGCATCCTGCGCGAGCGAACCTTGCGCGCGAGCGAAGCCTGTTTCGGGCATCGGCTGATGATGGACGCGGTGGTGCCGGGCGGCGTCGCGCGCGGCATCGCGGCGGAAGGCCCGGCGACGCTGCGCGCGCTCGTTGCGGAAGTGCGCAAGGTTTTCCCGCGCCTGATCGAGCTCTACGACAGCACCGCCTCGCTGCAAGACCGCACCGTCACCACCGGCATTGCGAAGCCGGAATACGCCAAGAGTTTCGCGGCCGGCGGCCCTGTCGGGCGCGCCTCCGGTCGCGACTTCGATGCGCGGCGCAGGCCCGGCTACGCGCCATACGATGAATTGTCGTTCGAGGTGCCGGTGTTGGAGGCTGGCGACGTCAATGCGCGGGTGTGGATCCGCATTCGCGAGGTCGAACAAAGTCTCAAGCTGATCGACCAGATTCTCGACCGCCTGCCCGGCGGCGACATCGCTACGTCGGTCGAAGCCAGGGGCGAGACGCGCGAAGGTCTGGCGCTGGTCGAAGCCTTCCGCGGCGATGTGCTGGTTTATGTGCGCATCGGCGGCGACGGCCGCGTCGAGCGATGCCATATGCGCGATGCGTCCTGGTTCCAGTGGCCGCTGTTGGAAGTCGCGATCGAAGGCAACATCGTCGCCGACTTCCCGATTTGCAACAAGTCGTTCAACTGCTCGTATTCGGGGCACGATCTGTGATGATGTGGCGACCGGCAGTGCCACCAACTCCGCTCATTCCCACGCAAGCGGGAATCCAGAGCGAAATGGAATGGCTTCTGTTTGTGATTCCTGTGTCCCCGCTTTCGCGGGGACGAGCGGACAACCGATATGCGCAAAACCCTGCTTGAAAGTCTCACGCACGGCCCGCTCACGGAAGCCGCGCCGGCGCCCGACGAAGCCGCGCTCACTGAGCTGGCGCAAAGCGTGAACCGCGCCGCGCGCGCCAGGCTCGGCCGCTCGCTCTCGATTCGCGAGGTCGATGCCGGCTCCTGCAACGGCTGCGAGCTGGAAATTCACGCGCTGAGCAACGCGTTCTACGATCTCGAACGCTTGGGCCTGCGTTTCGTCGCCTCGCCGCGCCATGCAGATGTGCTCATGGTGACCGGTCCCGTCACCAAGAACATGCGCGAAGCCTTGCTGCGCACCTATAACGCCACGCCTGACCCGAAGTGGGTGGTGGCGGTGGGCGCCTGCGCGGCCAATGGCGGCATCTTCGCCGGCAGTTACGCGGTCGCCGGCGGCGTGAAGGATGTGCTGCCGGTCGACCTGCATATTCCGGGCTGCCCGCCGAACCCGAAGGCGCTGCTCGCCGGCCTGCTCGCGCTGCTGCAGACCGCGGGGTGAAGAGGCCGCGCTGCATCCCTCCCCTGAAAGGGGAGGGTCGCCCGCCGAAGCGCAAGCGAAGGCGGGCGGGGTGGGGTCAACTCTCAATCGCGAATGCTCCCCACCCCGCTCGCGCTTTGCGGCGCTCGCCACCCTCCCCCGCAAGCGGGGGAGGGACAAAACGGCTTACCTCCGCTTCTTCTTCGTTGCCGCTTTGCGCTTGGGCGCGGGCTTCGCCGCCGCTTTCTTCTCCGGCCGCGGCGGAATGATCGGCAGCAGCACGAAGTTCTCGCGGGTGCCGCCGAGATGGATCGTGGTCTTGCCGCCGTAGATCGCCATCGGCCGGTCGCGCGGATCGTCGTGCAGGAACGGGCCGTTGCCGGTGAATTCGTTTTTCATGTTCGACAATTTCCCGCCCGAGCCGCCGGGATAGACATAGTCGCGCCCGCGCACGCTGAGCGCCACGCGATAACCCTTCGGCACCACGATCGAGGTCGGGATGATCTCGATGTCGAGCTCATAGACCTGGCCCGGCTTGAGCGGCTGCTTCTCGTCATGCGCATGGTACGGCCGGAACGGCAGCGTGAGCGTCTTGTCGAGCTTGCGATGCGAGGCGCGCAGCCAGCCCTGCCCGATCGGCGTGTGCGGATCGAGCGCGCCCTGAAATGTGACCTCCTTCATATCGGGCGAGAACACGCGCAGCACCAGGAACAGGTCGGCGTCTTCGGTCGACGATGAAATGTGCAGCTTCGCCGCGATCGGCCCGGTGATCTCGGTCGCCTCCGCCATTGGCTCGGTCAAGAATGTGACGCCCTCGCCCATGGCGTCGAAAGTGACCTGCGCCGCGCCTTTCTCCGACTCGAGCTTCAGCCTATGGCCGCCCTCTGTGAGATGGAATTTCGTCCATTGCGTCGAGGGCAGCGGCCAGGCATCCTCGTGTCGGATGACGAATTGCTCGCCCGGGTGCCGCACATTGAGCTGCACCTTGGGCTGCTTGTCCCAGCCGTTGCGCTCGCCCTTGAGGAAATAGCCGAAGAACTTCTTTTGCAGCGCGACGCCGTAGTCGGTGTAATAGTGCGTCCAGTGCTCGATGCCGTGCACCTCGAGCCATTTCTGCTTCGATGCGGCGCGCATGAAGCCTTCGTAATTGCCGCGCGGATGCAAGGGCTGGCCGCCCCAGTTCGCCGCCGACAGCATCGGCACTTTCACCTTCGACCAATCCGGCGCCATCGCTTTGTAGAAGTCGTCATCGAGCGGATGGGCGATATAGGTCTTGCCGAGGTCGTAGCGGTTGCTGCCCATTTCCTCGTCGGTGAGCGTTTCGGGCCCCGAGACCCAGTCACCGTTCATGCGGCTGCGATGGCCATGCGTGCCGAGACCGTATTGCACGGTCTTGACCTGCATGTCGTACCAGTTCTGACCGAAGGTGTTGTAGATGCCGCCATTGTGCGACAGCTCGCGATAGAAATCGGCGAAGCCCTCCCACACGCAGATCGCGGCAAGGTGCTTGGGCTGCAGGCTGGCGACCTGCCATTGGTTGATGGCGTAATAGGAAATGCCTGAAAGGCCCACTTTGCCGTTCGACCAGGGCTGCACGCCGGCCCATTCGACGCAATTAGCGAAGTCCTTGGTCTCGCGCGGCGACCAGTGCTCGACATAGCCGGGCGAGCGGCCGCAGCCGCGCGAGTCGACGCGCACCACGGCATAACCGTCGGGCACCCACTTCTCCGGGTCGCAGACTTCCCAGCTCTGATACTTGTTGGTGGAGCCCGCCATCACGTCCGGGTGCTTTTCCTCCATGCGCTTCCAGGCGGTCTTGTAGCCGTCCTCGAAATGCAGCCATTTGCCGTAAGGCCCGTGGCTCAGCAGCACCGGGTAGCGTCCCTGTTTTATCGGCCGGAAGATGTCGCAACGCAGCACCACGCCGTCGTCCATCTCGATCGGCATGTCCCAATCGATGCGCATCCCGTCGCGGATTTCGCTGACCTCGCGATAGCTCATGACTACGTCCTCTAATTACTTGTTCGGGATGACGGGCAGCAGCAGGAACGCCTGCCGCCCGGGGCCGGCATGCAGCGTGACAGCGCCGCCAAACACGGCCGCCGGGCGGTCGCGCGGATCGTCATGCGTGAAGATCGCGCAGCCGTTCCACACCTTGCCGAGCGATTCGAGGCCCTCGCCCGGCTCGCCCGGATAGACGTAATCCTTGCCGCGCACCGACAGCGCCAGCCGATAGCCTTTCGGCACTGCGATACAGGTCGGCCAGACCTCGACATCGACCTCGTAGACTTCGCCGGGCGTCAGCTTCTGCTCTTCGTCGTGCGTGTGATAGGGGCGATAAGGCAGCGTCAGCTTGGGATCGAGCTTGCGATGCGAGCAGCGCAACCAGCCCTGCGCGATCGGCGTATGCGGATCGAGCGCGCCCTGGAAGGTGACCTCCTTGAGATCGGGCGTGAACACGCGCACCACCAGGAACAGGTCGGCGTCCTCGGTCGCCGAGGACACCCACAGCTTGGCGGCGATCGGCCCGGTGATCTCGACATCGTGTTCGAGCGGCTCGGTGAGGAAGGTTACGCCGTCACCCAAGCCGGCATAGGTGACCGCGCTTTCGGTCGTCTGCGGCGCGGCCGACATCGCGAGATCGCCCGGGTCGAGATAGAACTTGGTCCATTGCGTGCGCGCGAGCGGCCATTCGCTCTCGTGCCGCTCGACGAATTTCTCGCCGGGATGGCGGATCTGGAGCTGCACCGGCGGCTGCCGGCCCCAGCCGGTGTCCTCACCTTTCAGGAAATGGCCGAAGAAGCGCTTCTGCAGGTCGACGCCATAGTCGGTATAGAAATGCGTCCAGTGCTCGATGCCGTGCACTTCGAGCCATTTCTGCTGCGAAGCCGAGCGCACGAAGCCCTCGAAATTGCCGCGCGGATGCAGGCCCTGCCCGCCCCAATTGGCCGACGACAGCAGCGGCACCTTGACCTTGTTCCAGTCGGGCATGCGCGACTGCCAGAATTCGTCGGTGTCGAGCTTGCGCGCGAGGCAGTCCTCGTAGAAGTCGCGCCGGTTCTGCCCGAGTTGTTCTTCCGTCAGCGTTTCCGGTCCCGATACCCAGTCGCCGTTCATGCGGCTTTTGAAGCCGCGCGTGCCGCGCCCGTTCTGCACGGTGTAGACCTGCTTGCGCGACCAATCCTGCACGAAGCCGCGGCAGAAAATGCCGCCGTGATGCGCCATGTCGCGGTAGAAATCGGCCGCGCCTTCCCAGGTGCAGATGGCCGCGAGGTGCTTCGGCTGCAACGCGGCCGCCTGCCACTGGTTCTCGGCGTAATAGGAAATGCCGTTGAGACCCACCTTGCCGTTCGACCACGGCTGCACGCCGGCCCAATCGACGCACTGCGCGAGATCCCGCGCCTCGCGCAGCGACCAGATGTCGATCACGCCGGGCGAGCGTCCGGCGCCGCGCGAATCGACGCGGATCACGACATAGCCGTCCGGCACCCATTTCTCCGGATCGACCACTTCCCAGTTCTGATACTTGTTGGTCGAGCCGCTCGGCACGTCCGGCTGGTCCTCGCACATGCGGCGCCACTGATCGTGATAGAGATCGTCGAAGTGCAGCCATTTGCCGTAGGGGCCATAGGTCATGATGACCGGGTATTTGCCTTCGGCGATGGGACGATAGATGTCGCAGCGGAGCACCAGGCCGTCGTCCATGGTGATCGGCATGTCCCAGTCGATCCGCATGCCGTCGCGGATGTCGCTCTTTTCACGGTAGTCCATGGCTTCCTCGGTGTTGGTGCGGCGCGGGCGGCTTGGGGCGCGCAGGGTCTCGAAACGGTGGGAGGTCGCCCGGGGAGAGGCCCCGAGCGGCGGCGGCCGCGATGGTGGCCCGTCCGCCCGGGCAACCGCAAGCCCACCATGGGGAGCGAGACCGGTGGATCAGGTAAAATTAAATTCAATCAAATACTTGAAATGCGCGCGGTCCGCTTTGACGGACCGCGCGCCAGGCCGCTGAGGGTGGGGAACGAAGCCGCGATCGCAGCGGGCGGCTTCGCCTAGGACAGCAAAAACTCGAGGCTGACCTTGTTGAAGAACTCGGGCTCCTCGAAATGCGCCCAGTGCTTCACGCCCTTCTTCTCGACGACCTTGGCACCCGGGATCAACTGTCCGGCCTTCAGCGCCGTTTGATAGAACGTGTCCTTGTCGTCGGGCGCGGCGATGATGAGGGTGGGCGCGGCGATCTTCTTCCAGTCCTGCTCCGCGATGAGATTGCGCGGCCGGATCTCCGGGTCCTGCAGGCACAAGACGTGCTCCATCGCCCGCTTCATTTCCGGTAGCTGATAGGTCGCCTGCCGCACCGCGACGATGTCGGGAATGCGGTTGCGCTCGTCATAGATCAGGCTGACGAAAATCGTCGAAATATTCTCCCAGCTCGGGTCTTCCACCGCCTTGCCGCGCCGGTTGCGGATGTCGCCCATCGTGGTCT
The DNA here is from genome assembly GCA_035549515.1 of Pseudolabrys sp. Lineage (GTDB taxonomy): Bacteria > Pseudomonadota > Alphaproteobacteria > Rhizobiales > Xanthobacteraceae > Pseudolabrys. Next base: position 16,243 of record DASZQT010000037.1, on the reverse strand, counting down.
TATCCGCGAACATGCCGGAAGCGGCGAGCAGCACCAGCTTGTCGACCAGTTCGGGATTATCGAGCGCGAGCCGGCAGGCGATCCAGGCCCCGAGCGACACGCCGATGAAAGACGCGTGCGTGAGGCCGACCGCCTTCATGAAGTCGCGCACATGTTCGACATAGACCGGAATTTCGTAATCGACATCCGGCTTGCCGGTGAATCCGCTGCCGACCATGTCGATGGCGTAGCAGTTGAAGTGCTGCGACAGCACCGGGATGTTGGCGCAGAAGGTCTCCCAGGTGCCCGAGGTGCCGTGCAGCATCACCACCGCGGGCGCGTCCTGCGGCCCCGCCTGCACGTAGCGCGTTTTGATGCCGTTCACGTCGAGATAGTCCTGGTGGAACGGCGTCCGCATCATATGGCTCCAGACGCTGCGATAGGCCGAGCCGTCTTGCAGTGGCATGTGCTGGTCTCCCCGGTGACGATTTGTCGTCTCATATAATAGATTTCTTGCCCGTTATTTGGGACAATAGCGGGTGCCGCGTCAACCTCGTTCTGGCCGGCGCGCCCGCTATTGACCATTTTTCGGGATATCTGTATCAAATATTGAGACACCTCTCGGGCCTTCTCCCGCAGGCGCCCGCCCTCCTGCGGGCGCCGGCCAAAAGTCCTTCACACCGGAAATGCCGTCACGTTCGATGCAGAAACTGGAAACGAAAGTCCTTATCGTCGGCGCCGGCCCCTGCGGCGTCACCATCGCGAACTTCATGGGCCTCTACGGCATCGACGCCATCGTCATCGACCGCGCGAGCGACATTCTGGATTATCCGCGCGCGGTCGGCATCGACGACGAATCGATGCGCGTCTATCAGGCGCTCGGCCTTGCCGACGAGATTGCCGCCGACATGACCCGCAATCAGCCGCTGCGCTATTTCGACGCCAAGGGCCGCTATCTCGCCCACGTGCGGCCGCAGCAGGAGCCGTTCGGCTGGCCGCGCCGCTTCGTGTTTTTGCAGCCGCTGATGGAGGCCTCGCTGCGGCGCGGGCTCGAGCGTTTCCCCAAGGTCACGACCCTGCTCGGGCATGACCTCACCGGCCTCACGCAAGGCGGCGGCAAAGTCACGACCGAAGTGACGACGCCGAGCGGCGAGACTCTCACCATCGTCAGCGACTATGTTGTCGGCGCCGACGGCGGCCGCAGCACGGTGCGGCGATTGATCGGTACGGAGCTGGTCGGCAGCACGGCGGCCTCGCGCTGGCTGGTGATCGACGTGCACAACGATACGCTTTATGCGCCGTTTTCCGGCAGCTATGTCGACGTGCACCGGCCCCGCATGTGCATCGACCTGCCCTATGGCCATCGCCGCTTCGAATTCCGCCTGACGCCGCAGGAGACCGACGAGGAAATCCTCAAGCCGGAGAATATCGAGCGCCTGCTGCGCCCGCTCTACGGCAACCTGCCGATGCCGACCATCAAGCGCGCCCGCGTCTATCAACACCATTCGCGCGTGGCCGAACGCTTCCGCACCGGCCGCGTCTTCCTCGCCGGCGACGCCGCCCATCTGCAACCGCCGTTTTTCGGCCAGGGCATGAATTCCGGCATCCGCGATGCCTCCAATCTGAGCTGGAAGCTCGCCGCGGTGCTGCTCGGCCGCGCGCGCGAGGCCATCCTCGATACCTACGACACCGAGCGGCGCGGCCATGCCGCCGCCATGGTGAAGTTCGCGACCTTCATGGGCCGGCTTTATTCGCCGCGCACGCAGGCGACCGCCGTGCTGCGGCGCTGGGTGATGCAGGCGATCCAACGCCTGCCGAGCCTGCGCGATTACATTTTGCAGATGCGCTTCAAGCCGCTGCCGTACTACGAACAGGGCATCGTGCTGCACGATGCCGTCGCCCAGCAGGCCTCCGCCGTCGGCCGCATGTTCATGCAGCCGCACGTCGAAACCCGGGACAAGGCGCAGATGCGTCTCGACGACGCGGTCGGCGGCTGGTTCGCGCTGATCGGCCTCGATCTCGATCCGGCCGCGCTGATGAAGCCGGATGAAATCGCCGACTGGAAGAGGCGCGGCGGCAGCATCGTGCGCATCAACAAGTCGCGCAGCGCGCCGGAATGCTGGCAGGCCGATCCCGCGACCACCGTGCTCGAAGACCTGGACGGCGCGTTCCGCGACTGGCGCCTGCGCTTTCCACGGCTCGATCTCATCGTGTTGCGGCCGGACCGCTACGTCGCCGCGGTCTGCAACCGCGCCGAGCTGGATGCGACCTTGCAAAAACTCAAAGCGATCATGTGACGGGAAACGCATAAAGGAGAGGCAGAAATGGCTTCGATCATCGGCTGCGTGGCATTTTCGCACTCGCCGTTCTGGGACTTGTCGTTCGACATCAGCGGGCCCGGCGAGAGCTTCATTCGCGGCGTGGCGCAAGCGCGCGAGATCGCGCAGCGCCTTAAGCCCGACGTGTTCGTGATCTTCGGGCCGGATCATTTCCGCAACTTTTTCTACGACGTGCTGCCGCCGTTCTGCATCGGCGTCAACGAAGTCGAGGGCATCGGCGATTACGGGCTGCCGAAGCGGGCGCTGCCGAGCGCGGCCGGGCTCGGCGCCGGCATCTATCAGCATGTGATCGAGCACGGTTTCGATCCGGCGGTGTCGATGCGCATGGGCGTCGACCACGGCATCACGCAGCCCTATGTCGCGCTCAATCCGGACACTTCGACACCGATCGTGCCGATCATGATCAATTGCAGCGGCGCGCCGCGTCCGACCCTCAAGCGCTGCTACGAATTCGGCACCGCGGTGGGCGCGGCCATCGAGGCCTATCCGGAAGACCTGCGGGTGCTGATCCTCGCCTCCGGCGGCATGTCGCATTGGATTCAGCCGGTGTCGCTCGATAACCCGAACACGACGGCGGAAACCCGGGACTACGTCATCAATGGGCGGCCGCGCTCGGCGGAATATACGCTGATGCGCAACGCTTCGCTGGCCGCGCGCAAGAAGGACAAGGTGACCGGCCGCGTCAATGCCGAGTGGGACCGGTGGTTTCTCGATGTGCTGACCGGGAACAATCTCGACGCGCTATTCGCGATCGATCCCAAGGATATGGAAGAGCAGGCCGGCAACGGTGCGCACGAATTGCGCACCTGGATCGCCGCCGCCGGCGCCTGGCACCGGCCGCTGCGCACCATGGCCTATGAGCCGGTGCCGAATTGGGTCACCGGCATGGGGTGTATTGCGGGGCAATAACGATTCGTCGTTGCGAGCCCGAACGGAGCGAGGGGGAAGCAATCCAGACGCTGCATACTTCAATACTGGATTGCTTCGTCGCCCTAGCAGGTCTCCTCGCAAGGACGAACCTTATTGCGTCCTGCGGCCGGCCTTTAGCCATACCCTGCCAGCGTTTTGGAAATCCTCGCGGCGGCGGTGGTGACATGCTTGACCATCTCGGTCAGGCGCTTGCCGTGGAACTTGGCGGAATCGCCGCCCAAGGAAATCGCATAGGTGCAGGTGTTGTCGACGAAGATCGGCGCCGCGACGCCGGCGGCGCCTTCGTCGAATTCTTCGATGCCGACGCAGTAGCCCTGCCTCGCGATGGTTTTCAAGTCGGCAAGCAGGGCCTTGTGCGTGACCAGCGTCTTGTCGGTGTAGCGGATCGGCACCGTGCGGCTCAGGATTTCCTCGCGCTCGGCCGGGTCGGCGAAAGCAAGCAGCACCTTCGCGCTCGCCGCCGCCGGCCACGGCAGCATGCGGCTCTGCGACATGGTCGCCGTATGCGGATGCCGGCTTTCCAGCCGTTCGAGCGTGATCACCTCGTGGCCGACGCGCTCGTGCAGCAGCACGGTGTCGCCATGGATGCTCGCCAGTTCGCTCAACACCGGCGCGGCGACGCGCAGGATCGGGTCGTGCACCTTGGCGACGCGCGCCAGATGCAGAACCTTGTGGCCGAGCCGGTAGAGATTGCTGGCTTCCTCCGCCAGCAGTCCGCAGTTTTTCAGCGTGTTGATGTAGCGGTAGGTGGTGCTGCGCGGCATCTTGAAGTGCTGCGCGATCTCGGCCGCCGACCACACCGGCTTTTCGCTGGTGAAGGCGAGCAGGATGTCGATGGCGCGATCGGCGGTGGAGTTCACCGAGCGCGGCCGCTCGTGGCGGGCCGGGGCTTCGGCGGGTTTGGGCGCGGCCTCGGCGGCGCGTTCAGGCATTCGACATTCCAGGTTCCGGCCGCCGATTCTCAATGCGGCCCCGTTCGGTACTTATCAGAGCCTAAAGGCTTGTCTCAATCGCCGATAGTCATTCGTTCGTCGGTTGACAACGTTTCCATATTTTAGGATTATCAGTTCAAATAATGAGACAACACGATCGGGGAGAAATGATGATGTTGACCATCGTCGCCACGGGACGGCGCTTTTTTCCATTGGCCCAGGCTGCGCGCGCGAGCAAGCTGTTGCTGCTGTTCGCCGCGCTTGCCGGCAGCCTGCTCTGGCAGGCGCCGGGCGCGCGGGCGGAATATCCCGACCGGCCGCTCAAAATCATCGTGCCGTTCGCGGCCGGCGGCTCCACCGACGTGATGGCGCGCAAGATCGCCGATTTGTTGTCGAAGAAATGGGGCGGCAAGCCGGTCTTCGTCGAATCGCGGCCGGGCGGCGGCACCGCCATCGGCGGCATCGCGCTCGCGAACGCGGCGCCCGACGGCTACACCATCCTGATCGGACCCGACACCACCTTCGCGATCAACCAGTTGCTCACCTCGCGCCCGCAATACGATCCGCTCAAGGACTTCGCGCCGATCACCGGGCTGGTCGCCTTTCCGATGGCCATTGTGGTCGATGCCAAGCTGCCGGTCAAAACGCTGAAGGAATTCGTCGCCTACGCCAAGACGCATCCGACCAATTACGGTTCGTTCGGCGTGGCAAGCGCGCCGCATCTCACCATGGAGATGTTCAAGCAGGCCGCCGGCGTCGACATTGTCCATGTGCCCTATAAGGGCGTGGCTCCGGTGCTGCTCGCGCTGCAAGCCGGCGAAATCCAGGCGACCGCGATCAGCCCGGCGGCGGCCGCGCCCTATGTCAAGCAAGGCATCATGCGCATTCTCGCGGTCGACGGCAAAGAGCGCTGGCCCTCCGCCCCCGATGTGCCGACTTATGCGGAAGCCGGCTTCCCGACGGTGCGCGCGCCCGGCTGGTGGGCGATCGGCGCGCCGGCCAAGACGCCGGCCCCGATCATCAACAAGCTCAACCACGACCTGCGCGAGATCATCGATGCGCCGGACTTCAAGGAGTATCTGGTCACCATGGGCTACAAGCCGGCTTCCGGCACGCCCGAACAATTGGAAGCGCTGATGCAGGACACCGCCGCGCTCTGGGCGCCGGTGATCAAGCGGCTGCATATCGACCTGAAATAGTGCTTGCGCGCCAGCCTTTATCGGCTCGGCCGCAGCACGCTCGAGGTTATCCTTGCGAAATGCCATTCACCGGCGATGGCCCGTCATGGGCCTAGCCATGGGCCTAGCTATGGGCCTAGCCATGGGCCTAGCTATGGGCCTGGTCGGAAACCGGTGCCGGCAAGCCGGCGCCGACGACACCATGGAAATGGCGCTCGAACTCGGCCGCCTGGCCAGCCAGCACGTCAAGCCCGCGCCGATAGCGCGCCGCATGGACCGGCACCCGATTGGCAAGCGCGAGCGACTGCGCGAAATGGCGCTGCCGCAGGCCCATGCGCCTGAGGTATTCGGCGCGGTAGGTGTTCGACATGATGGCGTTGAGCGCCTGCAAGCCGGCGAGGCGCTCGACCTGCGGCGCGGTCGTCACGGGCGCGTCACCCAGCACATAGATGCAGGCAAGCGGGAAAGGGCCTTCGGCCTCGTGGCGGTACGGCACGCGATATTTTTCCAATCCGTCCACCACCCGCGACTGCGGGTCCATGGCGTGGCCGAAGTGCTCGGCCGCGTCGCGCCACAGCTTGATCTGCCGCAGTCCGGGCCAGACCTGCGGCGCGCCGTCGGCATCGAAGCTCACGACGCAAGTGTCGTCGGATAGCACCGGATAGCCGCGTGCGTGAAAATGCGCGACCAGGGTCGATTTGCCGGCGCCGGACTTGCCGGCAAAGGCGATGGCGCGCCCATCGATCACCAGCGCATTGGCATGCAGCACCAGCAGGCCGCGCTGGTGACACAGCGCGCCCAGCGCCGAGCCGAGCAGGAATAGCTGCAATTTTCCGCTTGAGCCTTCCGGCAGCGGGTCAACCGTGATTTCGTTGCCGCGGCGAATCCGGTAGCGCGCGATGCCGCGAATGGCAAAACCGATCTCACCGTCCTCGCACCAGACGCGCGTCGCCGCGTCGGCCGGCTCGGGCACCGCTCCGACGCGAATGGAAACGTCCGGCTCGCCGGAGAGCATATCGGCGGGCGCCAGCGCCGGCAGCGCAAGATCGGACAGGATGTGCAGCCCGAACGCCCGATAGCGATGGCGCTGCCTGCACGTCATTTCCAGCGTCGCCAACGTCATGGGCCCCCATTTGCGCCGGCATTCTCATAACACAAATCGCCGCGACGCAACGGCTCGCGTTGACAATGTATTCGCGCGCGTGCTCCGCTCCCGCTCGCGTCATCTTGGCTTTTTTCGGCGACGGCGCGGGTGCAGAACAGGCCAAGGCAGGTAAAAGCCATGAACCAGGCTCCGACCAGGCCAAGCCCAAGGCCAGGCCCAAGACAAAGCCCAAGACGAAACCCAACACGAAGCCCAAAACCTGGAACCACGCTTCAGACGCTGCGGCGCGGCTTGCAGGCGCTCTCCCTGATCTCGGACAGCCCGAACGGACTTTCGGTCGCCGAGCTCGCCGACAAGATGGGAATCGACCGCGCCATCGCCTATCGCATCGTCGGAACGCTGGAATTGGATGGTTTCATCTGCCGCGCGTCGAACGGTCACATCCATCTCGGCGGCGCGATCCTAACCTTGGCCTCCGGCATGGAGCCACAGCTCCGATCGTGTGCCGGGCCCGTGCTTCATAGGCTTGCGCAAGATACGAGAGCGACGGCATTCCTGTCGGTCGCGCGTGGGGCCGAAGCGGTCGCGCTCCTGGTGGCCGAATCCGAGGCCGGACCTATTCGCGTAAGTTATCGGGTCGGTAGCCGGCACCCACTCGAGCGAGGCGCGGCCGGCATCGCGATTCTGGCCGGCCGCCCGGCGACACGCAACGATAGCGATGCCGTCCGCGAAGCCAGGAGCAAGGGCTACAGCGTCACACGCGGCGAACTGCAGCGCGGCGCGGTCGGCGTTGCGGCGCCGGTTCATTTCGCGGCGCGCGCGGGCCTCGCGCTGGAAGCATCCGTCGGTGTCGTCGCCTTGGACGACCTCGATATTGACCGCGCGGCTCCTCTGGTGGTCGCGAGCGCCGCCGAGATTTCGCGCTTCTTGCGCGGTTGAGCCGCAACGAAGACGACAGCGGGATCGTTTGAACTTAAATCATGCGTTGCTGCGGGCTCTCTTAACCTTTCCGATAGGGCAAGATTAAGAGAGCCATAGGCGCGTTTGCGCGCGTCTTCGACGCGCTATGGCTCGCCACGTGAGGGGCTTTAGAATTCGTGAGTCAGGAACCCTCACCCCAACCCTCTCCCCCTTTCAGGGCGTTCACGCCCGTCTTCGACGGGCTATCGGAAGAGGGAGCCCGCCCTGCCGCCGGCAAGTGCCTCCACCCAATTGGATCAGATTTTAAGTCCGGCCCATGACGCCATGGAGGTCAGTGCCGAACTTGGGAAGCCGTAGCCTTCGGGCCTAGCCCGCTGACGCATTTGTGGGCAGAGGCGAACCTCGCAGGGTCTTGCCGGCATACGAAAAATGCCGACAATGGCGCCTTAAGGGAAACGCCTAAAAATGAATAGCGACGTTATCCTCGCGACCGAGGATCTGACCAAGGAGTTTGCCGGCTTCATCGCCGTCAACGGTGTCGACCTTGCGGTCCGCCGCGGGACGATCCACGCGCTGATCGGCCCGAACGGGGCCGGCAAGACCACCTGCTTCAACTTGCTCACCAAATTCCTGCAACCGACGCGCGGCCGCATCCTGTTCAAGGGTGAGGATATCACCGCCATGGAACCGGCCGACGTCGCCCGCCTCGGCTTGGTGCGCTCGTTCCAGATCTCGGCCGTGTTCCCGCATATGACCGTCTTGGAAAACGTGCGCATCGCGCTGCAGCGCGCGCGCGGCGGCTCGTTCGATTTCTGGCGCTCCGCCTCGGTGCTCGCGAGCTTCAACGCGCGCGCGCTCGAACTGATCGCCGATGTCGGCCTTTCCTCCTTCGCCGACTGGGTCGCGGTGGAATTGCCGTACGGGCGCAAGCGCGCGCTTGAGATCGCGACCACGCTCGCGCTCGATCCCGAGGTGCTTCTGCTGGACGAGCCGATGGCCGGCATGGGCCATGAGGACATTGACCGCATCGCGCAACTGATCAAGCGCGTCGCCGCCGACCGTACCGTGCTGATGGTTGAGCATAATCTCTCGGTGGTGGCCGATCTGTCCGACCACATCACCGTGCTGACGCGCGGGCGCATTCTGGCGGAAGGCGATTACGGCACCGTCTCCAACAACGCCGAAGTACGCGAGGCCTATATGGGAGTGGGTCATGCTTGACATGACGGCACCCCTGTTGGCCGTGAAGGACCTGCAAGCCTGGTACGGCGAATCCCACATTCTGCACGGCGTGAGTTTCGACGTGCGCGAAGGCGAGGTGGTCACGCTGCTTGGCCGCAACGGCGCCGGCAAGACCACGACGCTGAAATCGATTATGGGCATTGTCGCCAACCGCACCGGCTCGATCCGCTTCGAGGGCCGCGAACTGGTCGGCCTTTCGTCCGACCGCATCGCGCGCGCCGGCATTGCCTTCTGTCCGGAGGAACGCGGCATTTTCGCCAGCCTGGGCGTTGAGGAAAATCTCTTGTTGCCGCCGGTGGTGAAGCCGGGCGGGCTGTCGCTCGAGCAGATCTTCGACCTGTTCCCGAATTTGAAGGAGCGCCTCGGCTCGAGCCAAGGCACCAAGCTGTCCGGCGGCGAGCAGCAGATGCTGGCGATCGGCCGCATCCTGCGCACCGGTGCGCGCCTCCTATTGCTCGACGAACCGACCGAGGGGCTGGCCCCGGTCATCATTCAGCAGATCGGCAAGACCATCCGCGCGCTCAAGGAGCAGGGCTTCACCATCCTCTTGGTCGAACAGAACTTCCGCTTCGCCTCGACCGTCGCGGATCGCTACTACGTCATGGAGCATGGACGTATCATCGACCGGTTCGCCAATGCCGAACTGGATGCCAATGTCGAGAAGCTGCACGACTATCTCGGTGTCTGACGGAAGACGGAAACAACAGGGAGGAATTACGTCATGAAAAAAGCCCTCGGGCTGGCGGTTCTTGCCGCCGCTCTCGCCAGCGGCGGAGCAAACGCCCAGCAGATCAACGTCAAGGTCGGTGTGCTCACCGACATGTCGAGCCTTTATGCGGATGCCACCGGTCAAGGCTCGGTCACCGCCGCCAAGATGGCGGCCGCGGACTTCATGAAGGATCACCCCAACGTCAAGGTCGACGTGGTCAGCGGCGACCACCAGAACAAGCCGGACGTCGGCTCGGCGCTCGCCAACCAGTGGTTCGACGCCGACCACGTCGACCTGATCGTCGACGTGCCGAACTCGGGCGTGGCGCTCGCCATCAGCCAGATCGCCAGCCAGAAGAACAAGGTGTTCATCGGTTCGGGTCCCGCCAGCTCCGATCTCACCGGTGCGAAGTGCAACGCCAACACCGTGCACTGGACCTACGACACCTGGATGCTGGCGAACGGCACCGGCAAGGCGATCGTGAAGACCGGCGGCGACACCTGGTTCTTCCTCACCTCCGACTACGCCTTCGGCCATGCGCTCGAGCGCGACACTTCGGCGGTGGTGAAGGCGAACGGCGGCAAGGTGCTGGGCGCCGTCCGTCATCCGCTCAACACGAGCGACTTCTCCTCCTTCCTGCTGCAGGCGCAGGCCTCCAAGGCCAAGATCATCGGGCTGGCCAACGCCGGCGGCGACACCATCAACGCCATCAAGCAGGGCGCCGAATTCGGCATCGTCAAGGGCGGACAGAAGTTCGCCGGCCTCTTGGTGTTCGCGAGCGACGTCAACGCGCTCGGCTTGAAGACCGCGGAGGGTCTGACGCTCACCGAAACCTGGTACTGGGACATGAACGACGCCAACCGCGCCTGGACCAAACGCTGGGCGGCCGAAATGAAGACCACCAGCAAGTACCCGACCATGAACCATGCGGGCGTCTATGCCGGCGTCACGCACTATCTGAAGGCGGTCGCCGCGCTCAAGAGCGCCGCCGACGGCAAGGCCGTGGTGGCCGAGATGAAGAAGCTGCCGACCGACGATCCGCTGTTCGGCAAGGGTACGGTGCGCGCCGACGGCCGCAAGATGCATCCGGCCTATCTGTTCGAGGTGAAGTCGCCGGCGGAGTCGAAGCATCCGGGCGATTTCTACAAGCTGCGCGCCACCATTCCCGCGGACGAAGCCTTCCGCCCGCTCAAGGACGGCAACTGCCCGCTGGTGAAGGGCTGAGCAGGTTGTCGTTGCCGGCTCGCCGCGCAGCGTTCACATGCTGCGCGGCGCCCGGGACGCGAGCGCGAGACAAAGACACGCAATGTTCGAAATCTTCGGCATCCCCTCCGCCGCGCTGTTCGGGCAGCTCCTGATCGGGCTGATCAACGGCTCGTTCTATGCGTTGCTGAGCCTGGGGTTGGCGGTGATATTCGGCATGCTCAACATCATCAACTTCAGCCACGGCGCCCAATACATGATGGGCGCCTTCGCGGCCTATCTATTGCTGCAATATTCCGGGCTCGGATATTGGCCGGCGCTCGTCATCGCGCCGATCTTGGTCGGGGCCACCGGCATCATCATCGAGCGCCTGTTCCTGCGCTATCTCTACAAGCTCGATCACCTGTACGGCCTCTTGCTCACCTTCGGCCTGGCGCTGATCTTCGAGGGCCTGGCGCGCAATGAATTCGGCTCTGCCGGCCTGCCCTATACCGTGCCCGATTCGCTGCGCGGCGGGCGCAATCTCGGCTTCATGTTCCTGCCCAATTACCGCGCCTGGGTGATCGTGGCCTCGCTCACCGTCTGCCTCGGCACCTGGTTCGTGATCGAGCGCACGCGGCTCGGCGCCTACCTGCGCGCCGCCACTGAAAACCCGACCTTGGTGCGCGCCTTCGGCATCAACGTGCCGCGCATGATCACGCTGACCTATGGCTTCGGCGTCGCGCTCGCCGCCTTCGCCGGCGTGATGGCGGCACCGATCTACAATGTCTCGCCGCAGATGGGCTCCGAGCTCATCATCGTGGTTTTCGCCGTGGTGGTGATCGGCGGCATGGGCTCGATCCTGGGCGCCATTGTCACCGGCTTCGGCCTCGGCGTCATCGAGGGCTTGACGAAGGTGTTTTTCCCGGAAGCCTCCAACACGGTGATCTTCGTCATCATGGCGATCGTGCTTTTGGTACGCCCAGCGGGCCTGTTCGGGCGGAGAGGGTGATGGAAAGCGCGCTCGAGACTCCCACCCGGACGACGAAATCGTCCTTTGCCCTTGCCGGCCAGGCCGAAACCATCGCCTTCGTCGTGATGGTGGCGGTGCTGATCGCCGCGCCCTTCTTCGTCTATCCGCTGTTCCTGATGCAGGCCATGTGCTTTGCGCTGTTCGCCTGCGCCTTCAATCTGCTGATCGGCTATGTCGGGCTTTTGTCGTTCGGCCATGCGCTCTATTTCGGCTGGGCGAGCTATCTGTCCGCCTATGCCGCCAAGGTCTGGGGGCTGACGCCGGAACTGGCGATCCTCACCGGCACAGCGACCGCCGCGCTTTGCGGCCTTGTGGCCGGCTCGCTCGCCATCCGCCGCCAGGGCATCTATTTCTCCATGATCACGCTGGCGCTGGCGCAGATGATGTATTTCTTCGCGCTGCAGGCGAAGTTCACCGGCGGCGAGGACGGCATCCAGGCGGTGCCGCGCGGCCACCTGTTCGGCCTCATCGACCTCAAGAACGAGACGGCAATGTACGTCTTCGTGGTGGCGGTCTTCCTTGCCGGCTTCCTGTTCGTCTACCGGGTGATCCATTCGCCGTTCGGCGAGGTGCTCAAGGCGATCCGCGAGAACGAGACGCGCGCGATCTCGCTCGGCTACAAGACCGACCGCTACAAGCTGATGGCCTTCGTTTTGTCGGCGACGCTGGCCGGGCTCGCCGGCGCCACCAAGGCGATCGTGATGCAGATCGCCTCGCTCACCGACGTGAACTGGCCGATGTCGGGGGAGGTCGTGCTGATGACGCTGGTCGGTGGGCTCGGCTCGATTTTCGGGCCGGTGGTGGGCGCCTTCACCATCGTCTCGATGCAGAACTTCCTCGCCAATGTCGGGCAGTGGGTGACCGTGATCCAGGGCGTGATCTTTGTCGCTTGCGTGCTCCTGTTCCGCCGCGGCATCGTCGGCGAGATCGCCAACAGGCTGCGCATCAAGCTGTAGCGCCAGGGCGTTCGGGCGCGCGGCGCTCGTCATTGGGCGCTCTCCCACAGGTGGCGAGGGCGCAATTAAGCCGACCGTGCCCGCAGTCGGGGCGACCGCTGGCGTTGCCGTCAGGCTGCCCGGGCCACCTCCGGACCGCGCCCGATGCGGGTTTTCCCGGACTGGGAACCCGCTTTTCCCACCCTGACAGACCCGATTGGGGCCGTTTCGTTCATCCACGGGTCAGGTTCGATCCGCTACCTCTCCACGCTCGGATCGCCCCTCAGGCCCCGTTTGCTATGGAATCGCCATGACGGCCCACGATTTGAAGATGCTCCGGGACTACCCGACTGCGGTTTCCCCCTCGCAGGGCCGCGCGGCAATCTTCACCCCGGGTCAGATCGCCGTTCTCGCCGGCCTGATGCTGGTGGTGGCCTCGATCCCGATCTGGACCAACCCGCTGCCGCCGCTGTCCGACTACGTCAATCATCTCGCGCGCATGAAGGTGATTTCGGCGATCGGCAACGATCCCAATCTCGCGCGCTTTTACGAGATCGACTGGCAGGTGGTGCCCAATCTGATGATGGACCTCATCGTGCCGGTGCTGGCGCGGGTGGTGACGATCTATCACGCCGGCCAGATCTTCCTGTTCATGATGTTCGCGCTGATCGTGTCGGGAACCCTGGCGTTCCACCGCGCGCTGTTTGGCCGCTGGTCGGTGTTTCCGCTGCTGGCCTTGCCGCTTTTGTACAATCACGTCTTCCTGGTCGGGCTGACCAACTTCCTGTTCGGCATCGGGCTGGCGCTGTGGGCCCTGGCCGCCTGGGTCTATCTGCGCGACCGGTACTGGCTGGCGCGCTTCGCGGTCTCCCAGGTTTTCGTGCTGCTCTTGTTCTTCTGCCATTTGTCGGCGCTGGGCGTATATGGCGTCGGCCTGCTCGCCTTCGAGAGCTACCGGCTGTGGGAACGGCGCAACGAGCCGTGGCCGGGGCGCCTCGTGGCCTTCGTCGCCACCGGCTTTCCCTTCCTGCCCGCGCTGCCATTGCTGTTCCTGAGCCCGACCATGCGGCTGGTCGCCGATAACTATTGGGAGCGGCTCGGCAAGATCGACGGGTTGATCTACGCCATCGAGGTCTATTCCGACTTTTCCGCCTTCGCGCTGCTGGCGATCGTGATTGCCGGCGCGGTCTGGGCGGCGCGCCGCAACCTGCTGCGGCTGCATCCCTTGTTCTGGGTCATGCTCGCGGTCTGCGGCGCCGTCTATATGGCCATGCCGCGCGTCGCCTTCGACACCTACATGGCCGACCAGCGGCTGCCGATTGCCTTCGCCTTCATGCTGATCGCCTGCGCCGATCTCGATCTGCGCCATCGCATCGTGCGCCACGGCTTCCTGGCGCTGCTGGTGACCACACTGCTGGTGCGCGTCATCGAGGTCGACGTCTCCTGGGCCGGGCTGTCCACCTCGACCAGCGAGTTCCGCGCCTCGGTCAAGCGCATCAAGCCGGGCGCGCGCGTGCTGGTGGCCTATGCCAAGGGCGACGGCGGCGACGATGTCGCCGAATACGGCCTGGTGCATGCGGCCTGCCTTGCCATCATTGAGCGTTCCGCGCTGGTCACCACGGTGTTCAGCGTGAAGGGCAAGCAGGTGCTGCACGTGCGCCCGGACTATCGCAGCATCGTCGACACCGAGGACGGCACCCCGCCGACGGTCTCACGCCTGCTGGTGGCCGCCGACAAGCCCAGCCTGGACGGGCCGAAATATTGGGACCTTTGGCCGCAGCACTATGATTATGTCTATGTCCTGTTCACCGAGAGCGACGCCGACAATCCCGATCCGGCGCACCTGACGCTGTTGCAGGACGGCACCAATTTCCAGCTCTACCGGGTCAAGGGCCGCGAACTGACGGCCGGGCCGGTCAACCTGCCAGGACGCGACGCCAAGGCGATCGCGCGCTGAGCGCGCGATTTTTCCCTTTGAGCGATTCGCGAATTGGCGTACACACTGGTATATTAATCCATGTTGTGCGGTGGCGTTCGAGTGCATTCGCCGGAGGCCTCCGTTTCAACCGATCGGTCGCGGTCCCGGCGCCTGCTGCGGACCTTCTATGCCGACGACCCAAGCCGGACCCGATCTGAAAGCGATCGCGCGCCAATGGCACGATCTCGCCGAGCGTCGGCTTGCGTCCTACGAAGAGATTTATCGCAGTGGTCGCTGGCAGCACTATTTCGAGACGCGCGAGGACTTCGCGCGCCGCATGCTCGAGGTGATTGCGGTGGCCAAGACGTTCCGCCGCCTCGCCGGGCTGCCGAGTGCGGCAACGGCAACGCCGGTGATGGACGAACTGCGGCCGGCGGCATGAAGCCGTTGCGTCAGGGGGCATTTGCGGTCCTGCTGGCACTTGCCGCAGCAAGACCTGCCGCGGCCGCCCCCGACCTCAAGCATGGCGAGGAACTGCTGCAGAAGAACTGCGCCTCCTGCCACGCGGTCGGCCGCACCGGCGACAGCCCGCACAAGCTTGCGCCCGCCTTCCGCACGCTCGGCAAGCGCTATCCGATCGAATCGCTCGAGGAAGCGCTCGGCGAAGGCATCCTTTCCGGCCACCCGGATATGCCGGAATTCAAATTCGAGCCGGACGATGTCGGTGACATCATCGCTTATCTGAAATCCATCCAGAGCCGCTGACATTCTTTTGACCCGCGGCTTTCCCTCCACTGCCAACGCGGTCCGTCAGCCATGAGTGTTCTGTTCTCGCCCGTTTCGTTCGCCGGTCTCGACCTGTCCAACCGCATCGTAGTCTCGCCGATGTGCCAGTATTCGGGCGACGACGGCAGCGCCAACGACTGGCACCTGATCCATCTCGGCATGATGGCGAATTCAGGCGCCGCGCTGGTTGTGGTGGAGGCCACGCATGTGGAGCGGCGCGGCCGCATCACCCACGGCTGCCTCGGGCTCTATAACGATGACAACGAGGCCGCGCTCGCGCGCGTGCTGTCGTCGGCCCGCCGCGCCGGTTCGGCCAAGTTCGGCATCCAGCTCGCTCATTCCGGCCGCAAGGGCTCTGCCCAGAAGCCCTGGGAGGGCGTGACCTCGCTCAAGCCAGAGGACGATCCTTGGGAGACGATTGCCGCTTCGCCGATCCCGTTCGGCGAGGGCTGGCAGACGCCGCGCGAGGCCACCGAAGCCGACATGAACCGCGTGCGCGACGCCTTCGTGAATGCGGCCAAGCGCGCGCTGCGGCTCGGCCTCGAGGAAATTGAGCTGCATCTCGCGCACGGCTATCTGCTGCACGGCTTCATGTCGCCGCTCTCCAACAAGCGCGGCGACCAATACGGCGGTTCGTTCGAGAACCGCATGCGCTATCCGCTCTCGGTGGTGCGGGCGGTGCGCGCCGCGGTGCCGAAGGGCATCCCGCTCGGCGCGCGCATCACCGGCAGCGATTGGCGTGAGGGCGGGCTCACGCCGGACGATGCGGTGGCTATCGCAAAGGCGCTGAAGGCCGAGGGCGTCGATTTCATCTGCGTGTCGTCGGGCGGCGTCGCCGCCGATATCCGCAATCCGACCGAGCCCGGTTTCAATGTGCCGATCGCCGCGCGGGTGAAGCGCGAGGCCGGCATCGTGACACGCGCGGTCGGGCTGATCGTGAAGCCCGATCAGGCGGAGGACATCGTTGCGAAGGGCGAGGCCGATCAGGTCGCGCTCGGCCGCGGTTTCCTCGACGATCCGCATTGGGGCTGGCACGCCGCCAAGGCGCTCGGCG
>DASZQT010000036.1:0-3060 GCA_035549515.1 Pseudolabrys sp. | reverse complement strand
CGACTACAAGCACTGGGGCGATATCATTCAATCGATCGGGCTCAAGACCCAATAGCGCCGGCACGAAGGAGCAGCCCGCATCACTCCGGCACGGCGAAAATATCGAAATGACGCCAGCGCATGACGTCGTCTGCGCCGATGCGCTCGCCGAACAATGAACCATCCGCGACGCGGTGGATGGCGTAGCCGTGCTTGGCGACGAACGCGAACAATTCGCGCCGCGTCTGCTCCGGGCTGCGCTTGTAGACTTCCAGCCGCAGATAGGGCCGGTGCGCGGCGATCACATCCTCGATGCCGCGCAAAAGGGGCAGCTCGCTGCCCTCGACGTCAATCTTGATGTAGCGCAATCGCGGCAGCCATTCGGCATAGTCCGCCAGCACGGTTTGCAGAGGCCGGCCCTCGACCTCGAGCGGGAAGCTGTGGCCGTGGCGCCAGACCGACAGGTTTTCGAATTGCCCACCGTTGGCAAAACTGGCGTCGGAATAATGGAAGGTGAAATGGCCGGCGGTCTCGGTCACCGCATAGGGCAGCGGCACGATGCGGGTCTTGTCCGTGTTGAGCTTGGCCGTCGCCGCTAGCCCCTCGAACACGTGCTTGTTCGGTTCGAAGGCGAGCACGAGTCCCTCTCGCCCGCAGGCGAGCGCCATCGGCAGGGTGGTGTCGCCGATATGCGCGCCGATGTCGATCGCAAGATCGCCCGGGCGCAAAAACCGACGCAGCTCGGCGACTTCCGCCGCCGACACCGCGGTCTCGCCCTCGGCATGATAGAGCCAATGCACATAGTCCACCGGACCGTCGCCGGGCAGGTCGACTCGGGCGATGCGGTAGCCGTGGCTTTTCGGCTTCGGGCGGAAACCGAGGATATGGAACAGTTCCTTTGCCTTCATACCGTCGGTGCGCTCCGGATCATTCGCGCGCGACGCTGGCACGGATGCGCGCGAGGCGCCAGCAATTTGCGCGCGCCTGGGTCGGGTGCGATGCCGAGACGGAAGGAGAGCGTTGTGAAATTGCGTGGAATCGCCAAGTCCACGGCTCATTCCCGCGGAAGCGGGAATCCAGTACTTTTATTTGGCAAAGACTGGGTCCCCCCTTCCGCGGGGACGAGCGGAGGTTGAG
The DNA here is from genome assembly GCA_035549515.1 of Pseudolabrys sp. GTDB lineage: Bacteria > Pseudomonadota > Alphaproteobacteria > Rhizobiales > Xanthobacteraceae > Pseudolabrys. The sequence continues at coordinate 1,944 of DASZQT010000036.1, read as the reverse complement.
GCAACCCAATCGCAATTCGCTCTATTGCCGTTCCCAATGCGCGCGCGAGCGGTCCTCGTCGGCGTGCGGCGGACCGAAGCCAAAGTCGAAAAGTCCCCGGTACCCCGGCTGCGGATAGGTCTCCTCGCCGCGCGGATGGCGAGCACGCGCACGCCGCTCGACGCGCGCGGGCGCGGGCCTGTCGCCGGTCACCACGATCTCGGTGTCCTTGATGTGATCCTGCACCAGCGCGAACAGCACGGCGGCATTCTCCGGATGCAGGCGGATGCAACCGTGCGAGGCCGGGCGGCCGAGATGGGAAATTTCATAGGAGCCGTGGATGGCGTAGCCGCCATTGAAGAAGATCGAATAGGGCATCGGCGACCAGTCGTATTTGCGCGAGAACCATTTGCGCGCCAGCCGCTGCGGCCGATAGGTGCCGTTGGGGGTACGATAGCCCCAGCGGGCGGTCGACACCGGCCATTGGTAGCGGGTGAAGCCGTCGACGGCGACACTGAGCTGCTGGGCCGTCTTGTCGACGGTGATCAAAACGGCAGCTTGCGCGCGCGAAAGGCCGATGAATGCGAGAAAGGCGAGAAGGCCGACAGAAACGATACGTAGCATCACACAGGTTACTCCACGATCAAATGCTACGCGCCTCCGGTCGGTCGGCTTTACGATAGATCAAAAACGACCTGACCTTGCATCGCCGCGCGAGCGCGCTGACGGCGATGTCGCCGCGCGCGGGCTCCGCTCAGTCGCGGCCGAAGGCCATGAAGCCCTCGTCACGCGCCAGCCGCACATGCGCGTGCCTGCGGCGCGGCGCGGCGTCGGCCTGCCGCTCGCGCCGGGCGCGATGCAATGTCGCATGAGCCCGCTCGGCTTGCGCGGGCTCGGCTTCGACCGGCTCGGCCTGCGCCGGCTCTTCGTGCATCTTGGCGCTCAACTGCTGCGCCTGCTCGTCTTCCGCCAAAGCCAGGATCTTGGCGAAACGCTGCCCGCCTTCGCTCGCGACCGGCGCGGCTGCAGGTACAGGCGCAGCCTCGGCCACCGGCACGCCCGGCGCCGGCAACTGCGGCGGCTGCGGTTGCGCCGGCGGCGCCTTCGGCAGCGGGCCGTTCATCACGACCACCCTGGTATTCTTCATGCCGTGCTTGCGCACCAGCCAATACAGGATCGCGGCATTGTCCGGCCGCAGGCGGACGCAGCCGTGCGAAGCGGCATGGCCGAGATTGTAGCTCTCCATCGTGCCATGCACGGCATAGCCGCGGTGAAAGAACACCGCATAGGGCATCGGCGTGAGACCGTATTCGTGCGAATACCAATGCCGCCCCATCATGTGCGGCGTGAATTTGCCGGTCGGCGTCGCATGGCCGGCCCGCCCGGTCGACACCGGCCAGCGGAACGCCTCGGCCCCGTCGACGATGACCTCGAGCTTCTGCTGCGATTTGCTGACATTGACCAGGATGTCGGCGCGCGCCGGCGACGCTGCGGCAATCGCCACGCCCAAAACTACCGCGCCGAAGGCCATCGCGGCCACGGCGGCACCCCCCACGCTACGCATGACGACTTCCCTGCAAATAAATCGGCCTGAAACCTTATTGTCGCAAGCATCGCTCAATGCGGTTCGTTTGTAAAGATGGGTTAACCATCAAAGCCCTTGGAGGTGTTCGCTTTTTCGTGACGACGGCCACGCAATACCGCCGCGCGGCGGCGTTAGACGATGCCGCGATTTTAACCTGACAGGCACACACGGAAGCGCTAGATGGAATCCGTCATGCGCGCGCCCAGCCTTGCCCGGTTCGCTCTTTCCGCCGCCGTCATCGCCGGCATGCTTGTTATTGCGACCGGCGACGCAAGCCTAGCCCAGTCGGCAACACCGCTGCCGCCGCAAAGGCCCGCAAAGCCGACCAAGAAAGAACAACAGACGCCCGCCAAGCAATTGTTCTCGTCCGAGAAGCTGCC
>DASZQT010000035.1:0-9134 GCA_035549515.1 Pseudolabrys sp. | reverse complement strand
CAGCCTGGGTGCTGCAAAGCGACCGTGGCATCACCTACAGCAGCACGGTGCCGGAAGGCTCGCGCCTGGTTGCCGGCGAATGGTGGAAGCCGGACTATGACGGCCCGCCGCTGGTCTCGTTCGAACAGCGCATCGCCGACGGGCTGGGCTTGAAGCTCGGCGATTCCGTCACCGTCAACGTGCTCGGACGCGACATCACCGCCCGCATCGCCAATCTGCGCCGGGTGGACTGGCAAAGCCTGAGCATCAATTTCGTCATGGTGTTCTCGCCCAACACCTTCCGCGGCGCGCCCCATACCCGGCTCGCCACGCTGTCCTATCCCGACGGGGGCAAGCCGGCCGAGGAAGGCGCCCTCATCCGCCGGCTCGCCGACGCCTTCCCGATGGTGACGACGGTGCGGGTGAAGGACGCGCTCGACGCGATCGGCGCCATCATCACCGACCTGGTGCTGGCGATCCGCGGCGCCAGCGCGATCACGCTGTTGGCGGCCGCGCTGGTGCTGGGCGGCGCGCTCGCGGCCGGGCACCACGCTCGCGTCTACGACGCGGTGATCCTGAAGACCCTGGGCGCCACCCGCGCCCGACTCCTGTCGGCCTATACGATCGAATACTTACTGCTGGGCGCCGCGACCGCGCTGTTCGGCGTCTTGAGCGGCTCGGTCGCCGCCTGGCTGATCGTGACCGAACTCATGCACCTGCGGTTTACCTGGCTGCCCTGGCCGGCGCTCACCGCGGCGCTGGCGGCGGTCGTGGTCACGGTCGTCCTGGGCCTGATGGGCACGTTTCGGGCGCTCGGGCAGAAGCCGGCGCCGGTATTACGAAATCTTTAGGTTTTTTGCGACATTCGGCCGCGCGGCATAAGCACCGTGACCGCCCCCTCTGGCTTCGGCTATAATGCCGGCTGCGGATGCTTAAATATCCGCAATGACGCCAGCCATCATGGAGCCACATCTGGCACCAAGACTTGCGGCTGATTAGATTAGCGCCACAAGCGCGACGGCCGGAAGGCCGGCGCGCCCGATCTGCGACCGGCCGCATGCCGGAACATGGAGAGGATAACTTCGATGTCGGACTTCGACCGTAACGTAGCTGCCCGCGGCTTCGGCGCCGCGCGCGCCGCGGAGATCGATGCGGGCCTGCGCGCCTACATGCTCCGCGTCTACAATTACATGGCCGCCGGCGTCGCTCTGACCGGCGTCGTCGCCTGGTTCACCTTCAATGCCGCCGTCACCACCAACGAGGCCGGCCGGCTCGTGCTGACGTCGTTCGGCCACGCGATCTACAGCGGTCCGCTGACGATCGTGCTGTTCCTGGTTACGCTCGGCATCGTGTTCTTCATGAGCTTCCGCATCGACAAACTGCAGCCGTCGACCGCGCTCATGCTGTTCATGGGTTACGCCGCGCTGCTCGGGCTGATGCTGTCGTCGGTGTTCCTGGCCTATACCGGGACCTCGATCACCCGCACCTTCTTCGTCTCGGCCGCCTCGTTCGGTGCGCTGAGCCTCTACGGCTACACCACGCAGCGCGATCTCTCTCCGATTGGCTCGTTCCTGATCATGGGCCTGTTCGGGCTGATCCTGGCGATGGTCGTCAATATGTTCCTGAAGAGCACCGGGCTCGACTTCGCCATCTCGGCGATCGGCGTGCTGATCTTCGCCGGCCTGACTGCCTGGGATACCCAGAAGATCAAGGAGATGTATTCCGCCAATGACGACGGCACCGTCTCCGGCCGCAAGTCGGTGATGGGCGCGCTGACGCTCTATCTCGACTTCATCAACCTGTTCCTGTTCCTGCTGCGCTTCATGGGTGACCGGCGCTGACGCGCCTTTGGGCGACCGGCGCTAAGCGCTAAAGCAGTAACGGACCTGCTCAACGCCCCGGCCCCGCGCCGGGGCGTTTTGTTTTTGGGGGAACGTGTGCCCCGGATGCATTGCAGCACGAAGCGTAGCGATGTGATGCATTGCTGATCCGGGGCCTTTCCGGGCTCAGGGTTTGGAACGGTCCCGGGTCTGCAGCGCGTCATTTCATGCCGCGTTGCGCCCGCGACACGCTCTTCAACTCGGCGCCGATTGGCCCTACGCTTGTTCAGTCATGACCCCCACCCTCCGCCCCGCCACCCTCGCCGATATCCCCGCCATCACCCGCATCTACGCCCATGCGGTCACGCACGGCACTGCCTCGTTCGAACTGGAGCCGCCGAGCGAAGCGGAAATGGCCAAACGGATGCAGGCCCTGCTCGACGGCAAGTTTCCCTATTTCGTCGCGGAGCTGGACGGAAAAATCGCCGGCTATGCCTATGCCTCGCTCTATCGCACGCGGCCGGCCTATCGCTTCACGGTCGAAAACTCGGTCTATGTCGACCCTGAGATTCATCGTCGTGGCATCGGCAAATCGCTGCTTGAACGCCTGATCGAAGCCTGCACCGCGCTCGGTTTCCGCCAGATGATCGCGGTCATCGGCGATTCGAATCAGGCGGCTTCGATCGGCGTGCACAAGGCCTGCGGCTTCGAGCCGGCCGGCAATCTCAAAAACATCGGCTACAAATTCGGCCGCTGGCTCGACACGCCGCTGATGCAGCGCGCGCTGGGTGAGGGTGCGACGACGAAGCCGTAGCGAAGGCGCCTCTTTTCCCTCTCCCCGCAATGCGGGGAGAGGTGAAAAAAGAAAGATCAATTCACCACCAGCGACAGCGTCGACTTGTCGATCGCGCGCAACACGCGCTCGAGCTCATGGCCGCGGCGCAGGATGTGGCCGGTGGCCGAGATCACGCTATAGGCGCCCTGGCGGCGCTCGAGCTTCGGATTTTTTTCGATGCGGTAGAGCGGGACTTCCGAGGTGCGGCGGAACACCGAGAACACCGCGCGGTCTTTCAGGAAGTCGATGGCATAGTCGCGCCATTCGCCGGCGGCGACCTTGCGGCCGTAGAGATCGAGAATGCGGTTGAGCTCGCGCCGGCTGAAGGTGACCTGGTTCAAGGGGGCACCGGCGCTGCGCGCCGGGGATGCGCCCCCCTGGGGCTGGCTGGGATCGATATCGCCGGGACCGAACGTCATGCGGCGCCTCCTTTTTGCAATTCTGTCACATCGGAATGATCGCGCCGCCGGTCCTTCGCTGCAAGGCCTTCATCCGGGCAGCAATGGCCACCAAACCGGGCAAAACGCCCGCCAAACGATCACGAACTCGTTAAACGCTCACACAATAACGCCCAATTTCGGTCAATCGCCGGACACGCTGCGGCGCGACAACAGCACCGTTGCCTCATGGCCCGGTCCGGTTCGATCTCCGGATTCCTCAGCCCCCCAGCCCCCCGGGGGTCAGCCGACCGGGCCAGTTGAGTTCCGCGTACGGTTCAATCCCCTAAGCCTTCGGGCCGGTTTTTACCGGCCCGTTTTTTTTGCGCGCCGCCATCGTGAGGCGCGCGCGCACTTGCACGCGCCACGAAGGATGGCGGATCGAGACCGTGCTGCTTGGAAAGCCGTTTGGAGAGAAGCGTCAGCGCAATTCGGCGGTGGCGGCGCCCAGCATCAGGCCCGGCTTGTCGGCCTCGCCGCTCTGCACCAGGACCGCGACATGGTCGATGTCCTCGAGCGAGAAATGCTCGCCGGCCAAACTGGCCACCGGCACGCTGAAGCTCTCGGCCTTGCCGGTCCAATCGCCGAGCTTGACCCAGCGGCGAACGACATTGGTGTAGGTGAGCGTGCGGCCGCGATTCTCGCCGCGCTGAATGGTGACGATCACCTTGCCGCTCACCGGGCAGAGCCAGACCTCGCCGCGCTGACTCGCACCCTTTGCATCCGGCACGTTCACGGTGATCTTGCCATCGGCGACCGCGACCTTCACCGGCAAGGTGAGCGGCGCGGCCGTCTTGTCCGTCTTGGCGATGACGGCTTCGATCGCCGACTTGTCGCTGCCGAGCACATGCGCGATGCCGTTCACCACCACCTGCGGCGTGTAAACCGCGCGATCACCGCGCGCCTCGGCATATGCGTGCTGCCGCTGCGAGTGGCCATGCAGGGCGAGCGTGTCCTTCCAGCCGAGATAATCCCAGTAATCGACCGGCAGGCTCAGAGTCACCAGCGTGGGATCGGCGGCCAGCTTGCCCATGAGCCTGTCGGCCGCCGGGCAGGACGAGCAGCCCTGGCTGGTAAACAGTTCAAGCACGGCGCGCGGCTCGCCGGCCGAAGCCGACGATAGCGTCACCGCCGATGCACTGAAGAAAACAGCCGCGAAGGCAATGTGGCGATAGTTCATGGCAGTCCCACGATCTCCCTGCCCGTGAGCCGCCTTATAAGGCGGCTCACCGATCACCCGCCACTCACTTCGCGGTGAGTGGTTTACGTGGCAGGCGGCCGATCGTTAACGCTGTCAGCTCGCCAACTGCCGCAGCACATATTGCAGGATGCCCCCGTTCTTGAAGTAGTCGAGCTCATCGAGCGTATCGATGCGGCAGATCAGCGGCACGCGCTTGAGCGTGCCGTCGCCCATCACGATCTCGGCGATCAGCCGCTGGCGCGGCTTGATCTCGCCCGACAGGCCGCGGATGGTCACCTTCTCGTCGCCCTTCAAGCCGAGCGACTGCCACGAGGTGCCTTCCTCGAACACCAGCGGCATCACGCCCATGCCGATCAGGTTCGAGCGATGGATGCGCTCAAACGATTGCGTGACGACCGCGCGCACGCCAAGCAGCACGGTACCCTTGGCCGCCCAGTCGCGCGAGGAGCCGGTGCCGTATTCCTTGCCGGCGAAGATGACGAGCGGAACGTTCTCCGCTTTGTACTTCATCGCCGCGTCGTACATCGTCATGCGCTGCTTCGACGGATAGTGGACCGTGAAGCCGCCCTCCACGCCCGGCACCATCTGGTTCTTCAGCCGGATATTGGCGAAGGTGCCGCGCATCATCACCTGGTGATTGCCGCGGCGGGTGCCGTACTGGTTGAAGTCCTTCGGGCGCACCTGATGGTCGCGCAGGTATTCGCCCGCCGGGCTCTCCTGCTTGATCGAGCCGGCCGGCGAGATGTGGTCGGTCGTGATCGAGTCGAGCAGGAGCGCCAGCACGCGTGCCTCGACGATGTCCTCGAGCGGCTTCTGGCGCTTCTCCATGCCTTCGAAGTAAGGCGGGTTCTGCACATAGGTCGAACGGTCGTCCCACGCATAGGTCAGGCCGCCCTTGACGCTGATCTTGCGCCAGTTGGCGTCGCCCTTGAACACGTCGGCATATTTCTTGGCGAAGATCGACTTGGTCACGTTCTTGTTGACGAAGTTGCCGATCTCCTTGTTCGACGGCCAGATGTCCTTGAGGAACACCTTCTTGCCCTGCTTGTCGACGCCGAGCGGCTCCTTGGCGATATCCACCTGCATCGAGCCGGCCAGCGCATAGGCCACCACCAGCGGCGGCGAGGCCAGGTAGTTGGCGCGCACGTCGGCATTGACGCGGCCTTCGAAGTTGCGGTTGCCCGAGAGCACGGCCGCCGCCACCAGATCGTTATCGTTGATCGACTGCGAGATTTCTTCCGGCAGCGGGCCGGAATTGCCGATGCAGGTGGTGCAGCCATAGCCGACCAGGTTGAAGCCGACCTTGTCGAGATCCTTCTGCAGGCCGGACTTGTCGAGATATTCGCCGACCACCTGCGAGCCCGGCGCGAGCGAGGTCTTCACCCAGGGCTTGGCGGTGAGGCCCTTGGCCGCCGCCTTGCGGGCGAGCAGGCCGGCGCCGATCATCACGTTCGGATTGGACGTGTTGGTGCAGGAGGTGATGGCCGCGATGGTCACGTCGCCGTGGCCGAGATCGAATTTTTTGCCTTCGACCGGCACGCGCTTGGCCAGCTCGTCGGCCTTGTGGAACTCCTTGTCCATCGAACCGACAAAACCGGTCTTGACGTCTTTCATCGCGATGCGGTCTTGCGGGCGCTTCGGACCGGCGAGCGAGGGCTCGACGGTGGAAAGGTCGAGCTTGAGCACGTCGGTGAAGTGCGGGTCCGGCGTCTTCGCCGTGCGGAACATGCCCTGCGCTTTGGCGTAGGCTTCCACCAGCTTGATCGTCTCGGTCGGGCGCGCGGTGGTCTTGAGATAGGCCAGCGTGTCGTCGTCGATCGGCGAGAAGCCGCAGGTGGCGCCATATTCCGGCGCCATGTTGCCGAGCGTCGCGCGGTCGGCGAGCGTGAGGTGCGTGAGGCCGGGGCCGAAGAACTCGACAAACTTGCCGACCACGCCACGCTTGCGCAGCATTTCGGTGGCGGTGAGCACGAGGTCGGTGGCGGTGACGCCTTCCTTCATGCGGCCGGTGAGCTTGAAGCCGATCACCTCGGGCAGCAGCATGGACTGCGGCTGGCCGAGCATGGCGGCTTCCGCCTCGATGCCGCCGACGCCCCAACCGAGCACCGACAGGCCGTTGACCATGGTCGTGTGAGAGTCCGTTCCGACCAGCGTGTCGGGATAGGCGACCTCCATGGTCGCGGTCTTGCCGTCGGCCGTGACCTTGTCCTTCTTGGTCCAGACCACGCGCGAGAGATATTCGAGGTTGACCTGGTGACAGATGCCGGTGCCGGGCGGCACCACGCTGAAGTTATCGAACGAGCGCTGCGCCCATTTCAGGAATTTGTAGCGCTCCTGGTTCTGCCGGTATTCCTCTTCGACGTTCTTCTTGAAGGCCTGGTTGTTGCCGAAGAAGGTGACCGCCACCGAGTGGTCGACCACGAGGTCGACCGGAATGAGCGGATTGATCTTCTTGGGATCGCCGCCGAGCGCCTCCATCGCGTCGCGCATGGCGGCAAGATCCACGACGGCGGGCACGCCGGTGAAGTCCTGCATCAGCACGCGCGCCGGGCGGAAGGCGATCTCGCGGTCCGACGACTTGGTCTTGAGCCATTCGGCGACCGCCTTGATGTCGTCCTTGGTCACCGTGCGCCCGTCTTCATTGCGCAGCAGGTTTTCCAGGAGCACCTTCATCGAGAAGGGCAGGCGGGAGATGCCTTTCAGGCCGTTCTTTTCGGCGATGGGGAGGCTGTAATAAGCATAAGTTTTGCTGCCGACCTTGAGGGTCTTGCAGCATTTGAAGCTGTCGAGAGACGTCATGTTGGTGGTTCCATTCCCGGCCCGGGACATCGGCACGGCTTCGGTCTAAGCTCGCCGTGACCGAATATCTCGGCTGGCGGGACTTGAGCCCGAAAACCAGTTCGTAAGCCGCAGGTGCGGGCTTATAAGGCTTCTTCGCGGCCGACGCCAGATTAACCGGAATCGTTCTACAATATGCGCAGACTTTCGTGGCATGCCGCCTTTTGCATCGCAGGCCTGCGGCGCGCGCCCGAGCCCAAGGCCGACTGATGCGGCTTGATGTGGACAATCTGGCCTGCAGCCGCGGCGGCCGCCTCGTATTCCGAGATTTGAATTTCAACGTGGCCGGCGGCGAGGCAATGATCGTCACCGGGCGCAATGGCGCGGGAAAATCTTCCCTGCTGCGCATGATCGCCGGGCTGGTCCATATCGCGGACGGGCGGATCGAGTTCAGCGGTGGCGACCCGGAGGCGACGCTCGCCGAACAGGCGCATTACCTTGGCCACCACGATGCGCTGAAGCCGTCGCTTTCGGTCGGTGAAAATCTCGAATTCTGGACCGACTATCTGGGCGGTTCGCGCGCGGCGGCCGTGTCGGCGCTGGAAGCGGTCGCCCTCGCGCCGCTCGCCGGGCTGCCGGCGGCTTACCTGTCGGCGGGCCAGCGCCGGCGGCTGTCGATCGCGCGGCTGATCGCGGTCAAGCGGCCGATATGGCTTTTGGACGAGCCGACCTCGGCACTCGATGCGCCCTCGCAGGTCCGGCTGGCCGAGCTGATGCGCGACCACCTTGCCGGCGGCGGCCTCATCATCGCGGCCACCCACGGACCCATTGGCCTCGACGCGCCGCGGGAACTGAAATTGGGGAGCGCGCGGTGATGAGGCCGAGCTGTGCCGCAGACTCCCTCCCTCCCCCCGCGAAGCGGCGGGGAGGGTCAATCATCATCGCGACAGCGATGAGGATCGGGGTGGGGGGCCTTGCGATGCGCCTGCAACGCTCGCCTCGCTGCAATGGTTCTACCCCCCACCCCCGACCCCTCCCCGCCACGCGCAAGTGCGCGTGTGGGGAGGGGAGCGCGCTCCGCTCAAAGGCCCGGACATGAACGCGCTGTTGGCCCTCATCAGACGCGACATGCGGCTCTCGGTGCGGGTCGGCGGCGGCGCGCTGATGGGCGCGTTGTTCTTCCTGATCGTCGTGGTGATGATGCCCTTTGCGGTCGGCCCCGACCTCAACCTGCTGGCGCGCATCGGCCCGGCTATCCTGTGGCTGGGCGCGCTGCTGGCGAGCTTGCTGGCGCTCGACCGGCTGTTCGCGACGGATCATGAGGACGGCTCGCTCGACCTCCTGATGATGGGTCCGCTGCCGCTCGAAGTGGCGGTCGCCGCCAAGGCCATGGCGCATTGGCTCACCACCGGCCTGCCGCTGGTCATCATTTCCCCGGTGCTCGGGCTGATGCTCAATGTCGAATTGCGCGCCATGGGCGTGGTGGCGCTGACCCTGCTCGCGGGCACGCCGGCGCTGACTTTCATCGGTCTGGTCGGGGCGGCGCTCTCGGTCGCGCTCCGGCGCGGCGGGCTGCTGCTTGCGGTATTGGTGCTGCCGCTGACCATTCCGGTGCTGATTTTCGGCGTGGCCGCCGCCAATGCCGCCATTACCGGACCGACGCCATTCGGCCCCCCTTTCACCATTCTTTGTGCGTTATCCTTGGGTTCCCTGGTGCTGGGGCCGGTGGCCGCCGCCGCGGCACTGCGCCACGGCCTGGAATGACCGTGTTGCCCGCAACTTCCGGTACGACTAAATAGCCGCCCAATGGCCGTCATCGACCTCGCCAACCCGACGCGCTTCCTGAACCTCGTCAACCGTGTGCTGCCCTGGCTCGCGGCGGCGACGGTGCTTTTGTTCGCCTTCGGGCTGGCCCGCGCCGTGGGCGCGCCCGACGACTACCAGCAGGGCGCCACCGTCAAGATCATGTTTTTGCACGTGCCGACCGCCTGGCTCGGCATGATGGGCTGGGGCCTGATGAGCGTGGCCGCGCTCGGCACCCTGGTGTGGCGGCATCCGCTCGCCGACGTCGCCGGCAAGGCGGC
>DASZQT010000034.1:0-3002 GCA_035549515.1 Pseudolabrys sp. | reverse complement strand
AGGGCTCAGCGCGAAGCAGGATCAAGGAAGGGGTTACGGCGCAATTACCATAGCCGTTTAGGCGCGAAGGCGTGTCCCGACACGCCAGGGCCGAAATTTCGCGGTGTGCGAAGAGCGACCCGAATTATGCTCGTCGAGCCGTCGCCTGGGGTCGGCGGACAGCCCCCGTACCGCTCGCCGGCTGCGGAAAGGCTTTCTAACAACTACACGTAGAACGTAGTTTAGCCCTTCTACCCTAAAGACCCGAAGGGCATCCTGATTCGCGCCACCGACTTCGAAAAGCCCTGCGAAGCGCGTCAGCGCGAAGCAGGATGGCGGAGACGGAGGGATTCGAACCCTCGATAGAGCTTTGCAACCCTATAACGGTTTAGCAAACCGCCGCCTTCAGCCACTCGGCCACGTCTCCGCGTGGGGGCAAGGCCTATAGAATATGGGATGCGCGGTCAAACCGTAGACGCGTGCGGTCCGTGGAGAACGCGGCAGCGCAATTGACGTACGTCATTATACCGCCGTCCGCTCGCCGATATTTGTGCGCAAGCGGGTGAACTCGGCAGACAAGTGGCGGGTTAAGGTTCATAGCTCGCCCAACCAGGGAGATAGGCTCATGCGGTCGATGCGGTTCGTGCTGGCGACGGCAGCGACGCTCGCGCTCTTCGCGCCGGGCGCGGGCCACGCCGATCCCTACAAGTGGTGCGCGCAATACGGCCTTAGCACCGACCTCGGTACCAATTGCGGCTTCGTTACCTACGAACAGTGCCGGGCCGCCGTCAGCGGGGCCGGCGGAACGTGCCAGCCCAATCAGTTCTATGACGGCAAGCCGTTCGGCTCGGATAGTGAGCCGCAGCGCGCTCCGCGCAAGCGCAAACACCGGCAAGACTAACGCGGCGTCACCCGCGGCCGATCAGCGGCGCGCCAGCATCCCGCCCGCGAAGTTGACGGCGCTCGTTATGCTGCGACGAGAGCGGCCGCTTGCGGGGCCGGGGCCGGCGGATGGTGCTTCAACCAGTCGCGCGCGGCCCGTTGCGCGCAACCGATCTCGGCGTCGCTCATCTGCTCGGCGATTTCGCGGCGCAGGCGCGCGGCATCCTTGTGCCCGCGCATGGCGGCGATGTTGAACCACTTGTGCGCTTCGATCAGATCGACCGAAACCCCTGCCCCCGCCGAATAGCTCATCGCCAGTCCGAAGCAGTCTTCGGCACCGGCGGGCTCGCTCAACGCGGCGGTCATTTCCATGTCAGCCATTGCGGCCTCCCGTTCTTATCGCGACCGGTAAAGGCCCCCGCCTGCCGATCGCCTCGTCCCTGTTGTCCGGCGCCACACATGCCGCCGCGAACAGGCACGATCTTCGGGAGAAAATTTGAATGACAGTTTAAGCGTTGCGATGAAGAGAAGGTGAAGAACAGCCGCCGGCTACCGTCGTCCGATGCGAAAAAGCAGCGAAATACCGGCATAAATCGAGGGTCGCGACAATTCGGTGACGAAGCGCTAACCGCGCTCGTTCAAAGCCGGCTAACCACTTCGACGACATCGCAAGGCCGTGTCGCCGACACGCGTCGCTCGTCTCAAGCCGTGCGCGCACGCTGACCGAACAGCACCGCCTGCACGTTCGGATCCTTCATGTCGACGCTCTGACGCAGGTCCAGGCCGAGCGCCATGCCGCGCTGGACGGCCGGCCGCGCCTTCACCGTCGTGAGCCAGCGCCTCAGGTTGGGAAACTGCTCGATGTCCTGCCCCTGGCCCTTCCACAGGTTGACCCAGCCGACGCAGGCCATGTCGGCGATGGAATATTTGCCGGCGAGAAATTCGCGATCCGCAAGCCGCGTGTTCATCACGCCGTAGAGCCGGTTGACTTCGTCCTCGTAGCGCTTGATCGCGTAGGGCAAGCTCTCGCGCGCGTAGCGCTTGAAGTGGTTGAGCTGGCCGGCCATCGGGCCTAGGCCGCCCATCTGCCAGAACAGCCATTGCTCGACCTCGACGCGGCCGCGTTCGTCGCGCGGATAGAACTTGCCGGTCTTGCGGCCGAGATATTGCAGGATGGCGCCCGACTCGAACACCGAGATCGGACGACCGCCGGGCCCGGCAGGATCGACGATCGCCGGCATGCGGTAGTTCGGCGAAATTTTCAAGAAGTCCGGCTTGAACTGTTCGCCGATCGAGATGTTCACCGGGATCATGGTGTAAGGCAGCTTGCACTCCTCCAGCATGATGGAGGCTTTGAAGCCGTTCGGCGTCGGCCAGTAATAGAGCTCGATCGGCCTGCTCGCTTTGGCGGCCGGTCGCCTCGCGCGCTTGGCGGATCGTTTGGCTGCCGGTTTGACCTTTGCTTTCGCCGTCCGCTTTACCGCGCGCGCCATGTCGCCGCTCCATTCGGGATGAGGGATCAAGGATCCGCCCGCGACTTAACGGCCGCGCGCGCCAAACTGCAACGGGCGCAGCCGGTGCCGCGGGCCGCCCTTTCTCGCGGAATCGGGCTCCATTGGCCCTGGACGAATACAACCGATGCTCGGTAGTCTGGTATTCGCGGTTGCAGGCCCGCATGGCTTTGGCGGCGCGCTGCATCCCACTCGAAACTAAGCCCGAAACTAAGAAAGCAAGGGGGACCGATGTACCGGCCTATTATGGTGCTTACCATCGCCGCCGGCCTGTTGACCGCGCCATGCCTGGCGCTGGCGCAGTCCGGCGCGCCGCAAACCGCGCAACCGGCCGCGACGCCAGCCAAACCGGCCAAAGGCCAAACGCCGGGACAAATCGCGGCGCGCGAGCGGCAGAAGAAATGCGGGGCGGAATGGAAGGCGGCCAAGGCCGCGGGCACGGTCGAGAAGGGAACGACCTGGCCGAAGTTCTGGAGCGCCTGCAACAAGCGGCTGAAGTCGGGCGGCTGAGAACGCGCCACACTCACGCCGGTCATCCGATTAACTGCGGTCCGACGGACGACATTGCGGCGTTGGACGACATTGCGGCCTTAAATGCACCGAGGGCGTCGGCGAGACTTTCAGGTCTCG
>DASZQT010000033.1:0-7978 GCA_035549515.1 Pseudolabrys sp. | reverse complement strand
ACCGCCTACCACGGCCAGGTCCGGCGCGGGCGATAATAGCCGCCGCGCTCCCAGCCGCGTTGGTAATAGCCGCTCTGGTAAGAAAAGAAGCCGCCGCCCCAGCGATCGTCGTCGGCATAGTCGGTCTTGGGAGTCGGCTTGCGCGTGATGAACCCGCCCTGCGGCTGGTTGCTCAGCACCGCGACGAACTCGGTGCGATAGTTGGTTTCCTTGCTCAGCGGCTCGTCCGAGATGATGATCGAGGATCGCGGCACCGCGGTCGGCGCGATGCGCGCGAGCACGTCCTGCGGGATGGTGACGCGGTCGAGCGCGTCCTTGGCGGTATCCCCGTTGTCGATACTGACCACGCTCCAGCGCAGCCCATCGCCCTGGCGCGCCATCGCGGTGAACACATGCGTGCCGATCGGTTTGTCGGGATCGCGGATGGTGACCGGAACCTCGATGGACGAGTCGAACACCTCGCCGCCGTCCGGCCAGGGCTTGTGCGTGTTGCGCCGAACGTAAAGTTTCTGCGTGGCGCGGCTGATGTAGACCGAGACCGGTTCGAGCGCGAGCCTGGCTTCGGTTGCCGCCTTGGCGGTGGCCGTCTTCTTGGCATCGGCCGCCTTCAGGGCCGCCTGGGCGGCTGTCTCGGCGTCGCGTTCCGATTGGGCTTTGGCCGTGGCGGTGTCGAACTGCGTTCCCGCTTCCGCGGCCTTGGCGGCGGCCTTCTGCTTGCGCTCCTCGGCGCGCGCCTTGGCTTCGTCGGTCTTCGCCGCGGCGAGCGCCCGGTCGGCGGAGGCGAGCGCGGCGTCGGCGCGGGTCTTGGCGAGGTTCAGCTTGCGCAGCGACGCCGTGAGCGAGGCCGCCTCGCGTTTCGTGCGTATGGCGAGTTTCTTGGCTTCGTCGGCCACCCTTTTGGCATCCGCAGCCTCACCGTTGAGCCTGTCGGCACGCGCCGGAGCCGCGGCGATGGCCTCCGCGTTGGGGGTGAGGAGCTTCGGGTTGGAAATGTCGACCGGGACCGCGTCGTTGGGCGAGATGATCACCCGCATCCCGATCCAGGTCTTCTCGAAGAGACTTTCGGCAAAGTCGTAGGGCATCCGGATGCAGCCATGCGAGGCCGCGTAGCCCGGCAGCGGCCCGCCGTGCAGGGCGATGCCGTTCCAGGTGATGCGCTGCATGTTCGGCATCCAGGCATCGTCGTACATCGTCGAGTGGTGGTCCTTGTCCTTCTCGATGACGGCGAAGACGCCGGCCGGCGTCTCGCGTCCGGTGACGCCGGTCGACACCGGGGCGCGCAGAATCCAGCCGTCGGCATCGTAGAAAGTGACCTGTTGGCTCTGGATGGAGACGATCGCCATGATCGGCTCGCCGGCAGGGCGCGGCGCGATTGCCTCGGCGGATTGCCTGGGTCGCGCGTGCTTCGCCAGGGCGTCGGCGATTGGTGCCGTCAGCGCGGCCACACCCGCGAGCGCCAGGATGGCGGCCGTCCGCCGATACCGCATTGCCACAGGGGGTTGCGTGGTCGTCAGTCGGTTGGCCATACCCTGCTCCGGTTGAAGCGTCTGCTACCGTTCAGCTGAGTATAGCGAATATGAATGTAAAGTAGGCGCTAATGCGGTGACGATCGCCCTGGCTGGTCGATCGCCGGCTCCCGGCCGCCCGGCGCGCACCGCGCCGGGCGGCCAGGGGCGACGGGGACGCCTTACGCCGCCGCGGCGGCGGAGGCTTGCGGGGCGGTTTCGGTCCAGCACGGCAGCGCGGCGAGGCGGCCGAACCATTCCTTGATGTGCGGGTAATCGGCGAGCGGCAGGTCGGCGCGTTCGGCATAGAACAGGACAGACGCCACGGCGAAATCGGCGAGGGTGATGGCGTCGCCGACGAGATAACGCTGCTTGGCCAGATGCGCATCGAGCATCTTTGCCTCGCGGTGGAAGGCCTCCAGCGCGCGCGCCACGATTGCCTCGTCCGGCGGACCGGCGTTGAGGATCTGCTTCACGATGCGCTCGACCACGAGCGGGACGCACGCGTCTTTTTCCCAGTGCGCGATCTCCCAGCTTTGCCAGCGCATGATGTCGGCGCGTGTGCGTTTGTCGTCCGGCCACAGCGTGGTCGGCGTCAGGCTCGCGAGATATTGCGTGATTGCCGCCGTTTCCCAAAGCTTGAACTCGCCGTCGACCAAGGTCGGCGCGCGCCCCGTCGGATTGAGCGCGCGATAGCTGGGCGCATGTTGGGCGCCCTTGGTCAGGTCGACGAATTCGAATTCCAGCGGGATGCCGAGATGGGCGGCGATGGCTCGCACCTGCCAGGTGCGCGGCGAAGGCGGAAATCCGTATAGCTTCATGATCGATTCTCCCCTGTGGTTATGTCTTTCAGCCGCAGCAGCCGGCGCGCGGGATGACCGGCGCGGCGTCATACTCGTCGTGCCGTTTGACCCAGGCCATGCCGTGCCGCAGGCCCGCCTCGTCGCGGCCCTTCGGCGTCATGTCGAGGAAATTGTAGGCGCCGATCAGGATGTCGAGCCCGCGCGCATAGGTCGAATAGGTGTGGTAGACGGCGCCATTGTCCTTGATGAAGGCGCTCAGGCCGGGTGCTTCCTCGCGCGGAAAGCCGCTCTTGGCGTAATTGTACTCGGCCGTCGCCTTTTCGTCGGGCGCGAACGAGACGTGGAAGTCGTGATTGAAGTCAGTGCCGAAGGCAGACACCCAGGGGAAGCGCCAGCCCATGCGCTTCTGATAAGCCTGGATCTCGGCGAGCGGCGCGCGCGAGACGACCGTAAGCGCCACATCGCGCTGCGCCAGATGGATATTGGCGCCGTCGAAATGATCGGCCAGATAAGAGCAGCTCGGGCAACCCTGCACCCAGCCGGGACCGAGCATGAAGTGATAGACGATGAGCTGGCTCTTATCCCCGAACAGGTCGGCGAGCGAGCGTTTGCCGTTCGGCGTGTCGAACACGTAGTTCTTATCGACCTTCACCCAGGGCAGGTCGCGGCGCGCGGCGCTCAAGGCATCGCGCGTTTTGCTGAATTCCTTTTCCTTGGCGAGCAGCGCCTTGCGCGCGGCCAGCCACTCGTCTTGCGAAACGACTGTGTGTTGCATGGTGCGAACTCCGTTGATTTTGAACTGTCATTCCGGGGCGCACGCGTCGGCGTGCGAGGTCTTCCGATCCCTCCCCCGCTTGCGGGGGAGGGTGGACGCGAGCGACAGCGAGCGGCCGGGTGGGGGCAATCGCGCCGGAGAATAAACCCCACCCGGCGCCGCTGCGCGGCGCCACCCTCCCCTTGCAGGGGAGGGATAAGCGCAACAGCGGCTCTTACTGCGTGGCCGGCGTGATCCAGCCGACCACGGCGGCGCCCGGTTCTTTCAGGATGGCGATGCGCCCGACGCCCGGAATTTCGAAGGCCGGCTTCAACACCGTGGCGCCGGCGGACTGCGCCTTTTTCAGCCGCGCATCGATGTCGTCGACCGCGATATAGCCCATCCAATGTTCCGGAACGCCGTCGAAGGCCGCGCCGTTCATGGTGAAGATGCCGCCGACCGGCCTGTCGCCGGGCTTGTCGCTTGTCTTGGCGACCCAATAGGTGCCGTCCGGCATCGGCATCCCGTCGAAGCGCCAGCCGAGCGTGTCGCCATAGAACTTTTTCGCCTTCTCGGCGTCGCGCGTCATCAGCTCGTTCCAGAAGAAATGCCCGTGCGTCCAGGTCATGGTCGACTCCTGTTGTCTATTTCGTCATTCCTGGGCGCGAGCGCGGCGAGCGGACCCGGAATCCAAAAATGAACTTTGCGTTTGCATCTGGATTCCAGGTTCGCCCGTCTTCGCCCTGCGGGCTAAAGACGGGCGCCCCGGAATGACAGACGAAAAATCACGCGAGATAGGCTTCGAGTTTGTCGATGGCGCTGGTCCAGCCGATGTTGTGGCGGTCGCGCGCGGCTTCGTCGAAGAACTGTTCGTGCGTGAGGGTGAACAGCGTGCCGTCACCGTCCGGCTTGAACTCAACCGTGACCAGGGATTCCCGTTCCGGCGTCGACTGCCAGGACCAGGTGTAGACGAGCTTCCGGTTGGGCACGACCTCCTGCACGATACCGGACGCGCGATGGTCCTCGCCCGAACCGGCGGAACGGCCGTGGATCATGAAGCGGCCGCCGACGTGCAGTTCGAACACCGCCTCGATGACGGTGGTGTCGCCGGGCCCGAACCAGCGCACTATTTGCGCGGGCTCCGTCCACGCGGCGTAGACCCGCGCCGGCGCGGCTTTGAAACGGCGGTTGATGGTGAGGCTTGGCTTGATGGTGAGGCTTGGCTTGGTGGTGAGCTTGGCGTCCATGACTCATCCTCCTCTAAATATGCTGCGAGCCGGTCGAGCCGCTCGCTCCAGAAGCGTTGATAGCGATTGAGCCATTCGGTGGCGGCGCGCATCGGTTCGGCCTTGAGCCGACAGGCGACGGTGCGGCCGGTCTTTTCGCGCGCGATCAAGCCGGCGTCCGACAGCACGTCGAGATGCTTCATCACCGCCGGCAGCGAGATATCGAAAGGCCGCGCCAGTTCGCTGACCGACAGGCTTTCGGTTTCGCTCAATTGCGCGAGCAGCGCGCGCCGGGTCGGATCGGCGAGCGCGGCAAAGGTGCGGTCGAGCGTGGCGTTGGAATAGTAAACCATGTGGTTAAGTATGGGACGTGCTGACGGAAGAGTCAAGCGCGCGCCGTTCGCGCCCGTCGCCGCTGACGGTCGGCGGGCTGCTGGGCGCTTTCAACGTCGGGCAATGCCCTTCCCGCAGAAAGATGTGCCCCGAAAGGTTGCCGCGCATAGGCTGTGGATAACCTCATGCGCGTAGTTGACACAGAAACCAGCGATGGTTGTGCTCGCGGTTAGGTAGTAGGGTAGTTTTGTCGGTTGTGTGGGGGGTGCAATGAATAAAATCTGGTACGTGGTCGCGTCAGCCGTGCTTTTGGCCGGTTGCGACATGACAACGGCGTCATCGACCGGAGAGCGGGAATTGCGTCCGCCGCGCGCCGGCGTCCAAGTGGGATCGCTTTACTTCGTGCGCGAGCGGCCCACGGCCGAAATTACAAAGCCTGCCAATCTCGAAAGTCTCTGCGACGTCAATCTGGCTGTCTACGGCGTAAAGGCCAGTCCCGGAGAGTCGGTCGCGGACATCGACCTGCAAAACAATCTTGACGCAAGCGGCGCGCTGAGCGGCATTCAAACCACGCTCGTCAAGGTCGGCCTGAGCGGGTCGTTCAGCGACTACTTCACCTACAAGCTCACAAACGCGAAGCGCAGCTATATCTCATACAATGATGCCGAGAAGATTTTTAACGCGCGCGCGTTCCGCAAAGATTGCGCGTCCTGGCGCGGAAATATCGCCGGGCAGAACTGGGGCATCTATCAAATTCTGTCGGTCACGACGGGCGATATCGACTTCCAAAGGAAGAATACCGGTAGTCTCGATGCGGATGCATCGGTCCGGCTCAAGGCGGTCGAGCCTGCCATCAAGGCGAGCATCAAGAACGACGCCCACATGAATTATTCCGGCAAGGGCGTCGTGCTGACCTTCGGTCCCATTGTCAGGAACGCGACCAACTGACCGGCGTCTTGCTCAACCCTTCCCGAGCGCCGCCTTGATCAGCTTCACGGCATCCTCGCTCGCCCATTCGGCGGGGCCGGCGATGGTGCCTATTTCGCAGCCCTTGGGATCGACCAGCACCGTGGTCGGCATGCCGAAGGCGCGGCCGACCGACTTGAGCTCCTGGAACGCCTTGGCGCTCGAGTCCGCGTAATAGGGCAGTTTGCTCGCGCCGATCTGTTTCAGGAATTCCTTCGGCTTGTCCGGATCGCGGGTGTCGATGTTCACGGCCACCACCTGGAAATCCGGCCCACCCAGCTTCGTTTCCAGCGCGTCGAGCGTCGGCATCTCCTTGCGGCAGGGCACGCACCAGGTGGCCCACAGGTTCAAGAGCACCGTGCGCCCCTGGAACGAGGCGAGGGTAAATTTCTTGCCCTCGCCGTCGACGAAGTCGAAATTCGGGATCTTCAGCGGGCTCTTGGCCACATTGACCGCCGCCACCTCGCCGCGCGCGAACGGCGCCACCTTCTGGGCGAGCGCCACCGCCGGCCGGCAGGCCGTATCGCCGCTCCCCGCGTTGCGGAGCAAGGCACTAATCCCGTATACCCCGGCCAGCCCGACCACTATTCCGGCGACGCCGCCCGCCAGCACCAGGGCGAGCCGCTTCTTGGCGAAACTGGATGGAGAAGGGGTCGGCTCAATCATGATCGACGAAAACCTCGGTAGAACAGCCCAATAGAGCAGGCCCATGAGCAACAAGATGTGGGGCGGACGCTTCGCCTCCGGCCCGGATGCCATCATGGAGGAGATCAACGCCTCCATCGACTTCGACCGGCATCTTTACCGCCAGGACATCGCGGCGTCCAAGGCCCATGCCGACATGCTGGCCAAGCAAGGCATCATTGCGGCGGACGATGCGAAATCGATCGCTCACGGTCTAGACACGATTCTGTCAGAGATCGAACAGGGCAGCTTCTCGTTCCAGCGCGCGCTCGAGGACATCCACATGAACGTGGAGGGGCGGCTGGCCGACATGATCGGGGCGCCGGCCGGGCGGCTGCACACCGCGCGCTCGCGCAACGACCCGGTGGCGACCGATTTCAAGCTCTGGGTGCGCGATTCCATCGACACCACCGACGCCGCGCTCGCCGGCCTGCAGAAGGCGCTGGCGCGAAAGGCGCTCACGCATGCCGGCACCGTGATGCCGGGCTTTACGCATTTGCAGACCGCGCAGCCGGTGACCTTCGGCCACCATCTGCTCGCCTATGTCGAGATGGCCGCGCGCGACCGCGGCCGCTTTGCCGATGCGCGCAAAAGGCTGAACGAGTCTCCGCTCGGCTCCGGCGCGCTCGCCGGCACCTCGTTCCCGCTCGACCGCGACATGACCGCGAAGGCGCTCGGCTTCGACCGGCCGACCGCGAACTCGCTCGACGCGGTGTCCGACCGCGATTTCGTGATGGAGACTTTGGCCGCGGCTTCCATCGCCGCGGTGCATCTGTCGCGGCTCGCGGAAGAGATCGTGATCTGGACCTCGCCTTTGGTCGGTCTCGTGAAGCTCTCCGACAAATTCACCACCGGCTCCTCGATGATGCCGCAGAAGCGCAACCCGGATGCCGCCGAACTGGTGCGCGCCAAGACCGGCCGCATCATCGGCGCGCTCAACGGCATGCTGATCGTGATGAAGGGCCTGCCGCTCGCCTATGCCAAGGACATGCAGGAGGACAAGGAAGGCGCCATGGACGCGCTCTCCGCGCTCTCGCTCGCGGTGGCGGCGATGACCGGCATGATCGCCGACATGGAGCCCGACGCCGCGCGCATGCGGCAAGCCGCCGGCGAGGGCTATTCAACCGCCACCGATCTTGCCGACTGGCTGGTGCGCGCGCTGAAAATTCCGTTCCGCGAGGCGCATCACGTCACCGGCCGCATCGTCGCCAAGGCGGTGGAAGACGGGGTCGCGCTCGATCATTTGCCGCTAGCCGCCATGCAGGCAATCGAGCCGAAGATCACGTCCGATGTGTTCTCGGTGCTCTCGGTCGACCGCTCGGTCGAAAGCCGCGTCAGCTACGGCGGCACCGCGCCCGCCAACGTGCGCCAGCTGGCGGAAGCGTGGCTTAAGAAGCTGTAGGGTGGGTTAGCGCCACCCCGTTTCGGGTGGCGCGTAACCCACCGGCTGAATAATTTACGGAGGAACAATGCCCGGCACCGTTCGCCTGCACCGCGTTCTGACCACCAAGCCCGAGAAGGTCTATCGCGCCTTCGTCGAAGCGGACGCGATGGCGAAGTGGCTGCCGCCGAACGGCTATACCTGCACCGTGCATCAGTTCGACGGCAAGGTCGGCGGCGGCTTCAAGATGTCGTTCCGCAATTTCACGACCGGCCACAGCCATTCCTTCGGCGGGCAATATCTCGAGCTCGTGCCGGGCGAGCGCG